>WBOU01000002.1:0-300000 GCA_009268125.1 Chloroflexia bacterium SDU3-3 | reverse complement strand
ATCCTGGTACTTCTTGGGCGGGTTCTCGGCGTACTGGATGCTGCCGTCGGGGCGGATGTAGAACCAGTCGGGGTGTTCGCGCACATAAGGGTGGTCGGGCGAGCACTGGAAGGCGTTGTCGAGCGCCACCTCCAGCCCGTGCTCGCGGGCGGCGCGCACCAGGCTGCGGAAGTCCTCCAGCGTGCCAAGCTCGGGGTGGATGCTCTTGTGGCCACCCTGGGCGTTGCCCACCGCGTAGGGGCTGCCCGGCTCGCCGGGCTGGGCCGTGGGGCTGTTGTCCTTGCCCTTGCGGAAGGTCTCGCCGATCGGGTGGATGGGCGTGAGGTAGAGCACATCGAAGCCCAGCTCGGCGATGTAGGGCAGCCGGGCCTCTACATCCTTGAAGGTGCCGTGGCGGCCCGGCTCGGTGGCGGTGCTGCGCGGGAAGATCTCGTACCACGCGCTGAACAGGGCGCGCTCGCGGTCCACCGTGATCGGCAGCTCGGGCGAGGATGTGACGAAGGGCCGCTCGGCGTTGCGCGCCATCAGCCGGGCCAGCTCGGGCTCAAGCGCCATCGAGCGCGCATCGGAGCGCAGGGCCTTGGCGTAGGTCTTCAGCTGCTTGGCCTCGGCCTTGGGGGCGCGGGCGGCGGCGGCATCCACCAAGCGCGCACCGATCTCCAGGTCCACCGGCGTCACCGTGTCGGCGGCGATGCGCTTGGCCATGTCGCGCGCCCAAGACTGGAAGTGGTCCATCCAGCCGACCACACAGTAGGACGCCTGCCCCACCTTGGCCACCGTAAACTCGCCGCGCCAGCGGTCGTTGTCCAGCAGGGCCATGGGGGCCTCGCGCCACTCCTGCTCGCCCGCCTCGCGGTAGCGCACGGCCACACCGATCAGGTCGTGCCCGTCGGCGAAGGCGTCGGCCTCGACCACCACCTTCTCGCCTACCACACGCTTAATCGCAAACGCCCCGCCATCGAGCTGGGGGGTGACTCCCTCGATCACGACGCGGCTGCGCCCTTCACCATCTATCGTCATTGATGCACCTCAAGCACATTCGGTGGGTTCCGCTACTACTCTACCACAAAAGCAGGCAAGCGCTGTGCCAGAGGTATGAGACCCTAGGGCGTATGCGTTTTCGTTCAGAAGAACATTCTTACCACCAAGACTCCAAAAAGCAAACTGTGTAGAGCTAAGCTACTGCTTCCTGCGTTATTCGTTTGCTTCTCTTTTATTCTTTTGGAAAACGCATAGGCCCTGCATGAGACCGCCTACAGACTCAGCTGGCGCAGCCGCTGCTCTAGCTGGGCAATCTCTTTCTCTGTCTCTTCAAGCTGGATAATGATTGACGGATCGGCGCTAAATCCAAAAATTGCCTTCTGCTTCTGTAGCTCACTGCTGCGCCTTCGCGTGAATGAAAGCTGCTGCTGCAACGATTCTCGCTCACGCTGCACATCGCTCGGCGTGCCGATGTTGATCGTGTTCCCGCTCACGGTACTGTTGCCGCTGGAGATGTTCACATTGCCCTGCACGTTCGCGCCCTGCATGTTGATGCCGCCCGCCGCGCCATCTGCGGCGGCCTGCTTCGGCAGCTGGAACAGCACGCCATCGCTGGCGCGGGTGTAGACCGTGGGGATGCCCCAGTCGGGGCGGCGCAGGCCGGAGATGCCCACCACCGCCTTACGACCCTCGGTCACGCAGGCGTCGATCGGCAGGCCCTCGCTCAGCGCGTAGTAGAACTCGCCTGCGAAGGCTGTGGTCGACTCCTCGGGCACTGCGAACTGCATGGAAATGACAGCCGGTATGCCGTTGGCGATCAGGCTGGGCGAGATGCTGCGGAAGGGAGCCGAGGCCCTCGCGCCGCTCTCGCAGGCGTCCAGCACGATCAGGCGCATGCCGCCGCCGCTCATCAGGATGCCCAGCTCGCGAGCGCTCACCGCATCCTGGCTGCCGGTCGAGTCCTCGAAGAACAGCACCCCGTTGCGCTTATCGCGGCTAAAGCCGCCATGGCCCGCAAAGTGCCAGATCTGGAAGCCCTCGCGCAGCCGCCGCTGAAGCGTGGCCCGCGTCAGGTGGCGCTCCTCCACCACCTCGATCCGGCTCGCATCCAGCAGCTTGCGCTCCTTCAGCGCCGCGATCACCGCATCTAGCTCGCGATCGACCTCGGCGTTGGGCATGTCGCTGGGCTGCGCGCCGGTGAGCAGCAGGCGCAGCGGCGGCTTACACTCAAGGCTGGGGGTGCGCACTGGGGCCTGCGGGTAGCGCACCACCGAGATGCCCAGCAGCACGAAGGGGTTATCGAGCTGCGGGTCGAACAGGAACTCCCAGGGCAGCACGGCCACCTCGGCGTCGCCGGGGGCGGTGCGCAGCTTCAGACGGATGCCCTGATCCTCGGACAGCGCGCCCTTGACGCGCATGAGCAGATTCAGCATCTCGCCCTGAAACAGCGCGCTGTAGAGCTTTTTCCCGAGCGTGATCAGGTCATCTTCGGAGGTATCGTCGGTGCGCAGGCCGAGCAGCAGCTCTTGGAACTCGCTGTCGGCGTTTAGGTCGGGCAGCTCGCCGCTGGCCTGGCCCTGGTCCGAGTCGGCCTGGAAGCGCAGCCTGCCGCCCTCGCGCGGCTGGAAGGTGATGTCGATATCGCGATAGGTGCTGGGCATGGGGCTACCTCGCTAGGTAGTGGGAAGAATACGACCGTGCTACGTACAGCCCCATTGTATATGCCATCTAGCGCCGTGTGAAGAGATCGTCGATCAGCAGATCGGGGTCATTTTGAAATGGCCAGAGCAGCAGCCCGGCCAGCTGCAGCTCGCGCGCGGTGGCCCTGGCGGTGCGCAGGTCGCGCGTGAGGTCGGCGGTGCTGCGCTTGGTGCCCTCGCCGGTGGGGAAGCCCAGCTCGGTGACGAGCAGCGGCTTGTCTAGCCCCAGGTTGTACAGATCCTGCGCGGCGGTGCGCAGGTCGGCGGGGAAGCCCTTGCCGTAGTACCAGTGGGCGGCGTAGCGGCCCGAGTTGTAGGGGTCGTCGTCGTAGTAGTGGAAGGAGTAGAGATCGACCACATCGGCCAGGCGGATGCTGGCCTTCTCGGGGCGGAAGTAGCTCTTGGCGAAGCCCACGCTGGTGGTCACGAGGCGCTCCGGGTCGATCTTCTTCACCTCGTCGTGGACGACCTTGATAAAGGCCAGCCGCTGCTCGGCCAGGGGCAGGCAGCCTGCGTAGTCGCCGTTGTCCCAGTCCCAGCAGCGCTCGTCCACCGGCCCGCCCAGGTCCAGCTCGTTGAACAGATCCCACACGATGATCCCAGGCCGCCCCTTCAGGTGCTCCACCACCGGTCGCACGTGGATGCGCAGCGCCGACGCGGCGTTCTGCGCGCCGAACTGATCCTGCGGGTACTTGGCCAGCAGCACCGGCATCACGTAGATGCCGCGCGCGTTGGCGGCGGCGATCAGCGCATCCAGGTGGTCGAGCGCGTAATCCATCTTATAGCTCGGGTCGGCCAGCTGCGCCCCGCCGAACACATAGTAGTTGAGGAACACGCGGATGGTGTTCACGCCCAGCCGCTGCAGGTGGTCGAAGTCGGCCTCGATCGGCGCGAGATCCCACGGGCAGTTGGCATCGGCCCCAAAGTTCAGCGCCGAGCAGGTGGCCAGATCGGCGGTGGTGGGGTGGATGTAGTTCACCCCGCGCATCTCGAACGGCTGGCCGCCCGCCTCAAGCGTGTGGCCCACGGCCACCACGGGCGGCAGCGCGGCGGGCGCGGCAGGCGTGGCGGTGGGGGGCGCAGGGGTGGTGGCGGCGGGCTGCGCGACACAGGCGGCCAGCAGCAGGGCGGCCAGCAGGCACAGCAGCGGGGCGTTTCGGTGTGGCATAAGTGTGGGGTTGGGCAGGCCACGGGCGCGGCCTAGCGGCTAAAGCGGCGGGAACACAGCGCGTGCGGCGGGGGACGTGCGCACGCCCCCCGCCAGCCCGAAGGCTACATCCGCTCGGGGGCGCGCACGCCCAGCAGGCCCAGGCCGTTCTCCAGGGCCTGGGCGGTGGCGGCCACCAGATACAGCCGCGCGGCCCGCAGCTCGGGCGTCTCGGCCTTCAGCACCGAGCAGTCGCGGTAGAACCCGGCCAGCGCCCGCGCCGTCTCGTAGCACCACTCGGCGATCACGAAGGTGGCGTAGCGCACGCCCGCCTCGCGCACCGCGTCGGGCAGCTTGGCCAGCTGCTTGGCCAGCGCCTGCTCGGCGGGGTGCACCAGCAGCGCGGCGTACTCGGCCTGGTCGGCGCTGGAGCGTCGGCCCAGTCCGGCCTCTTCCTCGGCGGCCTTGCGCAGGATGGACCGGCAGCGGGCGTTCATGTACTGGATGTAGGGCGCGCTGTTGCCCTCCAGGGCCAGCATCTTGTCCCAGTCGAGCCGGATGTCGCGCCGGGGATCCTGGTACAGATCGTTGTAGATCACCGCGCCGATGCCCACCGCCTCGGCGATCTTCTCCTTCTCGGCCTCGCTCAGATCCTGGCTCGCCTGATCGACCACGGCGCGGGCGCGGCTGTGGGCCTCGTTCAGCAGGTCGCTCAGGTAGACCATGTTGCCCTTGCGGGTCGAGAGCACATCGCCGTTCTGGTCGAACACCGTGCCAAACTTGATGTGGGTAAGCGCCACCTCGGGCGGCACGTAGCCCATGGCCCGCGACAGCGCAAACAACTGCCGGAAGTGCAGCTCCTGCCGCGCATCCACCACGTAGATGATCTGCGCGGGGTGGAACTCGCTCCAGCGGAACTTGATGGTGGCGGCGTCGCGGGTGTGGTAGAGCGTGCCGGTGTCGCTGCGCTGCAGCAGGAAGGTCGGCATGTTCTTCTCTAGCTCGCTCACCACCACGGCCCCGGCCTCGTCGCGGTAGGCCACGCCCTGGTCCAGCGCCTCCTGGATCACGCCGTCGGTCATGCCCGCGTAGAAGCTCTCGCCGAAGATATGGTCGAAGCTGACGCCCAGCCGGTCGTAGTTGGTCTGGTTGGCCTGGATGGTCAGGTCGACCATCCACTGCCACAGCTCGCGGGCGGTCGGGTCGCCCTGCTCCAGCTTCAGCGACCACGAGCGGGCCTCGTCGTCATACGAGCTGTCGCCCTGCTCCAGCGCCGCCTTCAGCAGCCGGTTGTACTCGGCGTAGAGCTTATCGATCTGGGCGATCGCCTCCTCGCCCTCGGCCTCGGGCTTGCCCCACTTGACGATGGCGGCGATGTTCACGCCGAACTGCTTGCCCCAGTCGCCCAGGTGGTTGTCGCCCAGGGCGTTGTAGCCCAGCGCCGAGAAGATGTTGTGCAGCGCCTGCCCGATGATCGTCGAGCGGATGTGGCCCACGTGCATAGTCTTGGCGATATTCGGCGACGAGTAGTCGATGATGATCGTCTGGCCCTTGCCTAGGTCGTCGCTGCCGTAGCGCTTGCCCATACTGTGCACCTCGCCCAGCACGCTGGTGGCGAACAGCTCGGGCTTGAGCGCGAAGTTGAGGAAGGGGCCAGCCGCGCTCACCGAGCCGATCAGCGACTCGGGGGCGATCTGGATGGCGGCGGCTAGCTCCTGGGCCAGCTGGGCCGGGTTCACGCCCAGCTCCTTGGCGGCGCGGAAGGCCGGGAAGGCCAGGTCGGCGGGGATGTTGGGCTTGGGCGCGACCACCTCGATCTGCGCCTCGGGCACCCGCCCGGTGGCGGCGATGGCCTGCTTGACCTGGGCGGCAAATGTATCTAGAGAGTAATCCACGTAAATCCTCACTTTTCGGTGCAAAAAGAATGGCTAGAGGCACACGGCGCGTGCAGGGCTTCTGTTCCAGCGCAGCAGGTGATGGGCGGCGCGGGGGTGAACCCGCCTGCCTCGCCCATCACCTAGCTACGCTGAAAAAGCACAAGCATGCCGTCGAATCCTCTAGCCGTCGTTCTCTAGCCCGTACTGCTGCCACAAGTATATGCGGAAGCGCCGCTCTGCGCAAGGAGGGCGAATACCATGAAGGCACGAGGGTGCGAAGGCTCAAGAGGACCGTTTACCACCAAGGCTCCAAGGCGCCAAGGGAACGAGAACATGCATCTCGCCACAACCGCCATCACCGATGGGAGCAAGCGCCAGGCCAGCCTGACCTGGTCGAGGTTCATTTTGACCCGGTCGAGGTTCATTTTGACCCGGTCGAGGCTCATTTTGACCCGGTCGAGGTTCATTTTGACCCGGTCGAGGTTCATTTTGACCCGGTCGAGGTTCGTTTTGACCCGGTCGAGGCTCATTTTGACCCGGTCGAGGCTCATTTTGACCCGGTCGAGGCTCATTTTGACCCGGTCGAGGCTCGTTTTGACCACCGTGCGTGAGGGTCGCCAAGGGAAACATCGGGATCGGGCCAATGTTAACCCACCCGGCCCATACGGCGAAGGTGCTGCTCGTGTTTTGATGGCCATATGCACGAATGATAGCAGCCTGTGAACAGCATTGGAACACCCAAAATTGGGGGTTCAAAGGGGGCATCGCCCTCAGCAGGTGTCACTTTTTTGGGCAAGGCATCTGGAAGCAACAAAGTACACTATCTCGGGTGCCGGGCCATACGCAGCACCCGAGATCGGGAATCTCATCCACCTGGCCCATGCGGCGAAGGTGCCGCTATGGTTTTGATGGCCATATGCACGAACACCAGATGCCTGATTTCGGCATAGGAATGCTACAAATTGGGGGTTTCGAAGGGGGCAACGCCCCCTCGTGGGGTTCCTAAGGGCTAGCCCCTAGGCGCCGCCCGCGCAGGGCATCCACCCGCTAAACACCTACCACTGCCATCGCTCATTTAAAAAGCCCAGCGCAAACCGGAAAAGTGACACCTGCTAAGGGGCATCGCCCCCTTGCGGGGTTCCTAGGGGCTGGCCCCTAGGCGCCGCCCGCGCAGGGCACCCACCCGTCGAACACACACGACTGCCATCGCTTATGGAAAAAGCCCAGCACCGACAGCAAGAAGTAACACCCTGTGAGGGCTGGCCCCTGTGTGCCGCCCGTGTAGGGCACCCACCCACCAAGCTGCCAGCGCCATAAAATCGCCCGCGCCGCCACCTAGCAAAAAAGCACTACTACCGCTGTCAGAAAAACGTCATATATGCCACTTGTGCTTTTTCGCAAACCGAATACCATGTAGCCATACCCGAACAACAACCGATACGATCTGGAGAACAGGTGTGGCGCGCTGGCGCTTGCGTCTGAACATTCGCACAAAACTGCTGGCACTGGCGCTCATGCTCGCCTGGCTCCCGCTGCTGGGGGTCAGCTGGTTCGGCCTTCAGAGCCTGGCCACCGCGCGCGCCACCGCCGAAGAGTCGACGATCGATGCGCTGCGACGCCAGACCGAGAACAGCCTCGCCGAGCGAGCCGCCGACAAGGCCAAGCTCTATAACTCCACCCTGGACCACATCCAGCAGCAGGTGGAGAGCGTCGCGGGCTATGCCAACACGCTGATCGCCGCCGGGCCGCCGACCGAGGGCGGCGGTGAGCGCGTGTGGGTGGTGCCGGGCGGCGCGACCCCGCGCAACCTCGCCAACTACCCCGAGACTGTGGCCCGCGCCCGCCAGATCACCCCGCTCATCCGCACCATGGTCGCCCGCAACCAGCTGATCAGCCTGGGCTACGTGGCCTTCGAGACCGGCGGCGTGATCGCCTTCAACCAGGACATCATCGACAAGCTGCCCTACTCGTTCGACCCGCGCGACCGCCCCTGGTACAAGGCCGCCAAGACGCAGAAGGGCACCGTGTGGGCCGACACCTACGTGGACGCCAACACGCTGCAGCTGGTGACGACCTGCGCCACCCCGCTGTACGACACCGAGGGCAGGGTCATCGGCGTGGTCGGCTTCGACATCCTGCTGCAGACCATCCAGCAAGACCTGCTGCAGACCGACATCGGCGCGCAGGGCGGCGCGTTCCTGCTGAACAGCGACGGACAGGTGCTGGTGGCCCCGCAGATGCGCACCGACAACCTGCAGTGGAACGAGCAGTTCCGCACCGAGAACCTGCTCGACTCCGACGACCCGCGCCTGCGCTCGGTGGTGAACCGCATGGTGAACGGCGAGACCGGCATCAAGCGGCTGATGGTGGACCAGGATGACATCTACCTGGCCTACGCGCCCGTGAACTACTCGGGGTGGAGTGTGGGCATCATCTACCCCGAGTCGGCGATCAGCGGCCCTGCCAAGGCGGTGGGCAGCAACATCGCCACCCAGCAGGACGACCTGCGCAACCAGGTGGCGATCATCCTGCTGCTGAGCCTGATCGCGCTGCCGGTGGTGGGGGCCACGCTGACGCTCTGGCTCACCCGCCCGCTGCGGCGGCTGCAGCTGGGGGCGCAGCGCGTGGCGGCGGGCAACTTCAGCCACCAGATCGCGGTGGAGAGCAACGACGAGATCGGCGACCTGGTGCGCTCGTTCAACAGCATGAGCGTGGCCCTGGGCCAGCAGGTGGATGAGCTAGAGGACAACCTGCACCGCCTGGCCACGCTGAACGAGGTCTCGAACCGCTTCAAGACCATCGTCTCGCTGCCCGAGCTGCTGGACATGATCCCGCGCTCGGTGTGCGACGACCTGGGCTTCGACCGCGCCGCGCTCTACCTGGCCGAGGGCAGCTACCTGCGCTGCATCGCCGCCTCGTTTGGCAAGGGCAACGAGCAGCAGGCCATCGACTTCATCGAGGCCGCCAACAACGATCCGGTGTCGCTGGAGGGCAGCACCATCGAGGCCGACATCATGCGCAGCGGCCAGGCCGTGATCATCGACAACCCCTGGGAGCACCCCAAGATCCCCCAGGCCAAGCAAGAAGTGGCCCAGAGCGAGAGCTATGTGCAGGTGCCGATCTTCGGCCACGACGAGGTGATCATCGGCCTGCTCTCCGCCGACTACCAGTTCAGCCAGCGCGAGATCACCCCGCGCGACGCGGCGCAGCTGCTGACCTACGCCAGCGTGGTGGGCCTGACAATCGAAAACACCAAGCTCTACAACCACCTTGAGCAGCAGGTGACCCAGCGCACCACCGAGCTGCGCGCCGCCATGGAGCGCGCGCAGGAGGCCGACAAGCTGAAGACCCAGTTCCTGGCCGCGATCTCGCACGAGCTGCGCACCCCGCTGAACGCGATCATCGGCTTCTCCACCGTGATGCTGGATGAGCTGGATGGCCCGATCACATCCATGCAGCGCGAGGATCTGCGCACGATCAACCAGAACGGGCGGGTGCTGCTGCACCTGATCAACGAGCTGCTGGATCTGGCGCGGATCGAGGCCAACCGCGTGGAGATCAGCCCCGAGAGCTTCGCGCTGAGCGAGGTGGTGGGCGAGGTCACCGACACGGTGCAGGGACTGATCGTGGGCAAGCCGATCAAGATCCACGCCAGCCTGCCCAGCCAGTCGCTGCGGGTCTACGCCGACCGCGCCAAGACCCGGCAGGTGCTGCTGAACCTGCTCTCAAATGCGGTAAAATTCACCAGCGAAGGCACGGTGGCGATCACCGCCCGCCCCATGACCATGATGGCCGAGGGCACGCAGCAGCCGCGCACCTTTATCGCCATCGGCGTGCGCGACACCGGCATCGGCATCGCCCCCGAGCACTTCGGCGAGATCTTCGAGGAGTTCCGCCAGGTGCACGCGGGCCGCACGGGCGCGCGCGGCAGCGGGCTGGGGCTGGCGATCACCCGCAAGTTTGTCGAGCTGATGGGCGGGCAGATCTGGGTCGAGAGCGAGCTGGGCCAGGGCAGCACCTTCACCTTCACCCTGCCAGTGCCCGAGCTTGGCCCGCACGACCCCCAAAACGAGGCGGCGCAAGATGACGCCCGCAGCATAATGGACGGCACACATGCTTGAAGAGCCAACCATCCTCTATATCGAAGACAACCACGACAACCAGCGGCTGGTGGCGCGGGTGCTTGAGGCGCGCGGCTACCGCGTGCTGCTGGCCGACGACGGCCCCCAAGGCATCGACAAGGCCACCGACCGCATGCTGAGCCTCATCCTGGTGGACATGAACATCCCTACCATGAATGGGTATGAGACCACCACGCGCCTGCGCGCCATGCCCAACCTGCACGGCACGCCGATCGTGGCGCTCACCGCCGACGCGCAGCCCGGCACGCGCGAGCGCACCCTGGCCGCAGGCTGCGACGGCTACCTGACCAAGCCGATCGACCCGCGCCGCCTGCCGATGCAGCTTGAGGAGTTCATGACGGGCAAGCGCGAGACGCTGCAGCCCGCCCAGGAGACCCAGATCCTCCGCGAGTACAGCCAGCAGCTGGTGCAGCGGCTGGAGCAGCAGATCCAGGAGGTGACCGAGGCCAACCAGGAGCTGAAGAAGCTGGACCAGGCCAAGAACCACTTCCTCGCCGCGATCTCGCACGAGCTGCGCACGCCGCTGACCGCCATCCTAGGCTACCTCGACCTGTTCGAGCGCGGCACCCTGGGCAGCTTCGAGCCGATGCAGCAGGAGGCCATCCAGGTGATCACGCGCAACGCCCGCCTGCTGGGCGACCAGCTGAACAGCCTGATCTACCTACAGCAGGTGCAGTCCGCCGATGTGAAACGCACGCCCTTCCTGGTGCACGAGGTGCTGCGCCGCGTGATCGGCGAGCTGGAGCACCGAGCCAACGAGGGCGGCGTGGCGCTGCGCGCCCAGATCCAGCCCACCACGCTCTACCACGGCGACGCCACCGGCGTGGAACACGCGCTGCGCCAGATCATCGACAATGCGATCAAGTTCACCCCGGCGGGCGGCCAGGTGCTGCTGACGGTGGAGGATACGCCCAAGGGCATTATCGTGTTTGTGAAGGATACTGGCATCGGCATCCCCGATGTCGAGCAGGAGAATATCTTCAAGCCGTTCTTTCAGCTCGACACCTCCATGTCGCGCAGCCAGAACGGCGTGGGCGTGGGGCTGGCGATCGTGAAGCATGTGATCGATGCGCACCGGGGCACGATCAAGCTGCGCAGTGAGCCTGGCAAGGGTACGCTGGTGCAGGTGTTCCTACCGCGCGAGTGGGAGTAGCGGAAAGCGCAGCGGCCCGCCTATCGGCACGATAGGCGGGCCGCTTTTGTATGCTGAAAAACGCTAGGCGTCGTACGCAGCGCCAGTGGCGTCGGGCGGGGCCGATGCCAGAGTCACCACCTTGATCACGGCCCAGGCAAGCAGGTAGTACACCGCAATGGCCACCAGGCTCGATATCTCGAACACGCTGTTGCCCAGGGTCGGCTCGCCAAACAGGGTGTTGAACGGCGCGACAAACAGTCCGCTCAGGCCGTACACAAAGCTTGCGAAGGCATTGTCGGGGTTGGCAGCCATCGCCAGCAGCGTGAAGCGCAGCATGATCAGCACGGCGATCGCGCTGGCCACAAAGTAGATCACGCGCTGCGTGCGCCGCAGCGAGGCCAGCCGTCGCTCGCGCTCGGAGGGCACCGTGGTGGTGCGGTGCTCCACGCTGGCAACCGCCCGCTGCCCCGGCGTCTCCACAATCTCCTCGCGCACGATACGCTCTCGCTCGACCATAGCTTGTTCCTCCAACGTCTCCAGCGCCTGGCGCTGGGGTGATACGTATAGCTGAACAGCTCTAAGGCAAAAACCGTGCCAGAGACAGCACAGCGGGGTAGGGCACAGCGCCCTGCCCCGCCGCGTGCGCCGCAGGCTAGGCCGAGAAGTCGATCACCGCGTCGCCGCCAGGGATGATGCCCAGGCGCTTGTAGCCCAGCACGCCGCCCGACTCGACCTGGAGGCCGGGGAAGACCTTGCCCAGGCGGGCGTTGCCCAGCCGCTGTGCCAGCACCTCGCCCAGCACGGCGCGGTAGTCGGTGGTGATCTTCAGATCCTGCTTCTGATCCAGGTCGGCCAGCCCCGGCCACGCGCCGTACATCTTGCCGCCGTTCACATGGCCGCCCAGCACAAACATCGCGCCGCCGTGGCCGTGGTCGGTGCCGCCGCCGCCGTTCTTGCCTAGCCTGCGCCCGAACTCGCTCATCACCACCACCGTCACGCGGTTGCGGTGGTTGGGCAGGTCGTTGTAGAAGGCGTGCAGCGCGCGAGAGAGCGTGTCGACCTGGCGGGCGTAGTAGCCGTTGCCGTTAGTGCCCTGGTTGTCGTGGGTGTCCCAGCCGCCAAAGTCCACCGTGGCGATGCGCAGACCCATGTTCAGCTTGATAATCTGGGCCAGCATCTTGAGCGAGTTCGAGAGCGTGTTGCTCTCGTAGGTGACGTTGGCCTCGGGCGTGTAGGTCAGATCCTTGCCGCCGTTGGCGTTCTTGAGGCTCTGGATGGCGTTGATCACCTCCAGCGCGCGCTGGCCAGCGCCCACAAACGCCCCGCTGCCGGTGTACATGGCGTTGAGCGCGTTCAGCATGGCGGGGTTGCTGGTGCTGTTGTAGCTGTATGGGCCGCTTAGGCCGTAGCTGTTCAGGTCGGTCATCACCACGCCGCCGCTGTAGTCGAGCAGGGCGTTGGGGGCAGCGCTGCCCGCCGAGATGGTGGGCAGCAGCGCGGTGGATTCGCCGATCAGCTGGATGTGGCGGGCCAGCCAGCCGCTGGTAGTGTTCTTGTTGCCCGGCGTGCCGCGCTCGATGTAGTCCATGGCGTCGAAGTGGCTGCGGGTGTCGTCGTTCAGGCCGGTGGCGTGCACAATCGCCAGGTTGCCCGCGTCATACAGCTCCTTGAGCGGGGCGGCGTTGGGGTGCAGCCCGAAGCTGCTGGTCGCACCAAACGCCGCGTTGTTCGGCGCGATGGCGAGCGGACTTTTCACCACCAGCGTGTCGCCGGTGGCCCCGCCGCGCTTGGCGTAGTAGATCGCGTCGTCGTAGGGCGACACGAGGCTGAGGCTATCGCAGCCGCCGCGCAGGAAGACCATGACAAAGATCTGGTCGGGCGTCATCACCATTGGTAGGTAAGTGGTGTAGGTCGCATCGCCCTGCGGCTCGGCGGCAAACACAAGCTCGCCGATGCGCCCGCCCGCCATCGCGGTGATCGCGGTGCTGCACCCAGCGACAAACTGGCGTCGTGAGATCGACATTAGGATGCTCCTCATCCTGCGCTGGGCAGGGGTTTAGCGGCTGTGGAACTCGGGGCTGGCGGCCAGCAGCTGGATCATGGCCTGGTAGCGCTGCTTGAGGCCATCGCTCTTGCCCCAGTCGGGGGCCTTGGGGGTGGGCGCGGGCGGCTGGGCCGCGTCGCCGCCCTGCGCGAAGAACGCGATCACCTGGCTGCGCACGGTGTCGCTGATCGCGTAGCCAAACAGGCGGGCGATCCAGGCATCCACGATCTGGGTCACGCTGCGGGCCTCACTCGTCGGATCCCAGCCGCTGATCTCCGGCGTGGTGATGTTGCCGCCCCAGCTCTGCACCAGCAGGAAGGGCAGGTTCCAGCGCCGCAGCGTGCTGTTCGAGCTGATCCAGTAGCTGGCGATGTCGGGGTGGCCGGTGGGGGTCGGCCACTCGAACAGCTTGTGGCCGGTGCCATTCATCTGGTACATGATGGTTCCCCAGAAGCCGCCGCCGCTCTCCTTGCCATCGTACGAGGTCTGGTCGACCGGCAGCTGCGCCCCGGTGGCGCGCAGGTAGGCCGCCACCGCCTCGAAGGGCCGCTTGACCTTCTGGGCCCACGCGGCGGCGAACTCCGCCGAGGTGACGATGGTGCGCACCACCTCGCGCAGCTGGTTGGGGTTGTCCAGGTTGGCCATCCAGGTGGCCACCGCCGCATCGATGGCGGCCTGGGGCGGCTCGTCGGCGATCAGGCGGCGGCAGAGCTTCTTGCACACGTACGCGGCCACCTTCGGGTGCTTGGCCAGCATGTCGAAGACCAGCTTGGCCTCATTTTCTGCGCCCACGTCGCGGGTGCGGATGAGGGTGCCCAGCACCTCCTTCACGCCCTCGTAGTGGTAGCTCTCGTTGAAGGTGTAGAGGCCATTACTGGTGTTGATCGTCCAGCCAGTCAGGCAGGAAGCGGCCTCGTACACGTCGTCGTCGATATAGCCTGCCGGGGTCACGCCATCATCCAGCTTGGGGATGGCGGTGCGGTCGTCGTAGAACTTATAGTAGTTGTCCGAGCCAAAGGTGTGCAGCTCGAACAGCTCGCGGGCATAGTTCTCGTTCCCACCCTCGGCGCCCGAGGCGCGGTTGTTGTAGTTATCCAGCGAGTACATCATCGCCGTGCTCTTGGCGACGGCCTCCAGGAAGCTGCGGAAGTTGCCCAGCGCGTTGGCGCGGATGATCCGGTCGTAGACCGGGAAGGTGGCCATGATCGAACTCTCGCTGGTGCCATTCACGCTGAAGTGGTTGTGCCAGAAGTCCACCAGCACCTCGTAGAGCTGGCGCTTGCTCTGCACCGCCCGGATCCAGGTGGCCACCCGCACCTCGTCGAAGGGGCGGGTGCGCTCGGTGTAGTGCATCGAGACGCTGTACTGCGAGCGCGGCCACAGCTCCTGGGTCAGCTCGTCGTTGGATTTGGCGGAGAGCACGAAGCCCAGCGGGGCGGCGTCGTTGCGGGCGGGGTAGCTCTTGCTGGAGTCGCTGGAGTCGGTGTAGGCCTCGTAGCGGATCTTCAGGCGGGCGTTGCTCAGCGCCTGCTGGCACTCGGCATCGTCGATCGTGTCGGGGCTGAGCTGCTGGCCGACCCACGCGGCCAGCCGTGCGTCGTCGTCGGCCCCCAGCTGGTTGAAGGCATCGATCTCGCCCTGGCGCGGCCCATAGGCCAGCCGGTTGAGCACGATCACCGCCAGCGGCGGCAGCGCGGCGCTCGGAGCGTTCTGGGCGGGCACGGCGGCGCTGGCCAAGCTCTCGGATGCTTTGGGCAAGCCAAGAAAAGAGCGTCGTTGCGCGAGGGCCATAGGATCTCCTTGATGATGACCGACAAGAATAGGTTCAGCGTAATTGTTTGTGTAAGTTCGCACAATAGTTCCATGGTACCTGAATCTGTTCACAAAACTACTATCATGCGTTGTCCAAAAACACCGCTTCCCAGAGCCATATTCACAACGAGAAGAGAAACAAAAAGGCGGAGATAGCGCACATGTTTTGCGCTATCTCCGCCTTTGCAGCAGCTCTAACGATTCCCGCTACGCGCCCTTCGGCACCGGCTGCGGCAGCGGGGCGGGCTGGGACTGGCGCTTGCTGCCGGGCAGCGTGGCGGCGATCACAAACGCGAGGATGGGCATCGCGCCTAGGACGTAGAACACGGCGGTGAGGCCGAAGTGATCGGCCACCAGGCCAAACAGCGGCGTGCTGGCCCCGCCCACGCCGATAGCCAGCCCGGTGGTGATGCCCGAGGCCACGCCCAGGTTGGCGCTCGCGTACTCCTGGCCGATCACCACGGCGATGGTGAAGGTGGCCAGCGTGGCGAAGCCCACCAGGCCCACGCACAGCAGGGCCAGCTGGGTGGGCGCGTTCAGGAACAGCAGCAGCATGGGCGTGATCAGCGCCAGCAGCACCATCAGCACGCGCTTGTAGCCGAAGCGGTCGGCCAAAAAGCCGCCCAGCAGCGTGCCCACCGCACCCGAGATCGAGAGCACCGTGAGCGCGAACGGCGCGCTCTCCAGCGGCACGCCGCGCACATGGATCAGGTACGACGGCACGAACGAGAGCATGCCGTAGTAGAGCGAGGCGCGCAGGATGATCACCAGGGTGACGCGGGCGAAGGCGCTCCAGTCGCTCTTGGCCTCGGCCACCTGCCTGGATGCGCGGGGCGCGGGGCGCAGCCTGGCGAAGCGTGGCATAGCCCACAGCAGCACGCCGGTGGCCAGCAGCGCGGTCGGCATCACCGCCATGGTGCCGGGCAGGCCCCACGCGCTGATCGCCAGGCCCATCAGCAGCGGGCCGAGCGCGAAGCCCACGTTCCCGCCCACAGTGAAGATGCTCATGCCCAGAGCCGGGCGGCTGCGCGCCAGGTAGTTGGCGAAGCGGTAGCCCTCGGGGTGGTAGGCCGCCACGCCGAAGCCGTTCAGCAGCACGCAGACGATAATCATCCAGTAGCTGGGCACCAGCCCGGCCAGGGCCAGGCCCACCGCGCCCAGCAGCAGGCCCATGGGCAGCAGCCAGGGCATCGAGCGCTTGTCCGAGTAGTAGCCCAGCAGCGGCTGCACCACCGCCGAGATCACGGTGGCGGCCAGCACCACGCTGGTGGCGGCGGTGTAGCTCAGGCCACGCTGCGCGATCAGGAAGGGCAGCAGGGCGGGCACCGCGCCTTGGTTGATGTCGTTGATCACATGGCTGCCCGCCAGGATGGCCATGCTGCGCTTGTCGAAGGGTTCGTTTTCCATGAGAATCTTTTGCCGCCGCTTGGCAGCAGGCTAGCGCCGAGATACAGGCTCGGCAGGGCGAACATCTGTCGCGAATCGATGCGATATGCTCAGTATGGGGGCACGCGATCAATACGTCAAAGATGAAGATCATATCGCTGTGATATCATTTGATTATGGATATTCGCCAGCTACGATCCTTCGCCGCCGTCGCCCGGCTGCGCCACTTCACCCACGCCGCCGAGGAGCTGCACCTGGCCCAGCCCGCGCTCTCCCAGCAGATCCGCCAGCTCGAGCGCGAGCTTGGCGTGCGCCTGCTCGACCGCTCCAGCCGCCGCGTGGCGCTGACCGAGGCAGGCAAGGCGCTCTACATCCACGCCCAGGGCCTGCTGGCCGATCTGGACCGCGCCGAGTACGCCATGGCGGCCTTCGCGGGGCTGCGGCGCGGGCGCGTGTCGATCGGCACGCTGCAGACGGTGGCCGAGGGCACGCTGCCGCCGCTGATCGCCCGCTTCCACCAGCGCTACCCAGGGCTGGAGATCCACCTGATCGAGGAGATGACCGACCAGCTGACCGCCATGGTGCTGGGCGGGCTGCTGGACATCGCCTTCATCCACACCGCCGAGCACGAGGGCCAGCCGGGCGTGGAGTTCCCGCCCGTGCAGCACCCCGACCTGATCTGCACGCCGCTCTACCGCGAGCGCCTGATGGTTACGCTCGCGCCTGCGCATCGGCTGGCTGCCATGCCCAGCGTGCCCTTTGCTGCGCTGCGTGGCGAGCCGCTGATCGTGTTCAAGGCCGGGGCCAGCCTGCGCCTGCTGGTGGCGGCGGCCTGCGCCTACCACGGCTTCGCGCCGCAGATCAGCTGCGAGGTGAGCGGGGCCACTTCGGCGCGGGCGCTGGCCGCCGAGGGGCTGGGCGCGGCCATCCTGCCGCGCTCAGCGGCGGAGGGCCAGGGGCCGCATGTGGCGGCGCGGCCCATCCACGCCCCCGCGATGACACGCACGGTGATGCTGGTGCGCCACAGAGGCCGCGACCTCTCGCCCGCGACCGAGGTGTTCCTGGAGACGGTGCGGGATGTGTACCCGACGGATGGCGGGCTGGGATAAGATCCTAGCGAAGATAGACAGCAGATAGCACAAAAACCTCGGCGTTTGCCGAGGTTTTTGCCTTTCTCGCTGGTTCTATTGATTATCGGGCGATAGCATCAGAAAACCGGAAATAGTGTTGGATATTGCCAAGAATCATCGATCTTCTTGCTGGAAGCGCGGGTCTACCTGCTTGGCGCATGTCTCCTCTGACTCAGCCGCAGTGCGACATTCCATATAGGCCGCCGTGGTCTGCTGGGCCTGCTCCAGCGCTGTATCAAGCGGCTGGCCGCGCTGCGCATCGCCCACGGCTTTGAGCAGCCAGTGGCTTTGGTACGAGTCGAGCAGCAGATTCGATGTGGCGCTGGCAAGCGGCTGCTGGGCAAGATCGGCGTAGCGCGCAAACAGCGCCGCTGTATCGGCCCCAAGCTGCTGGGCCAGGGCGGGGTCGGTGGCCTGCGAGCGGCGGGCGGGCAGCAGGCCCAGCGGCAGGGCCTCGCGCTGCTGGCTGAGCCACGAGATCCACTGCCAGCACGCCTGCTGGTGGCTGCTCTCGGCGCTGATGTGCAGGCCAAGCACGATAAAATCATCGGCGGCGAGGCCCTGCGCGCCAAAGGGCGGCGCGGCAACCCCGATCTGCGAATCCGCCAGATGCGCGGGGATGGGCGCGAACTCAAACCACAGGCCAACCTGCTGCTCGTTGACCAGCTGCTGAATCGCCGCTGAGCCGAGCGAATCTGGCGCGGCGCTGGCGGGCTGGCCCGCCGCCAGGAAGTCGATGTAGGCCCGCAGTGCCTTGACCACCTGCGGGTCGGTGAAGTTCGGCACCTGCCGCCCCTGCTCGGTGCGCCACAGGCTGGCCTGAAAGCGCCCCAGAAAGAACGGGATGGTGTACTTCGGGCTTGGGTCGAGGCTGCCGTAGATCGCGGGCTTCGCCGGGGTCTGGGAAAGCTGCTCCACGGTGGCGGGCAATGTCTCAAGCGACCAGTCGCCGCCAAGCTTGGCGGTGGGGTGCGCGGCGGCGATAGGCTGCGCATAGCCCACCCAGCGCACCAGGACAGCGAGCGGCACACCTGTGAGCGTGCCGCCGCGCCGATAGGGCGACCACCACGCCGCCGGAATGTCGCCCTGCTGGAAGCGCTGATCGGCATCCGCGAAGGGCTGAAGGTCGAGCAGCTTCTGGCCGGGGTCGGCGAGCGCGGCGGGCTGGGCGAAGCAGTCGGGCGGCGTCGCGCTGCCGTCCAGCACGATCTCTAGGTCGGCGTGCTGCTCCTGGAAGGCGCGCGCCAGCGGCTGGAGCTTGGCAGAATCCAGCCCTGCCGCGCTGAAGACCACGCGCTCGGCAAGCGGATTGCGGGTCTCGGGGATAGGCGTGTTCACGGTGAATGGGCCGCTGGTCGGCGGCGGGGTGGGCCAGGATGCATCGGTCTCCGCCCCCGCTTCCTTGGCCCGCGCAGCCGCCTCGGCGATAGGCAGGTTGTCTTCGATAACGCCATTCACCAAACTGTAGAGTGCGTGATAGCGGCCAGGGCTTATTGAGGGGGTAAAAGACGCCGGAAAAGGGCGGTCAAGCGCGAACTGAAGCGCTGCGCGGGCCTCGGGGTCGCTCTCCATCTGCTGCCAGGTCTGCTGCTGCTCAAGCAGCGAGCGACGGACCGGAATCTCCCGCACTGCTGGGGGGATAGCGCTATAATCTGCCTCTGGCAGCGCGTGGGTCAGAAACGATAGCAGCTTCCAGGCTTCCTGCGGGTGCTGTGTTCCTGCGCTGATGATCAGGCTCGGCTCAAGCGGTATATCATCTGAGAAGTATGTGGTGGGAATCGGCATAGTGCCAAATTCAAACGTTCGAGTGTCATGATTCAGCGTGCTGTTATAGTGAAGCGCTGGCCAGATAGCAACCTGCTGCGTGGTGATGAGCTGGTCGTAGTCGAATATTTCATCGCCTGCTGGGCCAGGATAGACCACACCATCCCGCACAAGCTGGCGCACGCGGGTCAGGACCTGGGCAACCTTGTCGCTTTCGAAGGGCAGCGTTTGCTCTCCATATGGATTAATGCCCTGCTCGCCTAGCAGCGCCAAAAACAGATCAGAGCCATTTGCCCCTACCGCAATGCCATACACATGGGTGCCATCGGGGCGGGTATGCGCCAGCTGGGTCGCTGCATCGAGCAGCGCCTGCCAAGATTGGCCGGGCGCTGGCGCTGGCAGCTTTGCCTCGTCCCACAGGCGTTTGTTGTATTGCAGCAGCGGCACGTGCATCTGGAGCGGTAGGCTATACACGCGGCCATGGTAGCTGGCCTGTTCGATCACGCCAGGGTAGTAGTCGGTGGGCTGAAATGTCGCATCGGGTTCAAAAAAAGGCCGCAGATCGAGCAGCAGGTTGCTATCCCACACCTCGCTGGTTTGAAAGCCAGATGTTAGGCTGACATCGGCAGCGCGAGCGATGTTCTTGGCGATCTCAAGAGGGCTACCAGACGCATCGGTCAGTTCTACAGTCTGCACATGGATCTCGGGGTGCTGCGCGTTGAAGCGCGCGATGATTGGCGCATACAGCTCAGGTTCTTCTGTGCCGAAGGAGATCACTGCGCCGCTTCGCTGGCTATTTATATCAGATTGCGCATCATATTCATTTCCAAAAGCGCAGGCGGAAAGAATTATCGAAGATGCGAAGGCGAATATTATATGTTTTCTCATACTTACACTCGAAAAAGCTCCTGTTTTACATCCCAACTTCCCAAGCGCGCCTATTCTACACCTAACTAAGAATCCAATCAATAAAAATCTGATGTGCTATGCTGCGAGATCTCGCCTAGGCATAAAATAATCGGATGCCAAAAACGAGGGAAAGGTATACATCGATGAATGAGCTATTGATCTGCTGCGAGTGGGGCGAGCGCGGGGTGGCCCAGCTTGCGCCGCTGTGCGACGCGGTGGTGATCGTGGATGTGCTGTCGTTCAGCACGTGCGTGGCGGTGGCGGTGGAGCGTGGGGCCGAGGTGCTGCCCTACCGCTTCCGCGACGACAGCGCCGAGGAGTACGCCCGCGAGCGCGGGGCCTTGCTGGCGGGGCCGCGCAGCAGCCAGGGCTACACGCTCTCACCCCGCTCGCTGCTGGGGCTTCCGGCGGGGGCCAGGCTGGTGCTGCCCTCGCCCAACGGCGCGACGCTCTCGCTGGGCACAGGGGCCACGCCCACCTTCGCGGGCTGCCTGCGCAACGCGGCGGCGGTGGCGCGGGCGGCCCAGGCCTGCGGGCCGCGCGTAGCCGTCATCCCGGCGGGCGAGCGCTGGCCCGACGGCAGCCTGCGGCCAGGGGTGGAGGACCAGATCGGGGCGGGGGCGATCATCCACCACATGCGCGGGGAGAAATCGCCCGAGGCCCAGGTGGCCGAGGCGGCGTTCCTGGCCGCGCGGGACAGGCTGGCCGAGCTGCTGCTGCAGTGCGCCAGCGGACGCGAGCTGGCCGAGAAGGGCTTCGCGCCCGACGTGGCGCTGGCCGCCGAGCTGGGCTGCAGCGCCGCCGCGCCCGTGCTGCGGGGTGGCGGCTACCGTGCGGCCTAGGCGCTAGGCCTCGGCGGCGGCCTGCGCGGCGGCTGGCTCGCCCCGCCAGACCTTGGGCAGCCGCACCCGGAAGGTACTGCCGCGGTCGAGCTGGCTCTCCACCTCGATCCGCCCGCCATGCATCTCCACGATCTCGCGCACCACAAACAGCCCCACGCCCATGCCGCTGATGTTGCGGGCGTCGGCGTTGTCGGCGCGGTAGAAGCGGTCAAACAGGCGGTCGAGCGCGTGGGCTGGGATGCCGATGCCACGGTCGACCACCGAGATCGTGCAGGTGGCCTCGTCGTCCTCAAGCCGCACGGCGATCTGGCCGCCAGCCGGGCTATACTTGATCGCGTTCTGGATGAGGTTGTGCAGCACCTGCTCGATCCGCAGCTCGTCGCCATCGATCATCAGCTCGCTGTCGCAGCCCTCAAGCAGCAGCGTGTGCTGATCGAGCATAGACTGCACCTGGCCAGCCACGTGGCGCATCAGCTTGGCCAGATCCATCGGCTGGGCGCTGATCTGCAGCTGGCCGGTCTGGATGCGCGAGATATTGAGCAGGGTCTCGATCAGGCGATTCAGGCGGCTGGATTGCTCGACCACCACATCAATCAGGCGCTTGTTCTGCTGCTCGACCTCGCCTGCGCGCTCGAAGCGGCGCTGGATGAGCTGGGCGTAGCCAAACAGCGTGGTGAGCGGGGTCTTCAGCTCGTGCGAGGCGATCGAGAGGAACTGGTCGCGCAGCTTCACGGCGGCCTCGGCCTCGGCGCGGGCGCGCTGCTCGCGCACCAGGGCCTGGGCCAGCTCGCCCTCGGCGCGCTGGCGGGTGGCGATCTCCTTGCGCAGCGCGGCGTTGGCCTCGGCCAGGGTGGCGGTGCGTTCCTGCACGCGCTGCTCTAGCTCCTCGGCCTGGCGGCGGATCTTCTCGGTCTTCACCCACAGGTCGACAAACACATTCACCTTCGACAGCAGGATCTCGGGCACGATCGGCTTGAGCAGGTAGTCGACCGCGCCCAGCGAGTAGCCGTGGAAGACATGGCCCTCGCTGGTGTTGACGGCCGTCAGGAAGATAATCGGTGTGCCCTGCGAGCGCTCGCGCCCGCGGATCAGCTCGGCGGTCTCGAAGCCATCCATGCCCGGCATCTGCACATCCAGCAGGATGACCGCGAAATCATGCTGCAGCAGGCTCTTCAGGGCCTCGGTGCCCGAGAAAGCCTTGACAATGGTGTGGCCCAGCGGGCGCAGCAGCGCCTCAAGCGCCAGCAGATTCTCGGGGCGATCATCGACAAGCAGGATATTTACCGGATGTTCAGATTGCATGTCAGGTCACCTCAGCCTATGAGCGATGGTCCTTGGAGTGCGTGGTAGCGCCGCCATGGCGCAGGCGCTGCAGCAGCGGCGCGATCTCATCCAGCGGCAGCAGGTGGTCAACCGAGGTGGCGTGGATAGCCGCCTCGGGCATGGTGCGGCTCTCGGCGCTGGCCGGGGTCTGCACCACCGCCACGCCGCCAGCGCGCTTGATCGCGGCCAGGCCCGCCGCGCCATCGTGGCTCGCGCCGGTGAGGATGATGCCCACCGCGCGCGCGCCCAGGGCCAGGGCCGCCGTCTCGAACAGCACGTCGATCGAGGGTCGCGCGCTATTGACCGGGGCCTCGGTCGAGAGCGCGTAGGTGGTGCCATCGATCATCAGGTGGTAGTCGGCGGGGGCCAGGGCCACCTGGCCCGGCGTGATCGGCGACTTGTCCTCCACCTCCACCACCGGCAGCGGGCTATGCTGCGAGAGGAAATCGGCCAGCCCGTGCCCATCCTCGGGCGAGCGGTGCTGGGCCACCGCCAGCGGCAGCGGGAAGCTGGCATCCAGGCCGCCCAGCAGCTGGATCAGGGCGTTCAGGCCGCCCTGCGATGTGCCGACCACCACCAGACCATACGGTTGCGCCATATGCCCTCCCTCGCGCGCCAGCTTCGCCACGCTAGGCAATACGCCGATACAGACGCTCGCCCCGCACCAGCTCCTCGTAGTGGTGCTCGTGGGTATTGAAGGCTATCGTCTCCTGCTGACCTAGCCCGAGCAGGCCAAACATCACCAGGCTGTCGTAGAACAGGCTGTGCGCCCGCTCCTGCAGCGCGCGGTTGAAGTAGATCAGCACATTCCGACAGAGTATCACGTGAAACTCGTTGAACGGGCCATCCATGGTCAGGTTGTGCTGCGAGAATACCACATGGTCGCGCAGCGATGCGCTGAAGATCGCGCTCTCGTAGGCGGCGGTATAGTACTCGGAGAACGAGCGCAGGCCGCCGGCCCGCAGGTAGTTGCTGGTGTACTCGCGCATGCGGTTCAGCGGGAAGATGCCCTGCTGGGCCTGGTGCAGCACCTCCTCATTCATATCGGTGGCGTAGATCCGGCAGCGGCTGTAGAGGTTCTCCTCCTGCAGCAGGATGGCCATCGAGTAGACCTCCTCGCCGGTCGAGCAGCCCACGTGCCAGATCCGGATGAACGGGTAGGTGCGCAGGATGGGCACCACCCGCCGCCGGAAGGTCAGGTAGAAGCTCGGATCGCGGTACATCGCGGTCACATTCACCGACACGCCCAGCAGAAAGCGCTCCAGGGCCGCGCGGTCGTGCAGGATGCGATCCTGCAGGGCCGAGATGGTGCTCAGGCCCTCGGCGCGCACACTGTTCCACACCCGCCGCCGCAGCGAGGCCAGCGCGTAGTCGCGGAAGTCGAATCCATAGTGGCGGTAGATCCCCTCCAGCAGCAGCTGGATCTCGATCTCCTCAAGGTCATTTTTTGCCATAGCTCTTGCGCCCATCTGCGGTGCGGCTGCGCGCACCGCAGATCCATCCTGGTTCGGCGTAGCCCCCGCTATTTATACAGCCACACGCGCAGCAGCGAGAGCAGCTGCTCGGTGTCGACCGGCTTGGTGATATAGTCCGACGCGCCCGCCTCGATGCACTTCTCGCGGTCGCCCTTCATGGCCTTGGCCGTCAGCGCGATGATCGGCAGCGCCTTGTACTTGCGCTGCTTGCGGATGGCCCGCATGGTGTCGTAGCCATCCATCTCGGGCATCATCACATCCATCAGCACGATGCTGATCTCGGGCGTGCCCTGCAGGATCTCGATGCCATCGCGGCCATTTTCGGCGTAGACCACCTGCATGTTGTGGCGCTCCAGCACGCTGGTGAGCGCGAAGATGTTACGCACATCGTCATCGACGATCAGCACCTTCTTGCCCGCCAGCACCGGGTCGAACTTGTGCAGCTCCTCCAGCATCTGGCGCGTGGGCTGGGGCAGGTTGGCCTCCACGCGGTGCAGGAACAGCGCGGTCTCATCGAGCAGGCGGTCCATCGACTGCACATCCTTGATGATGATCGTGTCCGAGATCCGCTTTAGCTCGGTCTCCTCGCGGCGGCTCAGATCTTTGCCGGTGTAGACAATGATCGGCAGCGTGCTGAGGCTCTGCTGCTGCTTGATGCGCTTGATCAGATCGACCCCCGACATGTCGGGCAGGCCCAGGTCGAGCACCATGCAGTCGAAGTGCTCGGTGGCTAGGATGGCCAGGGCCTCTTCGCCCCTGCCCACGGCGGTGGTGTGCACATCGCCGTTGCCGATCAGGGCGATCATGCTCTGGCGCTGCACCTCGTCGTCCTCCACTATCAGCAAGTTCTTGACCTTGCGCTCTAGGAAGCCGTGGATGCTGGTGAACACGTCATCCAGCGCCTCTTTCGTCACCGGCTTGGTCAGGTAGGCGATCGCGCCCAGGTGCATGCCGCGCTGGCGCTCATCCACGCCCGAGATGATGTGGACGGGGATGTGCCGCGTGGATGGGTCGTGCTTCAGGCGGTCGAAGATCGTCCAGCCGCCCACGCCCGGCAGCACCAGATCCAGCGTGATCGCCTGCGGGCGGTACTGGCGGGCCAGCAGCAGGCCCTCCTCGCCGCTGAGCGACACGATGCCTTTGAAGCCCTTCTCGCGGGCGGTGTCGAGCAGGATGCGCGCGAACGTCGGGTCGTCCTCGATGATCAGCAGCGTGTGGTCGCCCTCGTGGATCTCGGCGCGGTCGTCGGCGATCTGGGGCTGCGGCGCGCTCTCGGCGGGCGCGGCGGCAGGCTCGGCGGGCAGGGCAGGGCGGCGCGGCGGCAGGCTCGGTGGCTCGCGGCGCGGCGCTGGCTCGCCCTCGGACGGCAGGGCGTAGTAGTCGTCGGGGATGTAGAGCGTGAATGTGCTGCCCTGGCCGATCTCGCTGGAAAGCCGGATCTCGCCGCCCAGCAGCGTGGCGATCTCGCGGCTGATCGAGAGGCCCAGGCCGGTGCCGCCGTACTTGCGGCTGGTGGTGCCATCCACCTGCTGGAAGGCCTCGAAGATGATGCGCTGCTTATCGGCTGGGATGCCGATGCCGGTGTCGCTGACGCTAAAGGCGATCACGCGCGTGGCGCTGTTCAGCGCGCCGCTGTCGGGCGACCAGCCGCCCTGCGCCGGGGCGATCTTCACGTGGATGCCGCCCTGCTCGGTGAACTTGAAGGCGTTGGAGAGCAGATTGCGCAGCACCTGCTGCAGCCGCTTGGTGTCGGTGGTGATCGTGCGCGGCAGCTGGCTGTCTAGGTCGATGGTGAACTCCAGCTGCTTGTCGTGCGCCAGCGGGCGGAAGCCCTGCTCAAGCGTGAGCCGCAGGTCGGCGAAGGCGATCTCGTCGGCATCGATCGACATGGTGCCCGACTCGATCTTGGCCAGATCGAGGATGTCGTTGATCAGGCTGAGCAGATCCGACCCGGATGCGTAGATCGTGTTGGCGAACTCGGTCTGCTTCTCGCTCAAGTTTCGGTCGACATTCTCGGCCAGCAGCTTGGAGAGGATGAGCATCGAGTTGAGCGGCGTGCGCAGCTCGTGCGACATGTTGGCCAGGAACTCGTTCTTGTACTTGGATGAGAGCGCCAGCTGCTCGGCCTTCTCCTCCAGCGACTGGCGGGCCAGCTCGATCTCGCGGTTCTTGCGCTCCACCTCCAGGTTCTGGCGGGCCAGCAGCTCGGCCTTCTCCTCCAGCTCCTCGTTGGTCTGCTGCAGCTGCTCGCGCTGCTGCTTCAGCAGCTCCTCGGATGCCTTAAGCGTGCGGGCCTGCTCCTCCAGCCGCTGGTTGGTCTCGGTCAGCTCGGCCTGCTGGCCCTGCAGCTCCTCGGCCAGCGACTGCGACTGCGAGAGCAGCACCTCGGTGCGCATGTTGGCCTCGATCGTGTTGAGCACGATGCCGATGCTCTCCATCAGCTGGTCGAGGAAGGTCAGGTGGATGTCGCTGAAGCTCTGGAACGAGGCCAGCTCGATCACGGCGCGCACCTGGCCCTCGAACACCACCGGCAGCACCACGATGTTGCGCGGCGGGGCCTCGCCCAGGCCCGAGCTGATCTGGATGTAGTCGCGCGGCACATCGGTGATCAGGATACGGTCTTTCTCCAGCGCGCACTGGCCCACCAGGCCCTCGCCTATGCGGAAGCGGTTGGAAATGTGCTTGCGCTCGCGGAAGGCATAGGCGCTGAGCATGCGCAGCAGCGGCTGGCCGTCGTCCTCGCTCATCATGTAGAACAGGCCCTTCTGGGCGTGCACCAGCGGGGCCAGCTCCGACAGCACCATGCGGGTCACGGTCTCTAGCTCGCGCTGGCCCTGCAGCAGGCGGCTGAAGCGGGCAAGGTTGGTTTTTAGCCAGTCCTGCTCGGTGTTCTTCAGCGTGGTGTCGCGCAGGTTGGCGATCATCTGGTTGATGTTGTCTTTTAGCTCGGCGACCTCGCCCTGGGCCTCCACGTCGATCGAGCGGTTCAGGTCGCCCTTGGTCACGGCGGTGGCGATCTCGGCGATCGTGCGGATCTGGGTGGTCAGGTTCGCGGCCAGCCGGTTCACGTTGTCGGTCAGGTCGCGCCAGGTGCCCGACGCGCCGGGCACGTTGGCCTGGCCGCCCAGCTTGCCCTCGATGCCCACCTCGCGCGCCACGGTCGTCACCTGGTCGGCGAAGGTGGCCAGGGTGTCGATCATCTCGTTGATGGTCTCGGCCAGCGCGGCGATCTCGCCCTTGGCGTCGAGCGTGAGCTTGCGCTTCAGGTTGCCGTTGGCCACCGCTGTCACCACGCGAGCGATGCCGCGCACCTGGCCGGTCAGGTTGTTGGCCATCGAGTTCACGTTGTCGGACAGCTCTTTCCAGATGCCCGCCACGCCGGGCACGTTGGCCTGCCCGCCCAGGATGCCGTCGGTGCCCACCTCGCGCGCCACCCGCGTCACCTCCGAGCCGAACGAGTTTAGCTGATCGACCATGCGGTTGATCGTGTCTTTCAGGTCGAGGATCTCGCCCATCGCGTCGGCGGTGATCTTGCGCGAGAGATCGCCGTTGGCCACGGCCTTGGTCACGTCGGCGATATTGCGCACCTGGCCGGTCAGGTTCGAGGCCATCGAGTTCACGTTGTCGGTCAGGTCTTTCCAGACCCCGCCGACGCCGCGCACATAGGCCTGGCCGCCCAGCTTGCCCTCGGTGCCCACCTCGCGGGCGATGCGCGTCACCTCCGAGGCGAACGAGTTCAGCTGGTCGACCATGGTGTTGATGGTGTTCTTCAGGTCGAGGATCTCGCCCTTGGCGTCGGCGGTGATCTTCTTGCTCAGGTCGCCGCCCGCCACGGCGGTGGTGACCTCGGCGATATTGCGCACCTGGGTGGTCAGGTTGTTGGCCATCAGGTTCACGTTGTCGGTCAGGTCTTTCCAGGTGCCGCCCACACCCTTCACCTCGGCCTGGCCGCCCAGCTTGCCCTCGGTGCCCACCTCGCGCGCCACCCGCGTCACCTCCGACGCAAAGCCGTTCAGCAGGTCCACCATGGTGTTGATGGTGTTCTTCAGCTCCAGGATCTCGCCCTGCGCATCGACCGTGATCTTGCGCGAGAGATCGCCCTTGGCCACGGCGGTGGTCACATCGGCGATGTTGCGCACCTGGGTGGTCAGGTTGTTGGCCATCAGGTTCACATTATCGGTCAGGTCTTTCCAGGTGCCGCCCACGCCCTTCACCTGAGCCTGCCCGCCCAGCTTGCCATCGGTGCCCACCTCGCGCGCCACCCGCGTCACCTCCGACGCGAAGCCGTTCAGCTGATCCACCATGGTGTTGATGGTGTTCTTCAGGTCGAGGATCTCGCCCTTGGCATCGGCGGTGATCTTCTTGCTCAGGTCGCCGCCCGCCACGGCGGTGGTGACCTCGGCGATATTGCGCACCTGGGTGGTCAGGTTGTTGGCCATCAGGTTCACATTATCGGTCAGGTCTTTCCAGGTGCCGCCCACACCCTTCACCTCGGCCTGGCCGCCCAGCTTGCCGTCGGTGCCCACCTCGCGCGCCACACGCGTCACCTCCGACGCGAACGAGTTCAGCTGGTCCACCATCGTGTTGATCGTGTTCTTCAGCTCCAAGATCTCGCCCTGCGCGTCGGCGGTGATCTTCTTGCTCAGGTCGCCGCCTGCCACAGCGGTGGTCACATCGGCGATGTTGCGCACCTGGCCGGTCAGGTTGTTGGCCATCGAGTTCACGTTGTCGGTCAGGTCTTTCCAGACCCCCGCCACGCCCTTCACCTGAGCCTGCCCGCCCAGCTTGCCGTCGGTGCCCACCTCGCGCGCCACCCGCGTCACCTCCGACGCAAACGAGTTCAGCTGGTCCACCATCGTGTTGATGGTATCCTTCAGCTCCAAAATCTCGCCGCGCGCATCGGCGGTGATCTTCTTGCTCAGATCGCCGTTGGCCACGGCGGTGGTCACCTCGGCAATGTTGCGCACCTGGCCGGTCAGGTTGTTGGCCATCGAGTTCACATTGTCGGTCAGGTCTTTCCAGACCCCCGCCACACCCTTGACCTCGGCCTGGCCGCCCAGCTTGCCGTCGGTGCCCACCTCGCGCGCCACACGCGTCACCTCCGACGCGAAGCCGTTCAGCTGATCCACCATGGTGTTGACCATGGTGGCCGTGCGCAAGAAGTCGCCCTGCAGCGGCCTGCCCTCGATCTCCAGCGGGATGGTGCGCGAGAGATCGCCACGCGCCACCGAGCCGATCACGTTGATCACCTCGGTGGTGGGCTGGGCCAGGGTGGAGATCAGGGTGTTTACCGCCTCCACATTGGCATCCCAGCTGCCGTGGGCATCGCCCAGGCTAGCACGCTGCGAGAGCCGCCCCTCGGTGCCCACCACGGTGCTGATCCGCTCGAACTCGCGGGTGGTGCGCTCGTTCAGCGCGATAATATCGTTGAGCGTATCGGCGATCTTGCCAGCGATGCCGGTGTGGTCATCGGGCATGCGCACCGAGAAATCACCCTTTTTCACCGCCATCAGCACACGCAGCAGCTTGCGCGTGTCTAACGAGTCGGTATCCTCTGCTACTGTCATGGATGTGTTTTTCCTCGTGCTCGGATACGGATTTTGTGGCATGCGCCTGGGCGCATACGTGGTAGGCCAGGTATCCCACGGCCAGCGCGGCGGCTTGAGGGCGGTGGGGGAAGGGCTTAGCTTTTTATGCGAAGGGCAGTGTAACTATACCATCAACTTGCGAATCAGGCAGACTATGGCTAGGCACATACAAGGCCTATACGTTTGCCAAAACTAATACATCCAGATCAAACAAGCAATGCTGAAACCATAGGATGTGTTCCCTTTTGTTCCTTGGGGTCTTGAAATCTTGGTGGTAAAAATGTTCTGCCAAACCAAAACGTATAACCCCTACACATGTGCGTCAGGCCGCAGCCAGCAGCGCCGCAAGCCGCTGGAATGCGGTGCGCAGCTCGGGTGGGCCAAGCACAGTAATTGGACAGCCAAGCCGCGCTATCTGGCGGGCCAGCATGTCCAGATCGTCGATCGAGGATCGTAGCAGCGTGCCACCTTCTATCTCTTCGAGCACCGCCAGCGATGCAGGGAACGCACTACGTGCCAAAGCAAGATCTGTGCCAAGGATCACCGTGCAGTCCCATATATCGGGGATATCGGCAAACGATCGGGTGATGTGTGCTAGGCAGTCGAAGCCCTGCGGCGGCGCGAACTCGGCATCCAGCAGGGCCAGGTGGCGCACGCGGTCGAGCCGGAACACGCGCAGATCGTCGCGCAGCAGGCAGCGGCCTGCGGTATACCAGCGCCCGCCATAGCAGGCCACGCCATAGGGTTCAAATTCGCGCTCGCGCACACCCTCGCCCGATGCGTAGCGCAGCAGCACACGCCGCCCGCGCTGGGTGGCAAGCCCCAAGATGCCTAGGTGCACGCTCTCCACCACCGCAGCCGGGCCAGCCACATCCAGCTCCAGGGTGGCGTAGAGCGCCTGCACCCGCTCGCGCAGCGCATCGGGCAGCACCCGCTCGACCTTGGCCAGCACGCCCTCGATGGTGGGGGCGGTGGCACCCAGGCCCAGACGCCGCGCCACCAGCAGCCCCAGGCACAGCGCCATGGCCTCCTCGTCGCGAAACATCAGCGGCGGCAGCTTGAAGCCGGGGCGCAGCGCGTAGCCGCCCTGCCGCCCCACCACCGAGCGGATGGGGATGCCCAGATCTTGCAGCATGGCCACATAGCGCCGCACCGTGCGCACATCCACCTCCATCCGCGCCGCTAGATCCGGCCCGCTGATCTGCGGGTGCGACTGCAGCAGCTCCAACACGGTGAGCACTCGGCTCGTGGGGTGATACATTGGAAAGCATCCCTTGCCAGAAAAAAAGAGGATCGATTATATCCGCGTTACGGTGTATCCTCAATAGTACAGGGTTTACGCACATCGCTCTAGCGCCAACGATGACCATCATGTGACCAGCGCCGGTTGCACATGGTGTCATTTCCTGCGGCTTTTTTCTATGGCGGCGGGCACCAGGTACATCGGCAAGCTCAACCCTGTGATTTCCCAGCGGTGCACTGCCTTCCGCCAGCGGTGCACTGGCCTTCGCCAGCAGTGCACTGCCTTCCGCCAGCGGTGCACTGCCTTCCGCCGAGTGTGCACTGCCTTCCGCCGAGTGTGCACTGGCCTTCGCCAGGTGTGCACTGGCCTTCGCCAGCGGTGCACTGGCCTTCGCCAGCGGTGCACTGCCTTCCGCCAGCGGTGCACTGGCCTTCGCCAATGCTGCCCAGAAGCTCGGCAGTCCCATCGGCACCCGTGAGCAGGAAAGGGGAACAGCCCAACTGATCAGCACACGCGCAGCGCAGAAAAGGCGCGGCACCTAGAACGAACGCCGGAGAGAAGAGCGGGGCGGAGAAGCAACAGCCTGCTTCGGCAGATCATATCGTGGGCAGCTATAGAGGAGAACTCATCATGCCAGAGACCATCAAGCGGGCCGCATCCTACATCTGGGGCAACGCGCGGCTGATCGACCGACAGATCTTCTCCCACCTCTTTCTCGGCGGGCCACGCCAGGCCGCGCTCGACGCGCTGCGGGCCTACCAAAACAATGATGGCGGCTTTGGCCACGCGCTTGAGCCAGACATCCGCACGCCGCTCAGCGCGCCGCAGCCCGTCGAGATCGCCTTCCACGTGCTCGACATGCTGCACAGCTTCGCCGACCCCATGGTGGCGCGGGCCTGCGCCTACCTGCAGGGTATCACCACGCCCGAGGGCGGGGTGCCCTACGTGCTGCCCACGGTGGCAGGCTACCCCCACGCGCCCTGGTGGACGCCCAGCGAGAACCCGCCCGCCTCGGCCAACCCCACGGCGGCGCTGGCCGGGCTGCTGCTCAAGCACGGCGTGGCCCACCCCTGGCTCGAACAGGCCGTGCCCTTCTGCTGGAAGGCCATCGAGCAGTCCGACTCGACCGAGTACCATGATCTGATGCCCATGATCTGCTTCCTAGAGCACTCCCCCGAGCGCGCCCGGGCCGAGCGCGAGCTGCGCCGCATCGGCAAGCGCATCCTCGACGCTGGCGCGGTGGCCGACGAGGGCGCGGCGGGCTACGCCCACGGCGTGCTCGACTGGGCACCCAGCCCGCAGAGCTACTGCCGCACGCTGTTCGACGAGCGGCGGGTGCAAAAAAGCCTCGCGGCGCTTGCGGCGGCGCAGCGCGAGGATGGAGGGTGGGAAATAATGTGGGATGCGATCAGCCCTGCGTGCGCGCTGGAGTGGCGGGGATGGGTGACGGTGAAGGCCGTGCGCACGCTGCGGGCCTACGGGGCGATCTAGGCCAGCGCCGCGCGTCGGCGGGCTAGCTCGGCCTTCAGGGCGGCCACGCGGCGGCGGATGGCGATAAACGCCTCGACGCTGGCGCGGTCGAGATCGAGCGCGGCGAAGGTGGCCCACACCTCATCGGGCAGCGCATCGGCGGCGGGGCAGTCGCCCATCGCCAGCGCGGCCCCCTGCGCCGACCCCGGCAGCATATACTCGCTTGTCATCATATTGCTCATCGCTCATCGGCCCCTCGGCCCCACGTGCAGGGCCGAGGGGATCGCTCCTCTCTGCTTCAGCTAGTTCTGCTCGTTTGCCTGTGCAGACCGCGTGCCATCGCGCAGCGCCCGCAGCGCCGCCAGATCCGCATCGCTCAGATTCTCGGGAAGCACCAGGCGCACCCGCGCATACAGATCGCCGCGCTGATCGGGGCTGCCCAGGCGGGGCATGCCCTTGCCGCGCAGCCGGAAGCGCGTGCTCGCCTGGGTGCGCGGCGGGATGCGCAGCTTGATCGCGCCATCCAGACCGGCCACACGGGCCACCCCGCCCAGCGCCGCCGTCAGAAAGTCCACATCCACATCCGCCGTCAGGTCGTCGCCCTCGCGGCTGAAACGCTGGTGCGGCAGCAGCTGGATGACCAAGAACAGATCGCCCGCCGGAGCGCCCGCCGCGCCCTGCCCGGCCAGCCGCACCCGCGAGCCATCGGCCACGCCGCGCGGGATCTTGGCCTCGATTGTGCGCTCACCCACCTGGATCACGCGGCTCGCACCATTGAACGACTCCTCCAGCGAGATTTCACACACGATCTCCATGTCGCGCCCGCGCCTGGGCCGCTGCTGGGCCGCGCGGCCAGCCGCGCCGCCAAACAGCGAGCCGAACAGATCGGCGTATGGCCCATCGGCCCCGAACAGATCGCCGAAGTCCTCGGGGTCGAGCGTGGCCTGGCCGCCGCCCGCGTGGCGCTGGCCCTGCCAGCGGGCCTGCTGGCGCAGCGCGTCGTACTGGCGGCGCTGCTCGGGGTCGCCCAGCACCTGGTAGGCGCTGTTCACCTCCTTGAAGCGCTCCTCGGCCTTGGCATCGCCCGCGTTTCTGTCGGGGTGGTAGGCGCGGGCCAGCTTGCGGTAGGCCGCCTTTATCGTCGCATCGTCGGCGTCGGGGGCCACCCCCAGCACGGCGTAGAGATCGTTGTTCTCCATGGTATACCTCGCTTCGGAAACAGATTTTTCAAACAGCACTTTTCTGGTTTTTTGCAGTCTTCGCGCCACAGCAACGCCCCACGGCGGCAGCGCGTCGGCGCGCACCATGGGGCGTCGGGGCATTCTCGGCGGCAGCTAGGCGCGCGGCAGCGCCACCACCACGTGGGCGGGGCGCAGCACCTGGCCATCCAGCGTGTAGCCGGTGCGCACCACCTGGTGCACGGTCTCGCGGTCCACATCGGCGGGGTGGCCCGTCACCGCCTCGTGCAGGCGCGGGTCGTAGGCCGCGCCGGGGACCAGATCCATGGGCAGCACGCCCTCGCGGGCCATGGTGGCCTGCAGCATCTGCAGCGTGGCCTGCACGCCGGGGCGCAGCGCGTCGTCGGCGGGGGCGTAGGCCATGGCGCGCTCCAGGTTGTCGGCCACGTCGATCAGGGCCAGCGCCACCCGCCGCGTCTGCGCGGTCACGCGCGCGGCCACGTCGCGGTCCACATTCTTGCGCGTGGTCTCCAGCGCGTCGGCGATCCGCAGGAAGCTGGCCTTCAGCTCGGCGTTCTCCTTGCGCGTGGCGGCCAGCTCGGCCTGGCACTCGCCCAGGCTCTGGCGTCGGCCAAAAAACGGGTCGGTCATCGGGGTTTCCCTTTCACACAGTCGCGCCGCCAGAACACCACCGCCGCCGCGAGCATCACAGCAGCATGATAGCAAAAAAAGCGCACAAAAAAAGGCCCTCGCGGGCGTTTTAGCGCTTCTCTAACACTCCTCTATGGTTCTACCAACAATCGTACGCGCCCGGCAAGAGGCCGCAGCAGACGTGGTATACTCGCCCTGGATAGCGCAAACACCGCACCCAACTACACAGCTATTCAGAACAGCCCAAGGAACACGACATGCCGCACCTCCGCCCCGCCCGCGTGGCGCTGATCGCCCTGGCCCTGCTGGCCGCCCTGCTGCCCCAGCGCAGCCCCGCCCGCTCGCAGGATGTCTTCCACCTGCTGAAGGATATGACCCCGGGCACAAGCTACCGCGAATCCCGACCTCAAGACACCGTTGTGCTTGGGGATTTCATCTACTTTATCACCGATGATTACACCTATAGCGAAAATGCCCAACTCTGGCGCACCGATGGCACCGATGCGGGCACGACCATGATCATGGATTTCCCTATCGATGCGTTCTATGAGGTGTACCAGCTTCAGGTTGCTGGCGACCGCCTCTTCTTTCTAGCTAATAGCATCGTCTACGGGGTCGAACTGTGGACTAGCGATGGCACTGCGGCGGGCACGCACATGGTTGCCGATATCGCCCCCGGCCATCAAAGTTCTTTTACTGACCATGGGCCAGACCTTAACCAGAGCTTCCGCTTCCCACTCGCCGCGCTCGATGGTGTGGTCTACTTCTCGCCCGATGATCAAACGCTCTGGCGCACTGATGGGACAGAATCAAATACCAAACAAGTCCTATCGCTCAAAAATAACTTCATCGACCTGCGCGTCTTCGATGGAAAGCTGTATATCACCGATACCCTTTATCACCTATGGGTAACGGACGCCACCGAGCAGGGGACACAGAAGCTGATCGACTTCACTAGTGATTTCACCCCAGCGTTCCTGGCGAATAATAGCTATCTCGTACCGTTCAACAACAAACGCTATCTTCTAGATGTAGGTCAATCCAATACTATATCGAATCTATGGGCAACCGATGGAACGCCAACCGGCACATCGATAGCCGCATCAATACCACGAAGGAATTCCAACAGCACCTCCATCCCGATTGTCGTCAACAGCAAGCTCGCCTTTTTGATAGAGGGAGATTCAAACATCGAGCTGTGGGCCAGCGATGGCACCGAGGCTGGCACCGCCGTCACGTCATCACTGCCCTATGGCTATTTCTCGGCCCCGCTGCTGATCAATGGCCACATGCTATTTACCATCACCCCCTATTATGGTGCCAAACAGGCCCAGCTGTGGTCCAGCGATGGCACCGAGGCTGGCACGAAGCTTGTCACCACGCTGGATACCAGCGACAAAAAATTCACCATGCGCTCGGTGGGCGGCTACGCCGTATTCTGCGACACCACATGCTGGAGCAGCGACGGCACGGCGGCGGGCACCACCCAAATCACCGACAGCACCGTGCTCTGGCTCTATACCGCATCCGAGCTAGATGGCGCGCTGATAGCGCCGATCAAGAGTGGCTCGGCCACCAGCCTGATGGCCCGCACCGATGGAACGAAGGCAGGCACAAGCCAGTTCTTCTCGAAAAACATGCCCGCCAGCAGCATTACGATCCGCACAGCAGTGCTTGGTAACACGCGGTTTATCGCCACCACCACCGGCCTCTGGGAGACCGACGGCACCCCCGCTGGCACAGAAGAGCGCACAGGGATCACCAGCAAGTTCCCCACCGGCGCAGCACTGGAAGCTATGGTGCCATTCAGCGGAACCCTGGTGCTCCAAGAAAATCATCGGGATGCCAGCTATAACAATTTCTCAGGCCTCTGGCGCAGCGATGGCACGCCCGCAGGAACAAGCCTCATCAAAAACTTCGACCGGCCAATCGGGTCCATGCTGGTCCTACAGCATACCCTCTACCTCCTTGATTATGACGGCACGCTCTGGGCAAGCGATGGCACCGAGGCTGGCACAAAAACGATCGCCACCGGGCTATCAGCCCCTCACCTGCTATCGGTCGGCAGTGATCTGCTCGTAGAAACGCTTACCTTCGGAAGCGGCACAGGAAATAAGACAGCCCGCGTTCTGAAGCTCAATACTGCTAGCAGTAGCCTTGTTGAGATCTCCCCCACATCGGATGCCGCTTGGTTCTATGGCGATAGGATCGGCAAGAGCGCCTACTGGACAATCTCCTCGGGCAGCCAGGTGGGCTGGTGGCGCTACGATGAGGGCGCGAGCGCGCCAGCGCTGATCGCCACCATCCAGACCGATCTCCCAACGGCACGCGGAGGCTCCACGTTTCTCTGGAACAACAAGCCAACATTCATGTGCTATGGCGATACAGCCGCCGAGCTATGGCAGGGCGACGGCACCGCCGAAGGGGCGACGAGGCTGCAAACCATCCCCGCCGACATCCAGAACCTGGCGACGGCTGGCCCCTACATCTACTTTGTGCAAGAAAATAGCGCTCTTCAGCACCAGCTGTGGCGCACCGATGGCACTGCTGAGGGCACAATCCTGCTGAAAGATGCCGACCCACGGATGGCCCAAGGGTATATCGAGTTCCAAGAAGCTATCGGCGGCAAGATCTACTTCACAACCTCCACACCAGATACTGGCATGGAGCTATGGAGCAGCGACGGCACCCCCGAGGGCACCAAGCTCTACGCCGACATCAACCCCGGCCCGGCTGGCTCGACCCCAAGGATCATGCTCAACCTGGGCAGCGCGCTGCTGGTTCAGGCCACCACCGCGTCGTATGGCCGCGAGCTGTACCTGGTCGATATTCCCGTGGGCAGCGAGCGGCTCTACCTGCCGCTCGCCCAGCAGTAGCACAAACCGTATATAAAAAGAAAGAAGCATATGCGACGCCACACGCCCATCCGGCTTGCCATCATGGCCCTGGCCCTGCTGGCCGCCCTGCTGCCCCAGCGCAGCCCCGCCCGCTCGCAGGATGTCTTCCACCTGCTGAAGGATATGAACCCGGGCAGCGTCGCCCGCGCCACCAAGCCGCAGGATACCGCCGTGCTTGGCGATGCCGTCTACTTCATCACCGACAGTAGGCCCTGGGAAAGTAATGCCCAGCTCTGGCGCACCGATGGCACCGACACGGGCACAACCATGATCATGGATTTTCCCATTGGTGAGTTCTCGGTCGTCTACCAGCTCCAGTCCGCTGGGGGCCACCTCTACTTCCTGGCCGACAGCAGCTTCTACGGGATCGAGCTGTGGACCAGCGATGGTACGGAAGCCAGCACCCACATGGTTGCGAATATCACGCCGAGCTATGACGACTCCTTTATGAACTATGGGGCCGATATTGACATCGATGGGCACTTCCCAGGAGCAGCGCTCGGCGGGCTGTTCTACTTCTCGCCGGACAACCTAGAGCTTTGGAGCACTGACGGCACGGAAGCGGGAACAAAGAAGGTGCTCTCGCCCAGCGGCGGGGTCGCAAATCTCCGCGTGGTTGACGGCAAGCTCTTCATCCTCAACGGCAATTTTACTGAGCTATGGGTGAGCGACGCCACCGAGGCCGGCACGCAGAAATTGGCAGATTTTTCGTCAAGCTTCCAAGAATACTTTGCCGCCAATAATAGCTACCTCACACCCTACAATGGCAAAAACTACTTTCTAGATGACGGTGATGACTCCAACTCGGTTAATCTCTGGGCGACCGATGGAACACCAGCAGGCACATCGATCATCGCAAACATGCCAGCATATACTTCTCTCTATGGCATAAACCTCTCCATTCCTATCGTTGTCAGCAACAAGCTCGCCTTTTTGGTAGATGGCATTTCAAATACCGAGCTATGGACAAGCGATGGCACAACCGCAGGCACCGCAGCCGTCACGTCGCTGCCCAATGGCTATTTCTCGGCCCCACTGGTTGTCAACGGCACGATGCTCTTCACTATCAGCCCATACAACAGTAGCCAGGCCGAGCTATGGGCCAGCAACGGCACCGCAGCGGGCACCAAGCTCGTGACCACACTCGACACTAAAAGCACAAATTTCAAGCTGCGCGCCCTGGGGGATAAAGCTATACTCTGCGCCGACACGTGCTGGAGCAGCGATGGCACGGCGGCGGGCACCACGCCGATAGCCGACGGCGCAGCGCTCTGGCTCTATGCCGCATCCGAGCTGGGTGGCGCGCTGATCGCGCCGATCAAGAGCGGCTCGGCCACCAGCCTGATGGCCCGCACCGACGGCACCGTGGCGGGCACAAGCCAGTTCTTCTCCGCCAGCCAGCCCGCAAACAGCAGCGTGTTGGGCACGCCCGTGCTGGGCGACACCCGCTACATTGTCACGCCAACCGGCCTGTGGGAAACCGACGGCACCACCGCAGGGACACAGGAGCACCCTGGGATTCTGTCCAAGCTCCCCAGCAACGCCTCAATCGTCGCCATAAACCAGATCCAGAGCGCGCTCATCCTGCAAGAGCGACACTGGGATGGAAAGAATTACATCTTTGGCATCTGGCGAACCGATGGCACTGTAGAGGGAACAAGCCTGATCACAAGCATTGGTACGGACATCGTCGTACCAAGCTTGCTACCGATGGTTGTTGCAGGCAATGTGCTGTATGTCATCGACGCGCAGAATAACCTCTGGTCAAGCGACGGCACGCCCGAGGGAAGCAAGCAGATCATTAGCAGTATGCCTAACTACAACTCGTTACTCGCAGTCGGCACCGATTTGCTCATCATAGAATCTAACTTTCAAACAAATGTAACGCGTATCTCCAAAGTCGCCACGGACCGCAGCACGCTTGTCGAAATCATGCCATCTGGCAACTACAACTGGAGAAATCCCAACGTCATCGGCAAGAGTGCCTACTGGAATATATCCTCTGGCGGCAAGGTAGAGCAGTGGCGCTACGATCAGGGGGCTAGCAAGCCCGTGCTGGCATCATCAATCACCACAGCGCTGACCGTCTATACAAACCGAATGTTTAACTGGAACAATAAGCTGACGTATATGCTCGAAGGAGACACAAACAGCGAGCTATGGCAGAGCACGAGCGGCACCGCAGCCCCCACCAAGCTGCTCGACATCCCGCACGCCGTCAGCACGGTCATAGCCGCTGGCCCGTATATCTACTTTGAAGCCGAAGACTATGTGGAGGCCGAGGGGTATATCAAGCGCCAGGTCTGGCGCACCGATGGCACCGCCGAGGGCACGGTGCTGCTGCAATCGACCTCGCATATACGCGAGACCTACATCAACCTTCAGAAGGCGGTCGGCAGCACCCTCTACTTCTCCATCTACATGCCCGATCGTGGCAGCGAGCTATGGAGCAGCGACGGCACCGCAGCAGGCACCAAGCTCTACACCGACATCAACCCCGGTGCGGCTGGCTCCGATCCGGAGGTGCTGCTGGAGCTGGGCGGCGCGCTGCTGGTTCAGGCCACTACCGCATCCTATGGCCGCGAGCTGTACCTGGTCGATATTCCCGTGGGCAGCGAGCGGCTCTACCTGCCGCTCGCCCAGCAGTAGCACATATCTCTAGCGTAGGATTAATATGCGACACCAAAGCCTCATCCGGCTTGCCATCGTGGCCCTGGCCCTGCTGGCCGCCCTGCTGCCCCAGGGCAGCCCCGCCCGCTCGCAGGATGTCTTCCACCTGCTGAAGGATCTCGATACCAGCACCAGCGCCGACGCGCGCCACGCCACTGAGGCGATCACTATGGGCGGGGCAACCTACTTTGCAACCTCCGATGGCTATCGCAAGTGCGAGCTGTGGCGCACCGATGGCACTGCCAGCGGCACTGCTGTGGTCATGGACTTCACAGACTACCTGCACTACCGCGTCTTCCAGATGATACCGGCGGTTGATCGATTCTATTTCTTAACCGAGTCGTTTGAGTACGATACATTCCTCTGGGTCAGCGATGGAACCACCGAGGGAACCCACATCGTGCTTGATAGCGAAACGGGTCAGCCGCTTTCCGATTTTCTTCTATATTATGGAGGAGATCCCGACAAGACCTCAGGCAATCCTTTCACTATTATCGGCAATCAGCTATTTATCGCATCAAATTTCGGTACAATCTGGAAGACCGATGGTACAACTGCAGGGACCACCAAACTACCACTAAATACTGGCATCAATAGCCTTATCAATAGCAATGGAACGCTTTACATTGTCGATCATACAGAGAATCTCTGGACGAGTGATGGAACCGCTGCAGGCACCCAAAAATTGTCGCAGATCATGATCAGGGATTGGTACTCAAGTGACTACTTTTCCCCACATGCCACCTTTGCCAACAAGCTCTACTACTTACAGCAGCCAACTAACACCGATCTAACAGAGCTATGGGCTACAGATGGAACGCCTGCAGGAACAAAAAAGGTCGCCGATCTGAATAGCAGCAATCAATACGCCACCATAGCAGCAGACGATAACGGTATCTGGATCAGCACGAATTTCAACGACACGATACTCTGGACGAGCGATGGCACCGCCGCTGGCACGGTTCCCATCACCACCTTGCCCGCTAACATGAACCGCGATCTCGCTTTTCTTGAGGGCAAGCTCTACTTTATTCTGTCAAGCGCCGAGGGCATCGATCTCTGGGCCAGCGGCGGCACGGCGGGCAGCACCGCGAAGGTTGCCACGCTCAGCGCAACGCTCCAGGACACGCAGCTGCGCCAAGTCGGCAGCAAGCTGATCATGTGCGGGCTAACCACGGTCGAGTGCTGGGCATCGGATGGGACAGCGGCGGGCACCACAGCCATCACCAGCGCGGGCACGCGGCTCAAGCTGCCGATCGCGGCGCAGCTGGGCAGCGCGCTCATCGCGCCTGCGGGCGGCACCAACGCGAGGGGCTTGATCTGGAAGAGCGATGGCACCGCCGCTGGCACCGCCGCCATCACCAGCATCACCCTGGGGGTCGGCGCGCTCACCCACGAGGCCCAGCGGGTGAACGGAGCCACATACTTTGTCAGCAACGGACAAGAGATCTGGAAGAGCGACGGCACCACCGCTGGCACCACACTGCAGAGCGAGCTTAGCGCCAAGATACCAAGCGGAGCGCGCTTTAAGCAACTGCTGAGCGTCAATGGCAAGCTGATCATCGTCACCAGCACAGCCTTCCTCGCGTCGGATGGAACAGCGGCGGGCACCGTGGTGTTCAAAGAGGCCACTGACAGCTACAGCTACGAGGTCTTTGACCATCGCCTGCTGATCAGCGATGGCGCATCCAGCCTCTGGGCCAGCGATGGCACCGCCGCTGGCACCATCCTGCTGCCAACCGATGGCGGAACAATCGGCGATCTCACCCGCTATGGTGCGCAGATGCTCTTCACCACCGTGAAAGATGAGGTGAAGACTCTCTGGACGACCAATGGCACCGCCGCTGGCACCACAGCGCTCACCGAGCTTTCTAGCACAGCGGCAACCCGCTTCACCGTACAGGGATCAGGCATCTTTTGGATAGCGCCCACGAACAATCATATCGAGCTGTGGACCTATAACGCACAGGAAAGAAAACCCCAGCAGATCACCGACATCGTGCCAGCTATCACGGTGCAATATATCAAGGTTCTCCTAGCTGGCAAATCCCTGATCATGCTTGTTCAATCAAATGCCGAGCTTGAGATCTGGAAAAGCGATGGCACAGATACAGGCACCGCTAAAATACGCAGTATGCAACTAGCGCTAGGCGAAGAGATCAGCGCGGGAGATCTGGTCTTTTTTATGGGCAAGGACACAGCCCATGGCAACGAGCTATGGCGCACCGATGGTACAGTCGAGGGCACCTTTATGGTAAAAGATATCAACCCCGGCCCGACCAGCAGCTACCCTGACTTCTTTCACGCCGTAGGCAGCACAATCTACTTCTGCGCCTACACGCCCGCTACTGGGGTAGAGCTATGGCGCAGCAATGGCACCACCGCGGGCACGGCGCTGTACGCCGATATCGCCCCTGGCCCCTATAGCTCCAATGTGCGCCCCGATATTGGCAACTTCGGCACCGAACTGTGGGTACAGGCTGCCACCCCGCAATATGGCAACGAACCATATATTGTCAACATCAACGTAGGGGATGAGCGGCTCTACCTGCCCATAGTCACTATGCCGTAGCTAACGTATACAATACACACAAACAAAGACACAATCGGCGATAAAAATATCTATCGCCGATTGTGTCTTTATCTTTGCCCCTTGAATCATTCACCCGTGCCCTTGAATCATCCCCTCCGCCATCCCCTCCCAGCCGTGCGCCGCCGTGGTGTACAATGGCCCCACAAGAGCACAACCAGGATAGGAGCATGGATGGAACGCTTTGCGGATCAGCCGCTTGAGCAGCCACATATCGCCGTCTTCGGCTCGGACAAAGTGGGCAACTTTGTCGTCACCACCCCGCTGCTACGCGGCCTGAAGGAGAAGTACCCCGGCTGCACCCTCGACTTCTTCGGCGGCGAGACCACCCGCGATCTGGAGGAGCGCTGCCCCTACATCGACGCCCGCTTCGCGCTCTACGGCGAGCGCGAGGACTACCTGGGCGAGCTGAATAGCTTTGTGGCCCAGCGCCGCGAGCAGCGCGGCCCCTACGATCTGGCGATCAACTGCGACGAGTTCAGCGAGCTGAACCTGGTGGTGGTGGCCGCCACCGCGCCGCGCTACCTGGTGGGCGCGTCGCTGCAGCCCGACTTCCGCCGCAAGCTGCCCCCCGGCGACGACCCGCGCGACCGGCTGCTGCGCGACCAGGACTGGAACGACGCGGGGCTGGTAGCGCGCTACCCGGGCGTGGTGGCCAGCAACTACATCGCCGAGATCTTCTGCAGCATGGCCTACGTCAACACCGACTTCGCCTACACCGAGGTCGAGTCCGACCCGCCGCCCTTCGCCGTGCCCGACGTGCTGCTGCACATGACGGCCACGCGCAGCGCCAAGCAGTGGCCGCTGGCCTACTGGCGCGACCTGATCGGCTGGTGCGCCGAGCGCGGCCTGACGGTGGGCGTGGTGGGCAACAAGCCCGCCATCGAGCGCGCCCGCTACCACGCAGGCGACCTGGAGACCACGCTGCTGCGCGAGACCGCCCTGATCGACCTGCGCGGCGAGACCCGCCTGACCGAGCTTGCCGGGGCCTTCGCCCAGGCCCGCGCCGCCGTGGTGGTGGACGCCGGGCCGATGCATATCGCCGCTGCCGTGGGCTGCCCCACCGTCTGCGTGTTCGGCAACGACGCCGACGGCGACGGCGCAAGCCCGGTGCGGCTGTGGGCACCGCGCCGCCCCAACGCGCTGGTGGTGCGCACGCCTGCCAAGTGCCGGGCCTGCGTCGAGAACCGCTTCAAGAACGAGGCCTGCCTGGTGGATGGCCACCCCTGTATGCGCGAGCTGCGCCCCGGCCTGGTGATTGCGGCGCTGGAGCAGGCGATGGCGATGGGCGGGCAAAATCGGCAAAAAGCGTGATCCGCACACAGGCAAAAATTACCCAGACTCGCTATACTACCAAACATCCGTTCGTCTACGAGAGCAAGCATGAAAACACAGCAGACTCACCGCGTGGTGATCACGGGCATGGGCGCGATCACGCCACTGGGCAATAGCGTGGCCGCCATGTGGGATGGCCTGGCCGCCGGGCGATCCGGCGTGGGCTACGCCACCGGCTACGACACCGACCAGATCCCCTATGTCATCGCCGCCGAGGTCAAGGGCTTCGACCCGCGCGACTATATGGATGCCAAGGCCGCGCGGCGCATGGCGCGCTTCGCCCAGTTCGCCGTTGCGGCGGCGGGCGAGGCCCTGCGCGACAGCGGGCTGAACCTGGATGCTATCGACCGCACGCGCGTGGCCGTGAACATCGGCACCTCGCTGGGCGGCACCGCCAATGTGGAGGCCCAGACGCTCCAGTTCGAGGCCAAGGGCCGCAAGCGCATCGACACGCTCTACCTGCCCACCTTTATCTACAACATGGCCTCGTGCCAGGTGGCCATCCAGCACGGGCTGCACGGCCCCACCACCACGCCAGTGCTGGCCTGCGCCACCGGCACCTACGCCATCGGCGAGGCCGCCCGCGCCGTGCACCGAGGCGACGCGCTGGCCGCTGTGTGCGGCGGCACCGACGCGGGCGTGACCGCGCTCAACACCATGGGCTTCGGCGTGATCGGCGCGATCGCCCCGGCGGGCGATGACCCCGCCGCCGCCGTGCGCCCTTTCGACGCCCGCCGCCACGGCACCGCAGGCGGCGAGGCCTGCGGCATCCTAGTGCTGGAGCAGCTAGAGCACGCCCTGGCCCGCGGCGCGCGCATCTACGCCGAGCTGGCGGGCTTCGGGGCCACCGAGGATGCCTTCCACATCACCGCCCCCGCACCCACCGGCCAGTACGCCGCCCTGGCCATCACCCGCGCCCTGGAGGACGCCGAGCTGGCCCCCGCCGATGTCGACCACATCAGCGCCCACGGCACCGGCACCCCGCTCAACGACGCCGCCGAAACCCAAGCGATCAAGCTGGCCCTGGGCGAGCACGCCTACCGCGTCAGCGTCAGCGGCATCAAATCTATGCTGGGCCACACCGCCGGAGCCGCCGGGGCGCTGGCCGTGATCGGCTGCGCCAAGACCATCGAGACCGATCTGGTGCCACCCACCATCAACTACCAGCAACCCGACCCCGCCTGCGACCTCGACTATGTGCCCAACGTGGCCCGCAGCCAGCGCGTGAACGTGGCGCTGGCCAACGCCTTTGGCTTCGGCGGCCAGAACGCCGTGATCTGCGTGCGCCGCTACCAGGCCTAGCCCTGGCACAGCATCTGCCTGCCTATCCAGGGGGATAGGCAGGCCACCGCCACTATTCCAGCATCCCAACCACATCTCTAGTATTGCGATAGGGAAGAGCAGAGAGGAAACAGCCATGTGTGGAGGAATTCGCTTCGCCTACGATCCGGCGCTCAAGCCCGCCCTCGACGAGGCCTTTACCGAGCAGCAGGTCGGCTCGTTTGAGCAGAGCGGCCTGGTCGAGACGGTGTTCTGGCAGGCCCGCCCCATGCTGCCCGCCGTGGTGGATGGCGCGCTGCGCCTGTTCGACTGGGGCAACCGCGACCCCCAGCTGAAATTGCCCAAAACCGGCTGGGTACGCATGGAGAGTCTTCAGGAGGGGAAGTGGAACTACCTACGACCCAAGGAAGTAATCATCCCCGCGTGCCAAGGCGTGGAAAAGAAGGTCTGGTTCGATATCGACATCGGCATCCAGGGCTACCTGGTGCGGCGCGGCGACACCGAGCGCATCTATATGCTCACGCTGCCGCCCACCCCCGAGTACACCGCGCTCACCGGCCACGACCGCATGCCCGCGCTGATCAACCAGGACCAAGTTACGCCCCGATCTTGACAATTCATCGTCAAAATAGTTTCATTTTAGTACTATAATCCGGCGGTACCTGCAGGGGATTGACCATAATCCAATGCGGCTCCTATGCTACAGCTACATAGGAGCCGCACCCGACCTGAAAACATGAAGGAGCGCGTGAAATGAGTCTCACGCAGCGCCAGATTTCGCTTGTTCTTCTCGCGCTCACCACCGTCGGAATCACCCTTGCATGTCTTGGTCTACTGCTGACAAATCCCCACGACCAGCTGCTCGTCCCGCTGGCGATCTTCGCCGCTGGCTGCGGCGGCGTGCTCTACGCCTATCTGCGCGGCTGGCCCTACGCGTGCCACGTGCTTGTCGCAGGCTACACCATCGCTATGGGCCTCGGGCTTGACCACGTGTTTGTCACCCAATATGCGCCGCTCGTTCTCATCCTGCCCCCGCTGATCGCCCTCATCACCACCAGATGGCAGTGGGCACTGGGCAGCGGCATTGTGCAGTACCTTATCCTAGTCGTGCGCGCCGGTGGCACGGGCGTCTACGCCCAGCCGCTCACCATCGCGATCTACGCGATCATCCTTGGCGGACTGATCCTCAGCAGGCTGGCCACCGACTCGGCCCAGCGCCTGGCCGACGCCAACGCCCGCGCCGAAGAGCTTGCCAGCCGCGCCGAGCAGCACAGCCGCGAGCTAGAGAAGCAGGCCGCCATCCTCACTTCCCAAAATGCCCACCAGCAGGAGCTGCTCAATCGCATCGCCGAGCTGGAGCTGCCGCTGGTGCCGCTCACCGATCAGGTGCTGCTGGCCCCGATCGTGGGCTACCTCGACGAGCAGCGGGCCGACAAGCTGATGAAGTTCTTGCTGGGCGAGGCCAGCCGCCGCCGCGTGCAGCATGTGGTGCTCGATGTCTCGGGCATCGCCGCGATCGACGAGCAGGTGGCTCGATCGCTGCTCGACACCGCCCAGGCGCTGCGCCTGCTGGGCTGCCGCGTGATGATCAGCGGCATCAGCGCCCCCATCGCTATGACCCTCACCGAGATCAATGTTGACCTCCACCGCATTATCGACGTGGGAGATATCCAAGACTTATTGCGAAACTATAGCGGTATGGCTGTTCATTACGCGGGTATGTAGTTTCAATCTCCCTTGTGCCACCTGCGGTCTTTCGGTATAGTACGATATGTGAAGTATCTGCATAGTCCACATTGCATTTATCACCTCGTAGAAAGGACTCACGATGCTCAACCTTCACAGGCAGGTGCTGGGCACCTTAGTAGCTGTATCCGTAATGGCGATCGGGGCCAACCCCAGCATCGCAGCCGAGCGCCGCGAGCCAGGCTCCTATACCAGCAAGGCCAGCTACAACCGCGATTGCGCCCCCGCAAAACTCATCCTGAACTGGAGCGCCTCCCAGATCGAGCGCAACGGTTTCGATGTCGAACTGTATGGCCAGCCCCAGGCAAGCCTCAGCTTCAAGGGCAGCGGTGTCAAGTACCTCTCGCTTGATACAGCCGCCAACCCGACCAACGCGAGCTATGTGGCCAGCCGCATCACCGAGGCCGACCCCGAGCTTCCGGTCGAGCAGCGCAGCCCCTGCTGGCAGCCCAGCGCGAAGTTTAAGATTGTGGGCGAGTTCATCATGCGCTTCGATCAAAAGAACGCACCCGCCACAATGACCGAGAACTTCATCTTCTGGAACGCGCCGCTCGGCGCCAACGGCAATGGCATGATGACCGCCATCGGCGTCTCGCGCACGCAGGGCCAGTATGTGGCCGCCGTCGCACAGGATCTGAACCTCGCCACCTACCAGGGCCTCTACAGCACGACGCCCATGCCCTCGTGGCTCGATGCCTCGAAGTGGCACGCCATCCGCGTGACCTTCAGCCAGACCGATGCCAAGATCGAGGTCGCCCAGCTGAGCCACCCCTACACGGTGGTAAGCCACGTGCAGCTGCTGCACCCGCCCGAGGCGCTCGACTTCGAGTTCTCGGTCGACAACGAGGCCTTCCCCGGCTTCTACGCGCCGATCACCGTCCCCGATGGGGCGGACATCTCGTACATGTTCTTCCGCAAGGTCCCCACCAACTGGTAGTCGGCCAGTCTTCCCCTCGCAGGCCATGGGTGTACACCCATGGCCTGTTTTTATAGGCCGCGCTGGTGCCAAAACGTACCGATTCGCTCCCCCACCCCCACAATCGTATGCTGCTCGTAGCGCTCGCGCAGGCCGCTCTGCGCTATGTCAGCGTAGCGGTTGGTCTTATCGGCCTGCCATGTGGTGCGCCCAAAGCGGTGATCCCAAAAAATCGTGCGGATATCGGATTCATCGATCTGATAGCTGGGAAAGGTGGTCCAGTAGAGATCGGCCCGCTCGCCGAGGAATGGCGGCATCAGATAGCCAGCCTGCGGCTTCCCAAAGCCAATAAATACATCCACCGGATCAAGATCCTGGCCGTAGTAGGCGCGCACAGCCTGCTCAAAGCTGCGGGCACCAGCCTGGATCGCCGCCTGAGTCGCATCCCAGATAGCCTCCTCGGCCCGGCTGATCACCATGGTCCACCAGAGCTCGCGTGGGCCATTTTCCGCCGTGCGCTGCTCGGTGGCCGAAAACAGATCGGAGGCAAAAGGCAGATTGTGCGCGCCGTAGAAGCGCACGCGCACGCCTAACTTTTGATAGAACGCAAGGCTCTGCTCGTCGCACAGCCGGGCGAGCGCGGCGCGAAGCTGATCTTGGTAGATGCCAACCTCGCGCACCTGCGGCGGGCCAAGCACGGGTGAGAAAAAGCGCTGCACGCCCAGATCAAAAAACAGCTCGACCTTGCCGAACTGCTGATCCCATGCCCAGTCAAAATAGCGCCCATCGACCGACACGCCCGCCAAGGCCGCGTGTCGGCGCGTGCCGCCGGGTGCCCACACCACCGTCTTTGGGGCATAGCGCCGCACCTCTTCGCGGGGCATGGCGAGCACCTGCTCTCGTTCCATGCATATTCTCCTTTCCATAGGCCTACTGAGCGCTGGTGAAAAGCAGTGTGAGAAACCGTGGTCTATAGCAAGAAATATACCAGATTTTAACCACCTGTGCCCAGGCTGTATGGTTTCTCGATTACAATAATTATAGTGTCAAAATATATCCGCCCCTCTGTGAGAGTGTGTTATGAAAGTATCGCAACGGTTGGTCTCGCTAATCATTATGGCAGCCGTCTGTATTGGAGGGCTTCTCACGTCGCTCGTGAATATGTCTAGCCAATCGACGAGCATTGCTGTGCTCCCTACCCTTATAGGATCACTGCTCTGTGCGGCACTGTGGTACTGGCACTGGCGCAATGGGAAGTATGCCAACTACATCTTTATTTTCCTCGTCAGCATCATGCTAGTCATTGTGCTCCCCGACCACTTTGTCTACGACGAGGTGGCATCCACAATTTTCCTGCCTGCCGTGCTGGCACTCATCCTTACCGGACCAATAGGGGTGGTGGCAACAGCGCTGGGGCTGATCGTTGCGCTGCTGATCCGTGCGGGGTTTCAGGGTATCTACACCACCCCTGTGGCACTGATCGTCTACTTTCTGATCACAGGGGGGATGGCGCTGGCGCGGCTGATCACCGATCAGGCGCTCAGCAGCGTCCAAGAGAGCGCGCGCGCGGCGGAGCTATCGCGCACGCAGATGGCGCAGCAGGCGCAGGCGATCGAGGAGGCCAACGACCTGCTCATGACCCAGCTTGACCAGCAGTCCGAGCTGCTCAATCTGGTGACCTCGCTCGAGACGCCGATCCTCCGGCTGGCCGATGGGGTGCTGCTCGCCCCGGTGGTCGGACATATCGACCCAGGCCGGGCCGACCGGCTGCTCCAGCGCATGCTGGCAACCGCGCATGCCGAGCGTGCCCAGGTGGTGATCATCGACATCGGCGGGGTGTCGCTGCTCGACAGCACCGCCGCGGGCAATCTCATCCGCACCATCCAGTCGCTGCAGATCATTGGCTGCAGGGTCATCCTGAGCGGCATCGCCGCCCAGGTTGCCATGACCCTTGTGCACCAGGGGATCAACCTCGACGCAGTGACGATCGTGCGCAGCCCACAGGAGGCGCTTGAGCTTGTGCTCTAGCTGCCGCCCACGCGCGAGCCGCAGCTGGGGCAGAACATGGCCGTCGGCGGCAGCATAAACCCACACGAGGGGCAGGGCTTCTTCCCATACGAAGCGCTGCCCTGTTCGTTGGCCGAGGGGTAGGGTGTGCCCGACATGGTCGGCGGCACCACGCTGATCGGCACATCCTGCGCCGCGCTGCTGGGCTGCGGCACCGGCTCCACATAGCCCTCGTTCTGCGCCGACTTCAGCTCATCCTCTTTCAGCGTCAGCGACGAGCGCAGGGCATCGATCCCCTGGGCCAGCTCGGCGATAGTGGCCGACTGGATCTGGCCCGCGCGGTACAGATCATAGGCGCGATCGCCCAGATCCATACGCTTGGCATCGATCTGCCGACGCTGCTCGGCCAGCTCGCCCTGGATGCGCGCGATGCGGGCAAGCTTCTCGGCCTCGAACTTAGCGCGGTCGATGCCCTGTGAAACAGATTTGCTCAGATTATCTAGAAATCCCACGCTTCAACCTCACTTCTCGCTAGAGCTTCCGCTACTGGGCTGGCAGCAAAATATACCCACTGATCGTCACTCCAAAAGTCGTGCCTGCGCTGGTGCTGCCCTGCTCCACCGGATCGCCGATGAAGGCTGGCGTCACATTCGAGCTAATCTTCGCCTCGTCGCCGTAGGTTGCCTTCACCTGCTCGGCGAAGGCAGCCAGCAGCGCCTGGCGCACCTGATCGGCGCTGGCGGTAGCGGGCACGGTGGCCGTCACCTCTAGCGACACCTTCTGCAGCCGCTGCTGAAGCGGGGTAGGCGAGGGCAGCAGTTTGGTGATCGCCGCAGGCAGGTAGGGGCTAAGCACCGGCTGCACATAGCTGGGGGCGAAAAACCACCCGGCTACAGTCAGCGCCAGCAGCAGCACCGCCGTGGCGATCAGATTGCGGAAAAAGCGCCCGATCGCGGCCAAGAAGCCGCCTCGGCGGCGTACAGGCTGGGCGGGCTGGGCGGGCTGGGTAGGCTGAATCGGCTGCGCCGCCTGCGGCAGCGGCGCGGGCTTGGGGCGGGCTGGCGCTGGCGGCACGCTGGGCTGGGGCTGAGCGGGTTGGGCCTGCGCCACCTGGGCCTGCTGGGTGCGCGCCGCCATGGCCACAGGCTGCTGGGCGGGCTGGCGGCGCACCTGCTGCGCTGGAGCCATGGGCCGCAGCTCGGCCCGCAGCTCGGCCACCGAGTGAAAGCGATCCTCGGGGCGCATCTGCAGCGCCCGCGCGATCGCATCGGCGGTGCGCCGCGAGACCATGGGCGCAAGCGCCGTGATGGCAGGGAACGAGAACGGCGCCTCGTCGCGCGGGTCGCGGCCCGTGAGCATGTGGTGAAGCGTAGCGCCCAGCGCGTAGATATCGGACTCGACGGTGGCGATGCCCTGGTACTGCTCGGGCGGGGCGTAGCCAGGCGTGCCGATCTGGGTGGCGCGGTCGGATTTCTGGAAGACCTTGGCGATACCAAAATCGACCAGCTTGATCGCCCCCGTATCCTCCAGCATCACGTTCGATGGCTTCATATCGCGGTAGATCAGCCCGTTCTGGTGCAGGTAGCCCAGCACATCGCAGATCTGATCGGCCAGCACCAGCACGCGCTCCTCGGGCATAGCGCCTTGGCGCAGCACATCCTCAAGATCTTGGCCGCGCACAAAATCCATGGCCAGGTAGCTGCGGCCTTCGTCTTTAAAGTGGGCGTACACCTTGGGGATGCGAGGGTGCGACAGGCGCTGAAGCAAGTTGGCCTCTAGCTCGAAGCGGGCCAGCGCCTCGTCCAGCTCCTTGGGGTCGAGCGAGCGCTCGATCATCTCCTTCACTGCGTAGCGAAGGCCATCCTCGCCTACAACCTCGTAGACCGCGCCCTGGCCGCCCTGCTTAATGATCCGGGTGATGCGGTAGACCGTCCCCTGGGCCATGCCGTCGTTATTCAGAAGAATGTCGCGCCCGCAGTGCTGGCAAAAGCGCGCGCGCGGTATATTTTGCCGATGACAGATCGGGCAGAGAATATGCTCGACAGGTTCGGCGCTGATATCATCTTCGAGTGGCTGGATGCGCGCCATGAATGTCCCTCCTGCGCTTGCGGTAGCGTAGCACACCGATGCGCATTCGGCAAGCGGATGGCGAACGCCTAGACCTTGATAACATATACGCTCAGAACAGAACGAGGGTTGCGGCTGTGAGCCATGTGCATGGCCCACAGCCCTGCTGTTAGGTGGGCTAGCGAAAAAAGCGATACCGAAGAACACCACAGACCATGGTACAATATCTGATAAGATTCACCATACTTATAGCGATCGTCAGAGCACTGCACCGGCGCATATGGTTGGGAACCTTCTGCCCAACGCCTCTGGCTGGTGCGCTATAGGGGCTGTGTATGTATGTTCGCCCTGGCCATGCATACGAGGAGTTACGCAATGTCGCTGCCGCTGCCGCAGCCCGCGCTGGAGCGCCTCCGATCTGCCCGACATGTTGTTGCGATCACCGGCGCAAGCCTCGCTGCCGAAAGCCAAGTCCCCTCTTTCCGCCAGGCCCGATCGGGCGAGTGGGCCAAATATGATGTCAGCGAGCTTGCGACCCAGCAGGGCTTTGTGCGCAATCCACGCCTCGTCTGGCAGTGGTACGACCACCGGCGGAAGCTGGCCGAGCAGGCCGAGCCGAGCCCCACGCACTACGCGCTGGTCGATCTGGAGCAGCACTACCCCGCGTTCACCCTGATCACCCAATCGATCGATGGCCTGCACTGGCGCGCTGGCACGCGCGATCTGGTAGAGCTCAACGGCTGCCTGCGCCGCGGGCGCTGCTTCGAGGCCGGGCACCTGATCGCCTCGTGGGAAGAGGAAAACGAGATCCCGCCGCGCTGCCCGCACTGCGGCAGCATCCTGCGCCACGATGTGGTGATGTTCGGCGAGGGCGTACCAGCCAGCGAGCTGCGGCGGGCGCGGCAGGCCGTAGAGCAGTGCGACGTGCTGCTGTGCGTGGGCGAGATCAACGCGATCGAGCCAATTTCGTCGTTCCCCTTCGTGGCGCGGCGCGTGGGTGCGATGGTCATCTCGATCTCCGACGACGACTCGATCTATGCGCTGCTGGCCGACTATGTGATACCCGAGAAGCTGGGCGATGTGATGCCTGCGCTGGTGAGCGAGATCACCGGCGGGGCATAGGCATGCCATCCCGACGCTGTAGTGAGAAGTGGCGGCTACCGTATGAAGCTTTTCAACGTACACTCAACCAAATATGACGGCGGCGACCACTATCGCTACCAGGCGCAGATCATCCGCGAAGAGCCAGATTTTATGCTGCTCTACAAGGCCCCAGGCGAGCCGATGAGCGGCTACCGCGGGTCGTTCCCGGCCAAATATCACACCCTTGAGTTCTACTGGTCGAAGCACTATTATAATATGAGCGTGGTCTGGTATGCCGACTGGAAGCCGCGCATGCACTATGTCAACATCGCCACGCCAGCCACCTGGCACGATGGCACGCTACGCTTCATCGACCTCGACCTCGATGTGGTGTGGTTCGCCAACGGGCGGGTGGTGCTGGATGACGAAGATGAGTTCGAGCAGCACCAGATCAAGTACGGCTATCCCCAGGAGCTGATCGCGCAGGCGTGGGAAAGCACTTATGACGTGCGGGCGCTGATCGCAAAGCGCGCGCCGCCCTTCGACGGCAATGCGTACAGTTGGAGACCGAATGGACCTGCATAGCGCTAGGGTCCGCATCCGCTACTGGCAGCACCGCGACGATATCGAGGCCGACGCCTGGCCGCCGTATAATGACCCGCTGGAGCCGATCTGGAATCTTCCTAGGATGTCGGGCGGGTGGGGCGGCTTCGATTTCAGCCCGATGAGGCGGGCGTGGGCGGTCGATACGATCGACCGGCAGCTGGCCGGGCGCATCTCGCTGCGCGAGATCGACCAGCGGCGTAGCAGCGCGCGGCTGGGGGTGACATTTGGCGCGCCCTTTGTGGGGCGCGGGCTGGGCACCGAGGCCATGGCGCTGTTCCTCGACTACTACTTCAGCGAGCTGGGCTTTCAGCTGATGGTGCTGGATGTGGCCGCTCCCAATGTGCGCGCGGTGCGCTGCTACGAGCGGCTGGGCTTTAGCCACGTGGGCACCGACTGGCGCACCGCCGGGCAGAGCTTCAACACGCGCCTGCTGGAATCGCCGCTCTACGAGCCCGTGCGCAAGTACTTCCGCCAGGGGCCGCGCTATGTGGATGTGCAGTTCTTCGAGATGGAGCTGCCCCGGCAGGAGTGGCTGCAGCGCTCGCCGCAGCTGCACCAGCAGATGTAGCAATCCTCACCTGGGCCGCTGGAAGGGTGACTGCGATCCCGCGCCCCAATGCGGGGCCACACCCGCCTGCCGCCACCACGTGACAAAAGTGTTACTTGTCTTCTCTCCGCGCTTGATGCCATAATTGAGTCACCAGACGCAGGTGCTTGTGCCCTGCGCCACATTCACCCGCACCCTCCCATAGCTCCTCGCTGGGGTGGTCGTAAGGCAGATTATGAGCGCGGTTGCACAGAATCCCGAGGCGCATGCCGAGGCCACAGCCGAACGCAGCGCCCCACAGGCGAAGCTACGCTATTTCCCCTTTCTTGAAGGCATGCGCGCGCTAGCCGCGCTGGTGGTGGTGTTCAACCACATCTACGCCGAGGTCTTCCCGCCCGAACAGGGCCGCACGCCATCGGGGCTGCTGGGCCTCTCCAGCTACTTCATGGTGCTGGGGCACCTGGCGGTCACGGTGTTCATCGTCATCTCGGGGTTCTGCCTGGCCATCCCGGTGGTGAACAACGGCGGCGCGATGGTAGGCGGGTTCCAGCGCTTCATCAAGCGCAGGGCGCGGCGCATCCTGCCGCCCTACTATATCGCGCTCACGCTTAGCCTGGGTCTGGCGCTCACCATCCTGAGCAGGCCCATGGGCACCCACTGGGACACCGCGCTCGATTTCCGCCCGCAGGATGTGCTGGCTCACTACCTGATGCTCCAGAACATCTTTGGCACTGGCCGGATCAACTATGTGTTCTGGTCGATCGCGACCGAGTGGTGGCTCTACTTCACCTTCCCGCTCATTCTGCTGCTGTTTCGACGCATCGGGCCGATGCGGACGGCGGCGCTGGCAATATGCGTGGGCTACGCCGCCCAGCTGCTGCTGCTCGACTCGCGGGTGGGGCGGGCCAACCTGCACTTCTTTGGCTTCTTCGCGCTGGGCATGTGCTGCGCGTTTGTGGCGCAGCGCTACCCAAACCAGCTCGCCGAGCGCTGGCGGCCATGGCTGCTGGCGGCGCTGGCTATGGCGGTAGCGGTGATCATCGAGCTGATGGCGCTGTGGGGCTGGGAAAACGCCTCGGCGCAGTTTATCTACTACGATCTGCCCACAGCCGTGGCCACCGTCGCGACCATCCTGCTGGCCAGCATGCCGGCCAGCCGCCTGGGGCGGACGCTGGGCGCACGCCCGCTGGTGGCAGTCGGCGGGTTCTCCTACAGCCTGTACCTGATGCACGTGCCCTTTATCGTACTGTTCTTGCAGTACATCGTGATACCGCTGGGCATCCAGGGCGATGCGGCCTTTGTGCTGACCAGCACCGTGGGGCTGGCCTGCGTGGTGGCCCTGGCCTATGGCTTCTACCGCGCTGCCGAGCGCCCCTTCCTCAACACCAGGCGCAGCTCGGCAGAAGGGGTTGGGAGTGACCTACCGGGCAGGTAGGACTAATAGATAGTTGCCAAAACAGACGAGAGATCGTACTATACAAGGCGGCTGGAAAGGCCTCCAGCCTCTTCATTACATTGCATTTAAGAGGGTGTCATGTCGCTGATTGCAGGAAATCTTGGAGTGGTCGCACGCCTTCTGGACGGACAGCAGATGCCCTGGGCCGTTTGCGCTGGGGCAGCGGCACACCTCTACGGCGATCGACGGCCCATCCAAGATGTCGACCTGATCGTGATCTCCGGCCAGCTGCCCACCGTGGTGAAGCTGCTCCAGCAGCAGCAGAAGGCGGTGCAGTTCGATGGCCAGCGTATCCTGTGGCGCGGCATTAAGGTGTTCGACGATCTCGCGATCCGCAAGGCGATCACCCACCCTTTCCAGCTGGATGAGCTGGCGATCTCGAAGCTGCGCCGCATGCCGCTGCTGGGCGCGCCTGTGGCGGTGCTCGCGCCCGAGGATGTGCTGATGCACAAGGTCATCCTGAACCGTGGGCAGGAGCAGGGCAAGCACGACATGGCCGATGCGCGCGGGGTCATCCGCCGCCAGCAGCTCGACCTCGACTACCTGCGCACGCGCATGGAGCGGATGAATGCGAGCAGCTTTGCGCCCGCGCTGGCCGAGCTGGGCGTGAACGTGTAAGATCGCGCTTTTTTGAATAGAGGGCGCGGCGCTTTGAACAAGCGCCGCGCCCTTTTTGCATGTGGAACTGAATAGCGGGGAGCGACGTCACTCTACACAGCACCCGAAAGAGAAGGAGTCGCTCAATGAATCGTCGCACTGTTGCCACTGTCGCGGCGGTTGTTCTGGTTGCCGTCATCGCTGGTAGCTTTGTGGCGCTACGGAGGCCAGCTATGCCAACCCCTGAGCAGCCAACCGATACACCGCAGGCCACGAACCTCACCCTGCCGACGCCCGCCGCGGCAGCCCCCACGGTCGTACAGCGCTCGCCAGCGCAGGGCGAGGCGCTGCAGCCCGACGGCGCGGTGATGCTCACCTTCGACCGCCCGATGGAGCGAAGCTCGGTGGAGGCGGCGCTGAAGATCGTGCCTGCGGTGGCGGGCAAGGCCACCTGGCCCGACGCGCGCACAGTGGTGTTCCAGCCCGCCCAGCCGCTGCCGCGCGGCGCTTCGTACCGGGTGGCGCTGGGGGCCGAGGCGCGCGGCCAGGATGGCACCGCGCTGGCCGACCCCGTGCGGTTCCAGTTCGACACCAGCGGCTACCTAGAGGTGGGGCAGGTCATCCCCGCCGATGGGACGGCAGATGCGGCGACAACCAGCGCGATCACAGTGGTGTTCACCCGCCCGGTGGTGCCGCTGACCCTGGCCGAGCAGCAGGGCAGCCTGGCGCAGCCGCTGAGCTTCGACCCGCCGATCGCGGGCAGCGGGCGCTGGGTGAACACGGCGATCTACACCTTTACGCCCAGCCAGCCGCTGCGCAGCGGGGCCAGCTACACCGCGCGTGTGGCCCCCGACCTGAAGGATGCGCTGGGCAACCCCATGAACGGCGCGTTCTCGTGGTCGTTCTCCACCGCCCGTCCACAGGTACTCACCATTTCTCCACAGCAGGATGCAAGCGGCGTCTCGGTGGAGCCGAGCATCCAGGTGCAGTTCAGCGGCCCAGTCGAGAGCGGAATCCAGCAGGCGCTGGTGCTGCGCGGCCCCGATGGCGGCGCGGTGCCCTTCCGCTCGCGCTACCTGACCGACACGGTGGTGCTAACCCCAGAGCAGCGGCTGGCGTTTGACACAAGCTATCAGGTCTTCATACCCGCTGGCGCAGCAGCAAGCGCTGGTGGCGCTGGGCTGAATCAGGATTTTGTCAGCACTTTCCGCACCGCGCCGCTGCCCAAGATCATCGGCACCACGCCCGTCGATGGCGCGCAGAACGTCTCGGCCTGGAGCGACTTCGCCATTCTGTTCAACGCGCCTATCGACCCCGACACGGTGATGCCGCACCTGCAGTTCACCCCACAGATCTCGGCCACGCAGGTGTACACCTACTTCGATACCGGCAACAACGCCTTTCACATCGGGCTTGGGCAGATGCCATCCACCGATGTGACGGTGCAGATCAGCCCAGGGATCAGCGACCCATTTGGCAACACCATCGACCAGAGCCTGACGGTGCGCTTCCGCACCGCGCCGCTGCCCGCCAGCATCTACGCGCTCGACCCCACGGTCTCCACGCTCACACCCAGCACCCGGGCGCAGATCCGGCTGCAGGCCACCAACACCAGCACCGTAGACCTAGCGCTCTTCCGTCTGAGCCAGGATGTGCTGAAAGAGCAGCTCTACACGCTCTACAGCGACATCCCCAGCGGAGCGCAGCAGATCCGCAGCTGGCAGGCCCAGCTCAATGCTCCAGCAGACATCCCAACGATGAATGCAGTCGATCTGGTGGAGCAGGGCGGCACGCTTGAGCCGGGCATCTACCTCGTGCAGATCAAATCGCCCGCCAACTCGGCGGCCAATATCGTCTTTATTGTCTCGCCGATCAACCTGACGGTGAAGGCCAGCCAGGAAGGCGCGCTGGTGTGGGCCAACCAGGTGCAGGGCGGCGCGCCGGTGGCCAATCTGGCGGTGGACATTTACCAGGAAGGCCAGCCCGCGCAGCTGCTGGGCAGCCTGACCACCGGCGCAGATGGCGTGGGCCAGCTGGCGCTGAGCCGCAGCGACGACACCAGCCTGATCGCCATCGCCAAAGCGCCGTTTGCCGCAATGGGCAACAGCTGGTCCGAGGCAGTGAGCCGCTGGGAGTTCCAGCCAGGCGGCCAGGACTTCAGCCCAGGGGCGTACGCCTATGTCTACACCGACAGGCCGATCTACCGGCCAGGGCAGCAGGTTCACTTCAAGGGCCTGGTGCGCGACCAGCGCGATGCGAGCTTCAGCATGCCCAAGCAGGCCAGCGCAACCGTCACGGTCAGCTCGCCCACGGGCGAGAGCATCTTCACCAAAGATGTGCAGCTGAGCGCCACGGGCACGTTCACCGGCGAGCTGGCGCTGGGCGCGAGCGCGGCGCTGGGCAGCTACCAGATCGGCGTGCAGATCGGCGACCGTGGCTTCTCGTACGCATTTGAGGTGGCCGCCTACCGCGCGCCCGAGTTCGAGGTGGCGGTGACACCTGGCAAGGCCGAGGCGTTCCGCGGCGAGACCACCAGCGCCAATGTGGCCGCGACCTACCTGTTCGGCGGGCCGGTGGCGGGCGCGCAGGTTTCGTGGAATGTGCTGGCCGAACCGTACCAATTCGCACCCGACTGGGCCAGCCGCTATCAGTTTGGCGACGAGCAGACCGGCGGTGTGTTCTGCTTCGACTGCTGGTGGCGACCGATGCCGCAGCCCGAGCCGATCCTCAGCGGCAGCGGCACCACCGACTCGCAGGGCAAGCTGCATATCGAGGTGCCCGCGAGCGCGCTCGACACTTGGGCCAAAAACCGCACCACCAACGGCTCGCTGGGCGACTCGAAGCTCAGCGCCAAGCTGACGATCGAGGCCGTGGCGACCGGGCGCGACAACCAGGCTATCGCCGGGCGGGGCGAGGTGGTGGTGCACACCGCCGATGTGTATGTGGGGCTGGCCGCGCAGAACTACCTTGGCCAGGCGGGCAAGCCGCAGAGCATTGATCTGGTGGCCGCCAGCAGCGGCGGCACCGCCCGGCCCAACCAGGCCATCGCGCTGGATTTCCAGCGGGTGACCTGGGAAAACCGCGAGGTGAACGACGCACAAGGGCGACGCTGGGAGTCGATCGAGAAGGTCGAGCCTGCTGGCAGCCAAAATGTGACGACCGACGGCAGCGGGCAGGCCACCGCCACATTCACCCCGGCCAGCGGCGGCTCGTACCGCGTGGTGGCGCGGGCCAGCGATGCGGGCGGGCGCGAGACGCGCAGCGTGCTGAGCATCTGGGTGGCCGACAGCAGCTACATCCCGTGGATGCGCGGCAGCAGCGAGCGGATCACGCTGGTGTCTGATAAAACCAGCTACGCGCCAGGTGAGACCGCCAGCGTGCTCATCCCCTCGCCATTCCAGGGCCAGCACTGGGCGCTGATCACGGTGGAGCGCGCGGGCGTGCGCAGCTACGAGGTGCGGAAGGTTGAGAGCAACAGCATCATCTACCAGCTGCCGATCAGCGCCGAGATGGCCCCGAACATCTATATCGCGGTCACACTGTTCAAGGGCGGCGAAGCAGACCAGCTGGCCGATATCAAGTTTGGCGTGCTGCCGATCACGGTCTCGACCGCCCAGCAGACGCTGGGCATCCAGGTGGTGCCCAGCGCGCCCCAGTCCGAGCCGGGCGCTGCGGTGGGCTACGACGTGAGCGTAACCAACGCGGCGGGGCAGGGCGTGGCCGCCGAGCTATCGCTCGATCTGGTCGATAAGGGCGTGCTGAGCCTCGCGCCGCGCCGCGCGAACGACATTGGCGAGACGCTCTACGCCAAGCGCGGGCTGGGCGTCTCCACCGCCAGCGCGCTCTCGCTCTCGTCGGAGCGGCTGTGGCAGCAGGTTGCCCGGCCAGGCAATCTGGCCCAAGGCAGCGGCCCTGTGGGCGACCTAGCCGGGGGGGCAGCGCCAACCGCAGCGGCAGCAGCACCCATGGCCGAATCGGCGGACGCTGCCAAGGGCCGATCCCAGGCACCGCAGGCCGCCGCGCCGACCGTGCGCGAGAACTTCGCCGACACCGCCTACTGGAACGGCGTGGTGACGACCGACGCCCAGGGCAAGGCCCACATCGAGCTGAAGCTGCCCGACAACCTGACCACATGGGTAATGCGCGGCGTCGGCATCACATCCGACAGCAAGGTGGGCGAGGGCATATCGAACATCGTCGCCACCAAGAGCCTGCTCATCCGCCCGGTGACGCCGCGCTTCTTCACGGTGGGCGACCGCGCGCAGCTGGCGGCCAACATCAGCAACAACACCGACGCGCCGCTGGATGCTACGGTCGGGATCAGCGCGACAGGCCTAACGTTCACCGATGAGCTAACCAAAACCGTGCAGGTGCCCGCGCGCGGCGAGGCCCAGGTGACATGGCTGGCCAGCGCGCAGGATGCCGCTGGGGCTGACCTGACCTTCCGCGCCGTGGCTGGGCAGTACAGCGACGCCAGCAAGCCGCCGCTGGCCAGCGCCAACGGCGGGCTGCTGCCGATCTACCGCTACAGCGCGCCCGAGATGGCGGTGACCGGCGGGCAGATCAGCCAGGCCGGATCACGCGGCGAGGCCATCGCCCTGCCGCCCAATATCGACGCCAGCCAAGGCGAGCTGACCGTGCGGATCGACCCGTCGCTGGCGGCGGGCATGCGCGACAGCCTCACCTACCTGGAGCACTACGAGTACGAGTGCGCCGAGCAGACCGTCTCGCGCTTCCTGCCCAACGTGCTCACCGCGCAGGCCCTGAAGGAACTGGGCATCCCCAACGCCGAGCTAGAGGCTCGGCTGCCCGCGCTGGTGGCCGATGGTGTGGATCGCCTAACCACCCAACAGAACAGCGACGGCGGCTGGGGCTGGTGGCCGCAGGGCCAGAGCAACGCCCACATCAGCGCCTACGTGGTGCTGGGCCTAGCCAAGGCCCGCGCCGCTGGCTACGCCGTGCCCGACGAGCTGCTGGGCCGTGGGCAGGACTACCTAGCGGGCCAGCTCAAAGCCACATCCAACGACCAGGAGCGGCTCGCGCTGAGCGAGGCCGACGCCAACCAGCAGTCGTTCCTGCTATTCGCGCTGGCCGAGAGCGGCAAAGGCGACCGCGCCAAGGCGGGCGAGCTGGCCCAGGTGCGCGAGAAGCTGGCCACCTACGCCCGATCGCTGCTGGCCATGGCGCTGCGCTCCAGCGGCGCGAGCGCCGACGACGCCCAGATCAAGGCGCTGCTGGCCGACCTGAACACCAGCGCGATCATGAGCGCCACCGGAGCGCACTGGGAGGAGGAAAACCGCGACTGGTGGAGCATGAACACCGACACGCGCAGCACCGCGATCACGCTTGAGGCGCTGACACGGCTCGCGCCGAGCAGCCAGATCAACGCCCAGGTGGTGCGCTGGCTGATGGTGGCGCGCAAGGGCGGCATCTGGCAGACCACCCAAGAGAACGCGTGGTCGCTGATGGCGCTGACCAGCTGGATGCGGCAGACCGGCGAGCTGAAGAGCGAGTACGACTACGGCGTGCAGCTCAACGGCAAGCCGATCGCATCGGGGCGCATCACGCCCGAGCAGGTGAGCACACCTGTGGTGACGCAGGTGCAGGTGGCCGACCTACTGCGCGACGCCAGCAACCAGCTGCTGATCGGGCGGGGCGATGGGCAGGGCCAGCTGTACTACAGCGCGCAGCTGCGGGCCTTCCTGCCCGTGGCCGAGATCAAGGCGCTCGACCGGGGCATCAGCGTGCAGCGGCGCTATACCCTGGCCAGCTGCACCCCTGGCGAGCAGCCCTGCCCCGAGGTGCGCGAGGTGAAGGCGGGCGATGTGGTGCGGGTCGAGCTTTCGGTGGTGGCAGCGAGCGACCTGCACTACCTGGCGATTGAGGATCCGCTGCCTGCGGGCTTCGAGGCTATCGACCCGAACCTGGCCACCACCAGCGTGCTGGCCGAGGGGCCGAGCACCGGCGGGCCGGAGATCATCCCGCTGGATGATGCCGTGGGCGTGGTCGCGCCCACAGCCAAGCGATTCATCCTGCCGTGGGAGCGCTGGTATGCCCGCACCGAGCTGCGCGACGAGAAGGTGGCGCTGTTCAGCGACTACCTGGGCAAGGGTGCGTACACCTTCAGCTATACCATCCGGGCCACGCAGGCGGGCGAGTACCGCGCCATCCCAACGACGGCCTACGAGATGTACTTCCCCGATGTGTACGGGCGCGCCGACGGCGCGGTGCTGACCGTGAAGTAGCCCCATCCGCGCCTATTGTCGCAAGCCACAGGGCCTGGGGTGCGACCCCAGGCCCTGTCTGCGCTCCCGCTACTTGTCGCCCGAACCTGGCTCGGCCAGCTTGCGGTGCTGCTCGGCGTTCACCGTCTCGGGCAGCACCCTGCTGACTGCGCCCATGGCCTTGGTCTTGAGCGAACCGGCGATCACATGATCTTTCCCGGCCATCAGCGCCTCGAAGCCCTGCCGGGCCACATCCGCCGGATCGTCTTTATGGCCAGTTGCAGCGCGGGTATCATCCATCTCGGCGCGGCTGAAGAAATTGGTATCGGTCGGCCCAGGCTGAAGCGCGGTGATCGTCACGCCGGTATCCTTCAGCTCGTTGCGGATGGCCTCGGCGAAGGACTGGATGAACGCCTTGGATGCCGCGTACACCGCCTCAAATGCGCCCGGCATCAGGGCAGCGATCGAGGAGGTGAACAGCACCCGCCCGCTGCCGCGCTGGACCATGTCGGGCAGCACACGTTTGGCGAGGTGCACGGTGGAGACCACGTTGAGATTGATCATCTCGATCTCATCCTGCAGGCTGGTCTGCCGCGTGAAATCGCCGCCGACGCCCACCCCGGCGTTAATCGCGATCGCATCGATGGGCCGCGCGATCTCGATAATGCGCCCATACAGCGCCTCCACACCGTCGTAGGTGGCCAGATTGGCCTGCACCGTCTGAATCTGCGCGCCGAGCTGGGCAAGCGAGTGCGCGGCCTCCTCGATCGCAGGCCCGCCCGATGTGATCAGCAGATCGTACCCATGCTCGGCAAACTGCCGAGCTAGCTCGTAGCCGATGCCGCTGGAGGCACCAGTCACCACCGCAAAAGGTTTTGCCGTATCCACGCTGTCGACCCTTTCTCTCCCGCGCTGCGGCGGGGTAGAAGCGATATGTTGCTAGAGCCTGCTATGCAACATAGGGGCCAGAAAGCGTGCGGGTATAGCCATAAAACAAAGAAAAAGCAGGAGCGCGGCGGCTCCTGCTCTAAGTCTCTAGATCTGGTGTGTGCTAGGGGCGTGCCAGCCCCTGCACCGTCGTCACCACATCCTGGAACGCGCTGGGGTAGAAGCCGTAGATCAGCAGCCCTAGCACCACGATCAGGGTCAGCAGGCCCACCAGCAGCGTGCTTGGGCCGCGCCGCTGCGGCGTGGCGGGCGGCGTGGCGCGGCTGGGCTGGCTCTGGGCCACCTTGGCCGGGGTGGGCTTGGGCGTGGTGCTCTTGGCGCGCTGCTTGGGCGCGGTGGCCGGTGCCGAGGTGGAGACCACCACCGGCGGCGTCGATTTGGCCGCCGTGCCCGCTGCGCGGGGCGCCGCCGCAGGCGCCGGGGCCGCCGCCGAGCCAGCCGCAGGCGTCACGCGGCGCTGCGGGGTGGTGTCGCTGCGCTTGGGCGCGGCGCGCGGTCGCGGCGCTGGCTGCTCCTCCTGCTTGGTGTTGCGCACGGCGGGCCAGGCATCGCCCAGCGCCTTGGCCAGCGCACCCGCGCTGGGGTGGCGCTTCTTCGGCTCCTTCTCCAGGGCGCGCAGCACCAGCGCATCCACCGCCTTGGGCAGGTCGGGGCGGATGCTGCTGGGCTTGGGCGGGTCGTCGTAGAGGTGCTTGAGGATGATGCCCATCGGCGTGGTGTCCTCGAAGGGCAGCCTGCCGGTGAGCAGCTCGAACAGCACCACGCCCAGCGCATAGACATCGCAGGCCAGCGTGAGCGAGGCGCTGCCCACCGCCTGCTCGGGCGCGAGGTAGGCCGGAGTGCCCATCACCACGCCGGGGCCGGTCATGGTGCGCTTGGCGTCGGACTCGGTGCGTGCGATGCCAAAATCGGTGAGCACCAGCTGGCCGCTGGCATTGGCGATCACGTTGGATGGCTTCACATCGCGGTGGATAACGCCCTGCGAGTGGGCGAAGTCGAGGGCGGAGGCCAGCTGGGAGATGGTGGCGTGGATGCGGTCGGGGGCCATGCGGCGGCGGGCGTCGCGCATCTTGCGCTGCAGCGTCGCGCCTGTCAGCAGCTCCTGCACCATGTAGACCATGTCCTTCTCTTCGCCAAACTGGTAGATCTGGACAATATTGGGGTGCCGGAGCTTGGCGACCACGCGCGCCTCGCGCTGGAAGCGGGCCACAAAATCGGGCGACTCGCCTGCGGTGCCGATCACCTTGATCGCCACCTCGCGATCAAGCGCGGGATCGTAGCCCTTGTAGACGCTGGCCATCCCGCCCGTGCCGAGCAGATCGCGGACTTCAAAGCCGCCGATCTTGCGGCCAGTGAGCATTTGGTTCATATGTTGTGGGTTGGTAGCGGCGCGGGCCTGCGGTTCCTGCCAGGCGCGCCGACGCACGAAAAGACGCTATTTCTGCGATAGCACCCGGTGGATGCGGGTGACAAGCTCATTGACCGATGTGGCGTAGGCCTCTAGGTAGTCCGAGGCGATGGCCTGGGCTAGCTCGGGCCGACTGTGCCGTGCCAGCACAGCCACATGTGGGCGGAAGTCGCGCAGGGTCACGGTCATCCTGCCGCTGGCATCGGTCATGATACCCCAGACAAGCAGCTTCGTCGAGCCATCGTCGCGGGCGCTGGAGAAGCGCACGATCGAGGACTCGGGGGCCACGCGCCCCACGTTTGAGAAGACCTCGCGGCCTTTAAGGATCTCGTTTAGAATGCCGACCTTCTGCGGGATCATATCGACCAGGTTCTGCAGCGAGCCGGGCAGGTGGCCCATCAGCTTCAGCGCCGCCGCGCTAAAGCTCTCGCCGCGCATGGTCACCTGCTTGAGCGCCCGCAGCAGCTCGGCGAAGACCTGCAGCTCTTTATACAGCTCCTTGCGCTCGGCATCAAATGCGCGGGACACGCCAGCGTCGCCGCTGCGGCGCAGGGCCCGCACATAGTTCTCGCAGCGCTCCAGCCGAGGGATGAGGTTGGGCAGCGGGTTGCGGAAGGTGGCCGGGTAGAGCCGCAGGCGCGGGTCGGCGTTGCTGGCATCCATGGGGATGAGCAGCGATGGGTTGTGGATGCGCTGCTCCTCAAGCCAGCGCACGATCTGCTCGCTCAGCGCCGCACCGTTGGGGAGCGAGACCATGGCCTCGAAGGCCTGCTCGGCGCGCGGCCCAGGCGCGTAGTTGGCCGCGTGCACAAAGCGCCCCAGCAGCAGCAGGTCGTTCACCGTCAGGGGCAGCTGGATGCCGGCCAGCTTGCGGCGCAGCTTGCCGATCGCGTCTACATCGATGGCGGTGGTCTCGGCGGCACACTCGATCGGCTGGTCGTTGGCATCGCTCGCGGCGGCGGCGCGCACGTTCATAGCGGCCAGCAGCTTGAGCGGCGCGGGCGGCTCGGCCTTGCTGGCGCGGGTGGCGCTGACCTCGGGGTAGAAGCCAGCGGCGTAGCCGGTGATGATCTCGGTGAGCGCCATGCCCCAGACCGCATCGCAGAAGATATGCGACATATCGAAGACCATGCTGCGGTCGGTGCGGATCATGGTGAGCGCGTGGTCGCCGGTGCCGCGACGCGCGCGGCGCACCTCGGGCAGCGGCGTGGCGCTGGGGTGCTCATCCCAGTTGATGATGATCGGCGCATACTGCAGCGACACCAGCTCGGACTTGGTGGCGTCCGAGAGCATGGCGCGCAGCTCGGGCTGGCGGGCGCGGGGCGACTCGACCAGCAGCATGTCGGTGTCGCTGGGGGCGCTGTGGTCGCGCGCGGCCTGGCGGATGATCGCCGCAACCTGGGCCTTGACCTGGCCCACCGAGGGCGGGCGCAGCCGCCCGATCAGCCGCCCCTCGACCTTCACGCGCCCGGCGTGGTCGATGTCGACCACGTGGCCGTAGCGGTCGCGCAGGGTGCTGTCGTCGGCGCGCTTCAGCACCAGCGGCGTGCCCTCGCCCCCGCCATCCAGCGGGAAGACCAGCAGCGTGCCGTCGGCGTCGTAGGCGCAGGCGTCGATCAGGTGGTAGCGCCCGCCCACCACTAGGGCGATCTTGACCATGTGCAGCGGCAGGGTGGCGCGATACTCGCGGTGCTGCTCGGGCTGCAGAGTCATGGTCATGGCCAGCTGCCTGCGGTAGCGCGGCAGATCCTCGGCGCGGCGGTCGGCGAAGCGCGACTCGATCTGGGCGCGCAGGTCGGCGGGGGCGCGGCGCAGGTGCTTCTGCACATACTGCTGGAACTGGGCGCGGCGGTAGCGGGCGAAGCTCTGCTCGCGCTCGCCTGCCGGGATGCGGTAGGGCCGCTCGTCGAGCCAGCCGCGCTCGAAGCCCTGTAGGTGGTAGTCGGCGCGCATGCGCTCGACGCGCTCGGCGATCAGCTGCTCGCGGTCGGCGGCGCGGCGCGGCAGCTTCTTGCCCAGCTGGGCGGCGGCGTACTCGGGCAGCACCGCATCGATCACGCGCGGCATGACCTTCTCGTCCCACTCGCTGGCCAGCAGCTCGTCGTAGCTGTGCAGCATCTCCATGGCGGCCAGCACCCAGCTGGCGGCGGCGTCGATCTCGCTGGCGGCGGGCGCGGCGCGCTGGAAGCCGACCGACTCGACGCAGTGGCGGGCGGCATCCTCGCGCAGGCCGAACTCGGTGTAGAACTGCCAGAGGCCGTCGGGGAAGGCGCTCTCAACATCCTTGCCCGAGAGCGACAGCAGCTTCTGGTAGCCGTAGAGGATGGTGGCGGGGGCGGCAAGCAGCGCGCCATAGATGCCGATCTGGGCGCTGCCGCGGAAGAGTACACGAAGATCGGCGGCAACTTTGTCTTGTCGCAGCGTGCGGTCTTCCAGCTGGAGCAGGCCCTGAAGCAAAAAGGCTGGGAGGTTGGAGGCCGGGAAGATCTCGGCTACCTCCTGCTTCAGCGCGCGCACTTGAGTGATTCCAAGGCGTGTTACTGACACAAGGCTTGTATCATCAATAGTATCAAGCGCCTGGCGTGTCTCGTGGACAGCGCGAGCGTGCGCCACATCACGTGATGCAACTTTTGTCATAATGCTGTATGGGGTATCGTGCCCGCGCCACAGAAAGCTACGACGCATTATAGCATAGCCCCTTTGCGCCCAACGTGATGATTCTGTGATATGTGGGATACAAACCTGTTGAGATGGGCTGGGTCGCACCCAGCGATATCTTGTATAATACCGCTGCCAGCCGATCATATACCCTCGATCTCCGCTTCCTAGCGCCCATTGCGAGGTTAGAGAATACAGCATGATGTCGCACCACCGCCCGCTTCTCGTCGCACTGACCATGCTCGCCCTGTCGGGCTGCACCGCCGCCGAGACGCCGCCCAGCGCCGAGACGATCACCGCCCAGCAGCCCTTCACGCTGCACGGCAGCTTCCACTACACCAACGGCATCTTCCTCACCTACTACCAGCGCCACGCCGTGGCCCTGGTGGATCTGCACGGCCTGGCCAGCCACAACCCGGCGTGGCGGGTGCCGCCCGAGTCGCTGCAGTTCGGGCGGCTGGAGATCGACCGCGAGCAGCGCGAGGCCACCTACCAGATCGATCTGCCGCTGCGCCCCGATGGCGAGAGCAACGACCTGGACGGCGACGGCAAGGGCGGGGTGAAGCTGTACACCGTGGCCTACTGGTCCGACCCGTTCCACGACGACGACACCATCCACGGCTGGCCCACCTACATCACCTCGCTCCAGCTGACATCGGGCCAGGGCGACGTGGTGAAGGGCGGCAAACTGGTGGCGTGGGCGCCCGACGCCAGCCAGCAGATCCCCAGCGACTTCGGCGGCGACGGCCTGCTGTTCACCAAAGATGACCCGCTGCAGCCGCTGCCTGCGGGCTACTCGGTGATCGACCTGAGCACACGGCCGTTTGGCATCAGCCGCGACACCGAGGGCCTGGTCGACCTCTACGAGGGCCAGAACCAGGGCACCCAGGATCTCTCGGCGCTCTCGTACCGCAAGGCCTTCGAGCGGCTGTTCGTCGAGGCCCGCCAGCGCTATGCCTTCAACGAGGTGGCCGGCAAAGAGCCGGACTGGGATGCGCTGTTCCGCTCGATCGCGCCCATGGTGATCGAGGCCCAGCAGAAAAAAGACCCCGCCCTGTTCTTCGCAGCCATCCGCGCCTTCGCCAACGGCATCCCCGACGGCCACACCGCCGTGAGCGGCGGTAGCCTAGAGGACGACCTGAACGACAAAAACTACGGCGGCGGCTACGGGCTGGCCATCCGCGAGACCGACGACGGGGCGTTTGTGGTGGTCTACGTGAAGGAGGACGGCCCCGCCGACAAGGCCGGGATCAAGCGCGGCGCGACGCTTGATCGCTACGACGCCAAGCCGGTAGAGGACAGGCTGAAGACCATCAGCCCGCCCACCGGCCCCTTTTCCACCCAGGATGCCCTGCGCTACGACCAAGTGCGCTACCTGCTGCGCGGGCCTGTGGGCGCGACCGCCCAGCTGACCTACACCAACCCCGACGAGAGCGCGGCGAAGACCACCCTGCTCACGGCGGTGGATGAGTACAGCAGCCTGAGCTACACCTCGATCTACCGCGGCAGCGACCCGACCGCGCCGCCGGTGGAGTACTGGATCTTGGAGTCGGGCCTGGGCTATGTGCGCGTCAACTCCAATGATGACGACATCGACCTGATCGACGAGCTGTTCGAGCGGGCGCTCAAGTCATTTGAGTATAATGAGGTGCCCGGGATCGTGATCGACATGCGCCAGAACAGCGGCGGCACCAACCTCGATCTGGCGGGCTATCTCAGCAAAGAAAGCATCCCGCTGGCCGGGCTGGTCTACTTCAACCCGATCACCGGCCACTTCGAGGATGGCGAGGGCGACCTGTACATCGAAGAGGTGCAGCCCAGCGAGCAGCAGTACCACTTCGACCACATCGCGCTGCTGGTGGGGCCAGCCTGCTTCAGCGCCTGCGAGCTGGAGGCCTATGGATTCAGCAAGCTGCCGGGCGCGCAGGTGGTGGGCTACGGCCCCACCGCCGGGGTCGAGGCCGAGGTCTCCGAGGGCAGCTTCAAGCTGCCCGACGACATCTACCTGCAGATCCCGACCGGGCGCTTCGTGAACGCCGACGGCACGCTGTTCCTTGAGGGCGCTGGCGTGAAGCCCACAATCGTGGTGCCGCAGAACCGCGACACGCTGCTCTCGGATGATGACGAGGTGCTGAAGGCCGCCGAGGATGCCCTGCTTGATGCGAGCAACACAACGGACAAATAACCCATGACCACGACACAACCCCCGGCCCCCAGCCCCGCCAGGGTCTGGCTGATGGCCGCCCGACCCGCCACCCTGCCCGCCGCAGCCGCGCCGGTGCTGGTGGGCACCGCCGCCGCAGCCGCCGTCGGCAGCTTCCGACCGCTGCCCGCCCTGGCCGCGCTGCTGGGCGCGCTGCTCATCCAGATCGGCACCAACTACGCCAACGACTACTTCGACTTCAAGAAGGGCGCGGACACCGCCGAGCGCATCGGGCCGACGCGCGCCACCCAGAGCGGGCTGCTGAGGCCCGAGACGGTGCGCAACGGCATGATCGCCACCTTCGCCCTGGCCGCGCTGGTGGGCCTCTACCTGGTGGCGGTGGGCGGCTGGCCCATCCTGGTGGTGGGCGTGCTCTCGATCGCGGCGGGCGTGCTGTACACCGGCGGGCCGTGGCCGCTGGGCTACAACGGCCTGGGCGATGTGTTCAGCTTCGTGTTCTTCGGGCTGGTAGCGGTGTGCGGCACGGCCTACGTGCAGGCGGGCGCGGTGCCGCCGCTGGCCATCCTGGCCTCGCTGCCGATCGCCGCGCTGGTCACGGCCATCCTGGTGGTGAACAACCTGCGCGACGTGGCCACCGACCGCGTGGCGGGCAAGCGCACCCTGGCGGTGATCTTCGGCCCCGGCTTCGCCCGCGCCGAGTACGCCGCGCTGGTGGTCGCGCCCTACCTGCTGCTGCCGGTGATCTGGCTGGCGGGCAGCGCGACGCCCTGGGTGCTGCTGCCGCTGCTCACCGCACCGCTGGCCGTGCGCCTGGTGCGCACCATGCTCAGCGAGTCCGGCCCCACGCTCAACCGCGCCCTGAAGGGTACCGGCCAGCTTGAGCTGCTGTTCGGCCTGCTGTTGGCGCTAGGCCTGGTGCTGTAGGAGAAACGCGCATGGCCGAAGATTTCACGCTGAGCGTCGCCTACTGGCCGCGCCGCACCGCCTACCGCTGGTGGGCCATGTTCGACCGCGGCGAGCTGCGCGAGGATATGCAGCAGCTGGCCGCGCTGGGCTTCCGCGAGGTGCGGATCGCGCTGGGGTGGGAGGACGTGCAGCCAGCGCCGCAGAAGGTGAGCGCCGCCGTGCTGGACCGCTTCGAGCAGGCCCTGGAGGAGATCGGCGGCTGCGGGCTGCGCGCGCATGTGACGCTGCTGCCCGCCGCGCTGGGCGGGGCGCTGGCCGCGCCGCGCTGGGTGGCCCACCCCGACCTGCTGCCCGACCTGCTGCGCTTCGGGCCGGGGCACAGCGCCGCCCAGGTGGCCCGCGCCATCCCCGTGCTCTACGAGGGCGCGGTGCGCAGCGGCAGCCCCCACGACATGTTCCGCGACACCGGCATGATCGCCGCGCAGTGCTACCTAGTGCGCGAGGTGCTGGGCTACTTCGGGCCGCACCCGGCGGCGGCGCGCTGGCAGATCGGCGAGGGGCTGGAGCGCCTGCACCCGCCCGAGCACGCGGCGGCGGTGGCCGAGTGGCTGCGCACCATGGACGAGCAGGCCCGCAGCGCCTACGCCAAGGCCGCGCTGGTGGGGGCCATCGCGCCCCAGGCCCTGCTGGGCCAGGCCGGGCCGCGCCCCGACCAGGTGGCCTCGGCCTTCGACATGGCCGCCATCACGCTGGATGAGCCGCTGCCGCTTGAGGGCTTCCGGCTGAGCAGCCGCGACGCGCTAACCTTCCTGCACGCCCTGGCCAGCGCCCTGGCCGACCGACCGCTGGCCGCGCTGGGCCTAGGCCAGCCCACCACGGCGGTCGGCCAGCCCGCCATGGTGGCCGACACGCTCTATGGCCGGTCCACCACCACCGCGCTGGCCACCCACGACCAGCAGGCCGAGCTGCTGGCCGCCATGGTGGCGCGGCTGCGCGGCATGGGCGCGCCGCTCGTCGCCCTGGCCGACGCCAGCGACTACCCCAGCGCCCACTGGGCCACGCCCCCGCTCGACCGCAGCCTGCGCGCCCGCGCCCTGGGCCTGATCGACGCCGCCGGGCGCGAGAAGCCCGCCGCCGCCGCCGTGCGCGAGGCCGCCCTGGCCGCGCCCACCGCCGACCCCGGCCTGCCCGAGCCGATCGACATCGAGCGCTACTGGCACGACCCCGCACACGAGTGCGCCCGCCTCTGGCGCGACTTTCAGCAGGCCCGCCGCTAGGGGCCGCTTTACCACCAAGACGCCAAGACACCAAGATTCAAAAGAATCTTGGTGTCTTCGTGTCTTCGCGTCTTCTGCGCCGCCCTACTGCCCCAGCACCTGCCGCAGCCGCGCATCGGCGGCGCTCACCGCGTCGGCGGGCGGCATGCGGCCCTCCAGCACCTGGCGCTGCATCTGCCACACCTCGTCGCGCAGCGCATCCTGGCTGGGCGTGTTGGGCAGCGGCTGGCCCGCCTCGGCCTGCTGGCGGAACACCCTGGCCGCCGCCAGCAGCGCGTCGTCGCCATCCAGCTTCAGCGCCGAGCTGGCGGGCTGCATCCCCGCGCCCAGCAGCTCGCGCTGGGCCTCGTCGCTGGCCATGTAGGCCAGGAACTCGGCGGCGGCCCGCTGGTCGGCGGCGCTGGCCCGAGCCGAGATGCCCAGCACCGTGCTCTGCACATACGGCACCGGCGCACGCCCCGTCTCGCTGAGCGCGGGCAGCGCGGCCACCCCCAGCTGGTCACCCCATAGCTGGCGGTAGTCGGCCAGCTGGTGCGCCCAGCCGAAGGTCATCATCACCTGGCCGTTCTTGATCGCGCGGTCGATCTCGATATTGCTGTAGGGTCGCGCCATCGCCCGCTGGTCGGCGTTCAGGCCAGCCACCCAGGCCAGCCAGCGCTCGGCCCCCGCCCGCCCGCTGCTGGCCAGCGCCACCCCGCCCGCGTCATCGAACAGCCGCCCATCGAAGGCGTAGAGGTAGCCGATCGTGGCCTCGACCGACAGGTTCAGCGCCAGCCCCCAGCGCGGCGGCGCGGCGCTCGGGTCGCTCAGGCCGTGGGCCAGATCGAGCATGTCGGCGGTGGTGGCGGGCACGGCCAGCACATTCGCGCGGTTGTAGAGCAGCGCCAGCGTATCGAAGGCCACCGGCTGGCCGTACAGGTGCAGCTTACCATCGCGCCCTGTGGCCCTGGCCGCGCCCAGCGCCGCAGGCACCAGCCCCCGCTGGGCATCCTCGCCCACCAGCGCATCCAGCGGCAGCAGCACATCATCCGCCAGTGCGCCCACCATATTGCTGGGCAGCAGCACCATGTGCGGCGCGCTGCCCGCCGCGCTAGCCGCCCGCATGTCGCCCGACAACGAGGCCAGCGGCACCGACTGCGCAAACACGCGGCTGGCCGGGTGCTGCTGGTTGTAGCGGCTCACCAGGCGGGCCAGCGCCTGCCGCTGCGCCCCCGCCAGCCCGTGCCACAGCACCAGCGTGGCGCTGGCGGCGGGCTGGCTGGTGCTGGCCGGGGCCGGGCCAGCGCCCCCACCCGCGCAGCCCGACAGCGCGGCGAGCAGCACAAACAGCAGCAAGGCAGATCGGACATGGTGGGAAACAGCCACAGTTCAGCTCCAATGGCCAGCGCGCACAAAAAGGCAGCCCCACGGCAAGCGTGGCGCTGCTTCCGCAGGCGTGTCGCGCGGCGACAGAAGGGTTTGTCGCCGGATTATAGCACGGCGTCGCGGCGGGCCGCAACATCACACAAAGGCACACAGTTTTACCGCCACGACTCCAAGGGAACCATTAACCACGAAGACGCGAAGGCACGAAGCTTTTTACCACCACGACTCCCAGATGAATTATGGCAACGCGCCAGCTTTACCCACCCGGCCCATGCGGCGAAGGTGCCACTCACACAAACTGGCCATATGCACCAACACCAGCCGCCAGCGAACAGCAGAGGAACGCTCAACATTGGGGGTTCCAACGGGGCATCGCCCCCTGGCGGGGTTCACAGGGGCTGGCCCCTGTGCGCCGCCCGCGCAGGGCACGCACCCACTCTCCACGAAAACCCACCATCATCATACACGCACACGATCGCCCTGACCCACAACAAGCACTATGAAAAAGAAGCCCGCCACCTATCGCCCGCAGCCAGCTGCGCCGCCGCCCCGATCTGCTGGCCGCGCTGGGGATGTAGGGCGCAAAAAAGCGGGGGCCATAGGCCCCCGCCTGCCGCACAGCCGTGCGCGCTACGCCTTGGGCGCAGTCGAGATCGAAGACTCGGAGACCATGGTGGCGGGCAGCACCTCCGCCGACTCGCGGGCGCGCCAGCAGGCCGCAAAGTGGCCATCGCCATAGTTCACAAACGGCGGCTCCTCCACCTTGCACTGGTCGATCGCGATCGGGCAGCGCGTGTGGAAGCGGCAGCCGCTCGGCGGGTTCAGCGGGCTGGGCACATCACCCTCCAGGATGATGCGCTTGCGCTGCTTCTCGACCTGCGGGTCGGGGATGGGCACCGCCGAGAGCAGCGCCTGGGTGTAGGGGTGCATGGGTGCCGAGTACAGCTTGCTGCCCTCGGCCAGCTCCACCACCTTGCCCAGGTACATCACCGCCACGCGGTCGCTGATGTGCTTCACCACCGCCAGGCCGTGGGCGATGAACAGGTAGGTCAGGCCCAGCTTCTCCTGCAGATCCTCCAGCAGGTTGATCACCTGGGCCTGGATCGACACGTCGAGCGCCGACACCGGCTCGTCGCAGACGATGAAATCTGGCTCGACGGCCAGGGCGCGGGCCACGCCGATGCGCTGGCGCTGGCCGCCCGAGAACTCGTGGGGGTAGCGGTTCACGAAATAGGGGTTCAGGCCCACCAGCTCCAGCAGCTCCTGCACGCGGGTGTTCACATCCTTGCCCTGGCGCAGGTTGTGCACCCGCAGCGGCTCGGCCACGATATCGCCCACGGTCATGCGCGGGTTGAGCGAGGCGTAGGGATCCTGGAAGATCATCTGCACCTTGCGGCGCATCTTGCGCATCTCTGCGCCCTTCAGCTTCGTCAGATCGGTGCCCTGGAACAGCACCTCGCCGCTGGTGGGGCGGTAGAGCTGCAGGATGGCGCGGCCCGTGGTCGACTTGCCGCAGCCCGACTCGCCCACCAGGCCCAGGGTCTCGCCGCGATGCACATCGAAGCTCACGCCATCTACGGCCTTCACCGCCCCCACCTGGCGCTGCACAATAATGCCCTTATTGACGGGGAAGTGCATCTTCAGATCGCGCACCTCGAGAAGGGTCTCGCCGGACGGCGCTGCACTCTCGCCCGCCCCGTTTGTCTGTGTGGTCATGTACGTAACCTCGATTGAGGGTAGCAATCCCTCAGATGTGATTTCAACTGGTTTCCATTGTACACGAGCGCGGCCATGCGGCTAGAGTGCCTCGGTGGTCGCGGCGCTCTCGGGGATGGGCGTCTCCAGGGTGATATCGAACAGGCACGCGGCGTTATGGTTCGACTCCACGGTGCGCAGCGCGGGCACCTCGGCGTCGCAGCGGCCCGGCACGAAGTAGTCGCAGCGCGCGCTGAAGGGGCAGATCTGGGGCAGCGTGATAAGATCCGGCGGAAGGCCCCGGATGGGGTTAAGTTTGCGGCCATCCCGCTCATCGAGGCGTGGGATGGAGCGCAGCAGGCCGATGGTGTAGGGCATGCGCGGGTTCGCGAAGATCTGCTGGGTGGGGCCTTCCTCCACCACGCGGCCAGCGTACATCACCTGCACGCGGTCGGCCATGCCGGCCACCACCCCCAGGTCGTGGGTGATGATGATCACGGCGGTGCCCAGCTCGCTCTTCAGGCGGTTGATCAGCTCAAGGATCTGGGCCTGGATCGTCACATCGAGCGCGGTGGTCGGCTCATCGGCGATCAGCAGCTCGGGGTTGCACGAGAGCGCCATGGCGATCATCACGCGCTGGCGCATGCCGCCAGAGAACTGGTGGGGGTAGTCATCCAGGCGGCGGCCCGGCGAGGGGATGCCGACCATGCCCAGCAGCTCGGTGGCGCGGTTGCGGGCCTCGCGCCCGTTCATCTTCATGTGCAGCTCAAGCGACTCGGTGATCTGGCGACCGATGGTGAGCACCGGGTTGAGCGAGGTCATGGGGTCCTGGAAGATCATGGCGATCCGGTTGCCCCGGATCTTGCGCATCTCGTCCTCGCTTTTCTCCAGCAGATCCTCGCCGTCGAAGATGATGCTGCCGCCGGTGATCTTGCCGGGCGGGTTGGGGATGAGGCGCATGATCGACAGCGAGGTCACGCTCTTGCCCGAGCCAGACTCACCGACGATCCCGAGGGTCTCGCCACGGTCGACGCTGAAGGACACGTTGTTCACGGCCTTCACCACGCCATCCTGGGTTTTAAACTGGGTCTCCAGGTTGCGAACTTCAAGTAGTGGCATTGCAGCAGTCCTTATCGTACGGTCAAAACAGCAGCGGCGCGCGGGGCCTGCTGTTGGAAATGCTGTTAGGAGTCACGCGGGTCGAGCGCATCGCGCAGGCCATCGCCGATCGAGGTGAAGGCCAGCATCGTCAGCGAGATGCAGATCACCGGGAAGACCAGCGGCCACGGGTTGGATGTGATGCTGGCGTAGCCATCGTTGAGCAGCACGCCCCAGCTGGTGGGGAAGGGGTTGGCCTCATCCACCGAGGGGCGCATGCCCACGCCGATCACGGTGAGGGTGGCCTCGGAGAGGATGGCCCCCGGGATGGCGAACGACAGCGAGACGATCACCGGCGCAAGCGCGTTCGGCAGCAGGTGCTTGAACAGGATGTTGCGCCGCGACACGCCGATGGTGCGGGCCGCCTCGATAAACTCCTTCTGCTTGAGCGAGAGCACCTGACCGCGCACCAGGCGGGCTAGGCCCGTCCAGCCCACCGCCGCCAGCGCCAGGAACACCAGCAGCAGGCCGTTGAAGGTCTGGCCGATCGCCGTCTCGCGGAAGGCCACGTTCACGGTGATCAGGAACAGCAGGTCGGGGAAGGCGGTGACGATATCGGTAAGCCGCATCAAGAAGTTGTCGGTGAAGCCGCCCACGAAGCCCGCGATCAGGCCCACCGTCACGCCGATCAGCAGCACGAAGGTGGTGGGGATGAGGCCCACGATCAGCGACACGCGGGTGCCGAAGATCAGGCGGGTCAGCAGGTCGCGGCCCAGGGCGTCGGTGCCCAGCGGGTAGGCCGGGCTGCCCGAGGTGGCGGGGTTGCCGGTATTCACCCACATGGGCGGGCGCAGGCTATTGCCCGACTCCTGGTGCACCGGGTTGTAGGGCGTCAGGTGGTCGGCGAAGATCGCCACCAGGATCATCAGAGCGATGAAGACCATGCCGGCCACGGCGGCCTTGTTATTGGTGAGCCGCCGCCACGCGTCGCGCCAGAGGCTGCGAGGCTTGCGCTCGGCCTGTACAAAGTTCGGTTGAGAGAGCGCCCGTGCGTCTGTTGCCATATGCTTCCTCTACGAGAGTGAGATGCGCGGGTCGGCCACGCCGTACAGCAGATCGACGATCAGATTCATCAGGATCAGGATGAAGCAGTAGAACAGGGTCATGCCCAGGATCATCGAGTAGTCGCGCGCGCCCACCGCCGCCACAAAGTCGCGGCCCATGCCGGGCACCTGGAAGATTAGCTCGGTGAACAGCGTGCCGGTCACCAGGCCGGCCAGCATCGGGCCGGAAATGGTGATGATCGGCAGCAGCGCGTTCTTCACGATGTGGCCCCAGACCACGCGCATGTCGGCCAGGCCCTTGGCGCGCGCCGTGCGCACGTAATCCTGGCGCTTCACCTCAAGCACGCTGCTGCGGGCGATCCTGGCGATATAGCCCATAGAGCTGAGGCCCAGCGTGAGCGTGGGCAAGATCCACGGGCGTATCGGGTCATCCCAGTTGGAGAGCACCGTGAACCAATTGAGCCAGCTGGCAAACACCAGCAGCAGCAGGTATCCCAAGATCAGCGATGAGAGCGAGTAGAAGGCGGTGGCAGTAAACAGAACAATATAGTCAATCCAAGTATTTTGTTTCAGAGCAGCCAGAACCCCCAGCGGAACGCCTATCAGCAGCGCAAAAATAAATGCCTGGATGCCCAGACGCGCCGAGTAGTAGAACTTGCTTGGCTTCTCTTTTGTCCCTTTGAAGATCTCATCCTGGACGGTGCGGCGGCCCTGCGAGCGGTAGGTCGGCCCAAGGTTGCCGCTGATCGCGCCCCACACCACCTTGTTCTGGCCAGTCTTGGTATCTTTCTCTACATCAAAGAACATGTAGCGCAGAAACTGCCGCCAGACCGGCAGATCCATGCCAAATTTTGCGCGGAGGACACGCTCGGTGCCGGGGTTCATTCTGCGCCCCTGCTCGGGGTTGCGATCAAAAGGCCCGCCAGGGGTGATCTGCGCCATGGTGAATGTGACCAGACCGACCACGACCAGCACAGGTATAAACCATAGCAGGCGACGAATAATATATGCCGTCATAGGTGTTCCCTCGGTGTTTGCGTGAAATGAAATCGGCTTCCCTATGGGTTTCCGGCCTATCGAGCAGGTGGCGGATATACGCCCACAAAAAAGCAGGATACCAGGGACGCGGGCAGGCCCACGCCCCTGGCCAAAAGACTACTCGGTCACTTCAACGTTCGGCAGGTTGTAGCCGCCGGGCATGAAGTCGAGCGGCGTGGTGTCGGCGGTGGCGATGCCCTTCACATACGGCTTGGTCAGGTTCTTGCCCGACGAGTAGTACATGAACGTCACCGGGGCCTCATCCAGCAGGATATCGCTGGCCTGCTTGTAGAGGGCGGCGCGCTTGGTGGGGTCATCCTCGCGGTCGGCCTGCTCGGTCAGCTTATCGAACTCGGCGTTCGAGAAGCTGGTATCCTTGGCCGACGAGGTGCCGGTCTTGAACACCGACGAGTAGTAGTTCTGCGGATCTGGGTAGTCCGGGCCCCAGCCGAGGAAGAACATCTGCGGGGTGGTCTCGGGCGAGTCGAACAGCGCCGAGTAGGCGTTGGGGTCCACCGGGTCAAGCTTCACGTCGATGCCGAGGTTCTGCTTGAGCTGGTTGGCCATCCACTCGAAGCGCGCCTGGTTGCGGGCGCTCTGGTTGTAGGTCAGCTTGATCTCGGGCAGGCCCTTGCCCTCGGGGTAGCCAGCGGCGGCCAGCAGCTCCTTGGCCTTGGCGGCGTCGAAGGCGTAGGGCTTCTCGCCCTCCAGGTGGCCGGGGATGCCCGGCGGGATGAAGGTGTAGCCCGGGATGCCGATGCCGCCCAGCACGTCCTTCACATACGACTCGCGGTCGAACGCGTAGGAGAAGGCCTGGCGAACACCCTTGTTGTCGAAGGGCGCGACCTTGGTGTTGTAGCCCAGGTAGTACGAGTAGCGCGGCTTGGCGTCTTCCAGCTGGCTCTTCAGCGTGGCGTCGGCCTCGACCGCCGTCAGGTCCTCGCGCGAGATACCCACGGTATCAAGCTCGCCGTTCTTGTAGGCCTCGAAGGCCACCTGGCCCTCGGTGATCATCTTGTGTACGACCTTCTTGAGCTTCACCGGGCCAAGCGGGCCGTTGTAGTTGGGGTTCGGCTCCCACACGGCCTCGTTGTTGTGGTCCCACTCTACCAGCTTGAAGGGGCCGTTACCGATGAAGGTCTCGGGCTCGTACCACCAGTTCTCGCCCGTCTCCACATCCTGCTGGCGAACCGGAGCGCCGACCCACAGGGCCGCGATCGACAGGAAGTAGGGGGTCGGGGCGTTGAGTGTGACCTCAAGGGTGCTGTCATCCACCGCCTTCACACCCACGCCGTCGCGCAGCGCCTGCAGGTCAAGCTCCAGCGCGTCGGTCATGGTCTTGGTCGAGCCGCTGGCATCGGCGCAGCTGGTCACCGCGTACTCGCTGTAGCCCTTGATCAGGCCGCAGCCGATCCACTGGTACTGGCCAGCCAGCTCGGGGTTGGCCAGGCGCTTCCACGCGTACTCGAAGTCCTTCATGGTCAGCGGGCTGCCATCGGAGTACTTCGAATCAGGGCGGAGCTTAAAGGTGTAGACCGTGCCGTCCGCCGAGACATCCACGCTCTCGGCCTGGCCAGGAACCGGCTCGAGGTTCTTGTCGAAGCTCATCAGCGGCTGGTAGTTCATCATGCCGAACGTGATCTCGTCGCTGAACGACATCACCTGCGGGTCGGCGGTCGAAGGCTCGCCGCCCAGGTTGTAGCGCAGCACGCCGGGCTCGTGCGCGGCCTCGGTGCCGCCGGTGGTGGGGGCCGCGGTGGCGGCGGCCTCGCTGGTGGCGGCGGGGGCCTCGGTGGCGGCGGGGGCCTCGGTGGCGGCGGCCCCGGTGGTGGCGGCCGGCACGCTGGTGGCGGGGGTGGATGCGCTACCACCGCCGCTGCAGGCGGCCAGCAGCGGCAGCATCAGCGCGGCTGCGGTTGCCGAGGCAAGCCCGCCGCGAAGAGTAAGTCGCTTCATAGACTATCAGCTCCTTCGTTCAAGCATCTGTCCGTAGCTCTACGGAAACCCTGATTCAATCTGCGGTCATCGTGCCAATATGTGGTGGGCGAGTTCGATCCTCCCATCATCTAGCAGCCCCAGCTGGGGGGCGCAGTCGGCATATCTCAGCGACGCAGGCGCGTCGGGCGCTATCGCACCGGGCTCATGCTCATAAACTGGGTGAATTCCAGCGTGTGCCACTGGCAGCGCAGCTGCCACTCGCGATGAACATGAAACGATGTGTAGGACCACAGCAGATCCTGATCGCAGCGCTGCCGATAGCCCCTCGCCTGCTCGCGGATGGCCGCCCAGACCCGGCCATAGTCCGGCGCGTGGTCGGCATCCTCGCGAAGGGCCCTGCGGAACAGCACATCTACCTCATCTGAGCCACTGTTTGTCCCCATAGAAAACCCTATGATGAAGCGCACAATGAGCAGCCAGCGCCACCGTACCAGGCCATAAGCCTATATCAAAGCCGAGCGTCTACCTTCGATGGCAAACACCCTGCCAGGCGGTATTGTGGGCATCACAGTTGAGAGATGTACTGAAGGAAGACCTGCAGCGTCCTCTCGCCATCGCCGCTACAGCACGATGCGGCGATGGCGGCCAGCCAGCTCAGCCAACAGAAGCCTAGCTCTCGCGCGGGTCAAGCGCATCGCGCAGACCATCGCCAATAAAGGTAAATGCCATGGTCAGCATCGCCACCGCGATACACGGCGCGATCAGCATCCACGGCTGCGACTGCCACGATTTCGAGCCATCCAAGATCATATTGCCCCAGCTCGAAGGGAAAGGGTTGGCCGGGTCGCTGCTGGGCACCACGCCGATGCCCAGGTAGCTGAGCGTCGCCTCGGTGATGATCGCGCCCGGCATGATCAGCGCGCCCGCCACAATGATCGGGGCCAGCGTGTTGGGGAACAGGTGGCGTAGAATGATCTGCGAGTTGGTGGTGCCGATCGTGCGCGCCGCCTCGATAAACTCCTTCTCCTTCAGCGAGAGGATCTGGCCGCGCACCAGGCGGGCCACGCCCGTCCAGTTTACGATCGAGAGCGTCACAAACAGCAGCACCAGGCCGTTCAGCATCTTGCCAAAGGGTGTATCGCGGAACGAGATCTGCATAATGATGAAGAACAGCAGCGCAGGGAAGGCGTAGACCACATCCGCAATGCGCATCAGCACATCATCCACCCAGCCGCCGCTGAAGCCCGCCACCAGCCCGATCGTCACCCCGAACAGCAGCGTGAGCAGCATGGGGATAAAGCCGATGATCAGCGAGATGCGGGTGCCGAAGATCAGGCGGCTGTAGACATCGCGCCCGATCGAGTCGGTGCCCAGCGGATACTTCCAGTCGCCGGCGCGCATGGGGTTCTTGTCCTCGATCCAGGCGGCCTTACGGTACTGGCCAGCCTCGCGCACGTTGTCGCTCTTCACCGGGTTGTGCGGCGCGATCGCGGGAGCGCCGATCGCCACGAAGGCCAGAAAGATGATATAGACAATGCCAACCATGGCCATTTTATTTTTGCGCAGCCGCCGGAGCGCATCGCTCCACAGGCTACGTGGCTTGCGGGTTGGCTCAAGCGTCGCTACGGCTGGCTCGCCGCTACCAACAGCTGTCTGCGAGGGGGTAACCATCGTGTCCACTCCTTACGAGCGCTGCGAACGAATACGTGGATCGAGGACACCGTAGCTCAGGTCGACCGTGAGGTTCGCAATCGCAACCAGCAAAGCGTAGAACAGGGTCACACCCATGATCAACGAATAATCACGGCTGCGGATCGAATCCACAAACGAGTAGCCCAGGCCGGGCACGCCAAAGATATTTTCAATAATAAACGACCCCGTGACCAGGTCGGCGATCGCGGGGCCGAGGATGGTGATCACAGGGATGAGGCTGTTGCGCAGCATGTGGCGGGCGATCACCGGCAGGTCGGCCAGGCCCTTGGCGCGGGCCGTGCGGATGTAGTCCTGGCGCTTCACCTCAAGCATGCTGCTGCGGGTCAGGCGAGTGATGTAGGCCATGGTGCCCAGGCCCAGCACCAGGCCGGGCAGCAGGTAGGCCACGCCAAAGCCCTGCCACTCCTCGGGGCGGCGCAGGGGCGGCACGCTAAACACCGAGCTGAGGAAGATCACCAGCAGCACGCCGATGATAAAGGTGGGGACCGAGACGCCGATGGTGGCCAGAAATAGGCTGATGTAGTCTACCCAGGTGTTCTGGCGCAGCGCGCCGAGGATACCCAGCGGCAGGCCGACCAGCACGGCGAACAGCACGGCCACGAGGCCGATCTTCACCGAGAAGGGGAAGCGCTGCTGGATCACATCCTGCACATCCTCGGTGCCCTTCGAGGAAAAGGTGGGGCCAAGATCGCCCCGAACAGCATTGAACAAATAGTTAAAAAACTGAGAATCAACATACGAGCGACCCAAAACAAACGGGTTACGCTCGCCGCTGGCCCATTTCTGCCCCACCGCGTCGGGGTTGACCCACGCGGGCTTGTCGAGGCCAAATTTCGCATCAAGGGCAGCCTTTGTCGAAGCCGCGAGAGGTTTTTCGGTATCCCATGGCCCGCCAGGCGCACGGTGCATCAAGATGAATGTCACAACGGCGACCGTCAAGAGCACTGGGAAAATCCACAGCGTTCGTCGCACAAAAAACTGAAACATGCGCGGCCTCTGTTTTTACAACTACGTGAGCGCCCCCCTTCCCCACCAGTACGGGAAGGAAGAGGGGCGCGACACGAACAATTGGGTTTAGCGGCTAACGTCCAGGGTCAGCAGCGAACCCCACTGGCCCGGGAACTCCGAGTCGGCAGAGGTCGTCTTGTAGCCCGTCACCTCGGGCTTGACCAGGAAGACATTGGCGTTGCTGTAGGCGAAGGGCGAGGGCAGATCGTCGATCAGCATCTGGCCGGCCTGCTTGATCAGCTCGACGCGCTTGGCCTGATCCAGCTCGACATCGCCCTGCTTCATCAGCGCATCCAGCTCGGGGCTGCTGTAGCCAATGCGCTTGGCGAAGGCCTCGCTGTTCCAGTAGGTGGTCAGCCAGTTCTGGGCATCCGGGTAGTCCTGGAACCAGTTGGTGCAGAAGAGGCAGACCTGCGGGTAGGTGGCGTTGTCCTTGCGGGCGGCGTTGATGGCCTTGCCCTCCTGGGGATCCAGGGTGGCGTTCACGCCCAGGATATCGCGCAGCTGGCCAGCCAGCCACTCGATGCGGGGGGTCACCGCCGGGTCGTCGGCGTTGTAGCTCAGCTTGATCTCGGGGAGCTTGTCGGCGCTGCCGTAGGTCGACTCGGCGAGGGCCTGCTTGGCCTTCTCGGGGTCGAACTTGTAGGGCTGATCGGTGATCGCGCCCGCCAGGTCGGTGGGCAGCCAGCTGTAGGCGGCCACGCAGTCGCCGTTGCGCAGCGTCTCGCAGAAGGTGTCGCGGTCGAAGGCGTAGGCGAAGGCCTCGCGGACCTTCTTGTCCTCAAACGGCGCGATCTTCAGGTTGAAGCCCCAGGCGTAGGTGTTGGCGCCAGGGTAGATCTTCAGCTCGTTGCTGAGGACGGTATCCTCCTTGATGGCCGGGAGCTGGGTCGAGTCGGGCTGGATGATGTCCAGCTGGCCCGCCTTGTAGGCCTCCAGCGCCACCGAGGTGTCGCCCTGGTAGATGAACTCGATGCCATCGAGCTTGGGCTTGCCGCTCCAGTAGTTCTCGTTGGCCTTGAACGCGGCCAGCTGGCCCTCGTCATAGGTCACGATCTGGAACGGGCCGTTGCCGATCTGCTTGGTCGGGTCTTTCCACCAGGCCTCGCCGCCAGCGGCGATCAGGTCTTTCTTGGCCGGGTACATCACCCAGAGGCCGGCGATGTAGGGGTAGTAGGGGGCCGGGTTGGTCAGCTTCAGCACCAGGGTCTTGTCGTCGGGGGTCTGCACACCCTCGGTGGTCAGCTTGGTGCGGCCCGCCTCAAGCGCTGCGGTGTCGGTCATCGGGGCCGAGGCGAAATCCTGGCAGCCGACGATCTCGAACAGGATGGCCTGGTACTCGCCAGCGGTGGCCGGGTCGCAGGTGCGCTCGATCGAGTAGGCGAAGTCCTTCGAGGTCAGCGCCGATCCGTCGCTGTACTTCAGGCCGTCGTGCAGGGTGAAGGTGATCTGGTCGCCAGCCTCGTTGAACTCCCACTTCTCGGCAGCGGCCGGGGCGGGCTTCAGGCTATCGTCCAGCTTGGTCAGGCCCTCGTAGTTCAGCTCCAGCAGGGCGATCTCGTTCGAGACCGAGGACTTCTGGGGGTCGAGCACGTCGGGGGTGCTGATCTGCTGGATGCGCAGCACCTTGCCCGTGAGGGCACCGGCGACGGGGGCAACAGGGGCCTCGGTGGCGGCAGCAGGGGCCTCGGTGGCGGCGGCAGGGGCCTCGGTGGTGGCCGGTGCCTCGGCGGCAGCCGATGCGGCGGGCGCGGTGGTAGCAGGGGCGGTCGTGTTTGCGGGGCCGCCGCAAGCCGCGAACAGCGGCAGGGCCAGCGCCAGCAGTGTCGCCGAGGCGACGCCGCTGTGAAGGTTAAAGCGCTTCATGTAAGCTGAACTCCTTCTGAAAGCATCTGTATCCGTAGTCGTTCACGGATCTCCCACATAAACCCTTCATCGCCTTATGAATAGCCTATGCTCGATAGGTGCCTTGGCCTGTGCCGTAGATTGCTACGGCCTTTCGCCCGAGGGAAAAACACAACGGCAGTGGTGCAGACTGCCGTGGCGCGCTCAGCGTATCGGTCGAAATGCGGGAAAAAGCAGAATATCAAGCATAAGATGTTCACCGAAAAGATCCGGGGTGTAACGTGCCCCAAGTTCAGCAAGTTTCCATGGCCGCCGTGGCCTGCTCGCCTGCGGATTCTCGGTGATGCGCCGCCGGATGCGGTTCCATACCCTGCTATAGGCGAGATCCCCTATTTTAGGATAGCGCAAAGCGTTGTGCAGCAGCACATCGATATCGCTGTCATGGCGATATTCTTCTAGAATCCGTTTACTGCTCGTATCGTCGTCGATATGTGGTGACACAGCTTTGGTGGTGGTCGAATGTTAACATGGCGTTTACCTATTGTCAAACCTATCTTAATCCGCCGGGCCTTGGGTGTTTCTCTGCCTAGCGTGCGGCCCAAATAGGCCGCCGCCCGAGCATCACATGCCAAAAAACAGGGAAAAGACCATGCATCGTTGCAATAGGTTCGCCGTGGAACACGCTGCTGTTTGTCACTTCTATATGAGGTTTAACATATAACACACCGTTGGCCGCGATTCGGTTCAATCGAATTTGCGCGGGTTTTGCGGCAATTAGCGGGGGAGGGTTGGTATAATCAAACAAACGCGACGGACAGGCTACTGTCCGTCGCGTTTGTTTTCGCTCAAGCGGTGTTGTTAGGCCGCGCGGCGGGCCAGCAACTCGCGCACCCGCAGCACCGAGGGGCACATATTGGGCGGCAGCGCGTGGTCGTCGCAGGGCGAGTTGCCGTGGCGCAGCGCCGCGGCGCGGGTGCGCAGCCACTGGCGCTGATAGCCCACCGGCGGCAGCGCGTGGTGGCGCGACTCGGACACCACCATGGGGGCGTGGACATCCACGATCCCCACATGCTCGGCCCCCAGGGTGGCCAGCACCATGGGCAGCTCGCGCATGTCCATGGTGGCGCTGATCGCCAGCGACTCAAGGCCATCGCCGGGCCAGAAGCCACGCGCCTGGGCCAGCAGCGCCTGCGCCGAGATCGACTCGAAGCTGAGGAAGTAGGCCTTGCCGCTGTTCTGCGGGTCGGCGGCATCCTGCATCAGGCCCTGGCAGCGCATGCGGCAGAAGCGCTCTTGCACCGCGTGGAAGTACTCGTCCTCGCCTGTGGCCTGGTGCCACGCCGCACCGCTGGCCAAAAGCGCCTGGCCCGAGCCGCTGCCCACCACCGCCTCGGCGAACAGCCGCGACAGCTCGGCAGCAGCGCGCAGGTCGCTGCCCGTCAGGACGACGAGCGGGAACGCGGCCAGCGCGCGATAGTAGGACTCAATCAGTGATCGTGAGAAAAGCGGCTGCGCCGACTGGATGTACGTAATCACATGTTCCAGAAGGGCAGCATCTGCTGTGCTGCGCGGCGCAGAGTGTGCGGCGCGTATCTGCGGGAAGCTGGCGGCACGATCCGGCACCAGCCCGAACTTCCCCTGGCCTTCATTGGCCACCCCACCGGCGACGCTGCTGGTGGCATCTCGGAAGTTTTTGATCATCAATGTAGGACTCCTGTTAGGGCTGCGTATCTGCGCCATTGCAGCTACGGCAGGCCATCAACAACGTACGGCTCCTTTGTCGGACGAAGCAGAACAGGCACACCTGCTAGGCCTTAGTGCGAGGTCTAGAGGTCATCAGGCCAGCCCATTGCGCATATCCGCAAGCGCCGATGCTTCGTTTTCGGCGCAATTGACCGGCTCGAAAACGTTACTCAGTACCAGGTGCTTCACCTTCCGAGGTGAAGCTTGCATCTGCAAGAACCGTTCCACGTGGTAGGCGGATCTGCTCGGCAGATGGATTCGTGATAGCTACAGCTCCTTTCATTGCTATCTCTTGTTCAAACAGCACATCGCCCACAACCGTCAGGCGCGCACAATCGACAAGCGATGGTGCGCCCAGCGGGAAGCGTGCCTCAAAATCGTCGATCCGCTTGTAGTAGGCGTCGTCAAGCTCGATCTTGATCGTGCCCAGGGTGCGCTGTGGGCGCTGGCGGATCTGGTAGGAATCGCCGAGCTCGAAGATGTCGGAGCGCAGCGCCAGCAGGTCGTTGCAGGTCTTCACCGGCATGAACCTGCTGCGGTCGACCAGCAGGGCGCGGGCATTGGCGAACACCTCGATCGCCGCGCCCATGGCCGTCTCAAGCTGGTAGACGGCGGGCGACTGCGGCTCGCGCGGGTCGAGCGTCTTCTTGTTGCGGATCATGGGCAGCTTGATCACGCCGCCCTGCTCGGCCAGCACCTGGGCCAGCGCGCGCAGGTTCAGCCAGATGTTGTTGGTGTTGAAGTAGCGGTGGCGCTGGATGTCCTGGAAGGCGGCCATGTCGGCCTCGGGGCACTGGGCCACCTCGCGCAGCAGCAGCCTGCCGTCGTCGGCGCGCTGGGCCAGGTGCCCGCCCTTCTTGTCGGCCTCGGTGCGGGCCGCCACCTCCATCAGGAAGGGCACCTGCTCGGCGGCGACGTAGCCCAGAATGGCCAGATCGAGCGATGCGCCCAGGTTGTCGGCGTTGGAGATGAACAGGTACTCGTAGCCAGCATCCAGCAGCGCCCGCAGCATCCCCGAGGTCTGCAGGGCCACGTACAGCTCGCCGTGGCCGGGCGGGCACCAGGCCAGGTCGGGCGCGCTGGGGGCCTCGGCGGGGGCCAGCGTGTCGCAGAGCACCTTGGGCACCTTGTTCTGCATCAGGGTGAGCGGCACAGGCTGCTGGGCAACTTCGGGGTAGCGGGCCAGCACCGCCTCGGTGTCGGCGGCGGTGCTGAAGCTGTTCATGAGCAGCAGCGGCACCTGCGCCCCGTGGGCGTGGCGGGCGTGCAGATTCTGGCGGATGATGATGTCGAGAAAGGACAGGCCATCGCGCACCGGCAGCAGCGACTTGGCCTTTTCGAGGCCCATGCTGGTGCCCAGGCCGCCGTTCAGCTTCAGCACGGCGGCGCGGCCTATGGCGTCGCGGCCCGCAGGCTCGTAGCTGGCAAGCTCGCTCTGGCTGGCAACCGATTCGACGGGGGTAATATCGGCTTCGCTGATGACGCCTGTGACGCCAGCGGCAAGGGTTGTATAGTAGTAGTGAAAATTGTCGATGACAAGATCAGCAAGCCCTTCGCGGCGCATCTTCTCGCGGAAGGGTGCGAAATCAGGAGTCGAGGTGGAGGCCATGCGCCATCCCTTTGCTCTTATGTTGTCGAAACCAGGCCAGTTTTGGCATGCATGGCATTATATCATGCCGATCTCGCCACTTCCTGACATTTTCTTTAGAGCCACATAGATTAACCAGTTCTCAACTTTATCCGATCCCCATGCGCTATTTCTCTATCGCTACCGACAGAGATACTGCGCTCAGTAGAATGGACGAAGGCGTGGCAATCATGGTTGCAGAATCGAATCATTGTCACATCAATTTGTCCTCACTTGTCCCTCTTCAGGCCTAGGCTATTCCGGTATAGTAGCGCCACACACCGCGAGGAGGTATGGCCGATGCACCTTCAGCTTGATCGACAGAGCGCCCAGCCGATCTACCGCCAGCTGATGCACGAGATCCAGCAGCTGATCAAATCGAACGCGCTGCCGCCAGGGGCGCGGCTGCCCACCGTGCGCGAGCTGGCCAAGCAGCTGGGCGTGACGCGCCTGACGGTGCACACGGCCTATAGCGAGCTGCAGAGCGCGGGGTGGCTGGAGGCCACGGTAGGCAAGGGCACCTTTGTGTCGGCCCGCCGCGACCAGGCGGTGCAGCGCACCTCGCTGGGCAGCGACCTTTCGCCGCACGGCATGGTGAGCGACATGCTGTGGATGGCCCAGCTCCCCGGCATGCGCACGCTGGCCATGGCCAGCGCCGCCGAGGAGCACTACCCCACCCGCGAGTTCACCCGCGCGATCGAGGAGGCGCTGGCCCACGACAGCCAGGCGGTGCTGGGCTACACCACCGCCCAGGGCGAGCCGCTGCTGCGCATAGTGCTGGCCGACATGGTGCGGCAGCGCGGCGTGGTGGCCGGGCCAGATGCGGTGCTGGTGACCAGCGGCGTGACCCAGGCGCTAGCGCTGCTGGCGCGGGCCATGGCCGCGCTAGGCGATGTGGTGCTCGTGGAGCACCCCACCTATGTGGGCGCAATCAACCTGCTGTCGCGCCAGGGCCTGCGCCTGGTGGGCGTGCCCACCGACAGCCAGGGCGTGCTGCCCGACGCGCTGGAGGCGATGGTACGCACCTACAACCCGCGCTTCTTCTACTGCGTGCCCGCGTTTCACAACCCGATCGGCATCTGCTATACGCCCGAGCGGCGCGCGGCGGTGCTGGAGCTGGCCGAGCGCTACAACCTGCCGGTGGTGGAGGATGATATCTACGCCCAGATCGCGCTCGACCGGCCCGCGCCGCTATCGCTCAAGGCGCAAGACCCCGCCGATCTCGTGATCTACCTGAGCAGCTTCTCGAAGACGGCCATCCCCGGCGCGCGGGTGGGCTATGTGGTGGCGCACCCCACGCTCATCCAGCGGCTGCTGGTGTTCAAGCAGGCCGACGACCTCTGCTCGCCGCCGCTGCTGCAGCGCGCGATGGCGCTGTTTGTCGAGCGCGGGCACTACGCCGCGCACCTGCGCCGGGTGCTGCCGGTGTACCGCGAGCGCCGCGACGCGCTGCTGGATGCTATGGCGCGGCATTTCCCATCCGACACACGCTGGACCATGCCCGAGGGCGGGTTTTCGACCTGGGTGCGCCTGCCAGCCCATGTGTCGGTGAGCGACCTGTACCTGGCCGCGATCGATCAGGGCGTGGCCTTTGCGCCCGGCACCTTCTTTTTTGCGGGCGAGGCCCCTGGCCCCTACATGCGGCTCTCGTTCAGTGCGCAGCCGCCCGAGGTGCTGCGCGAGGTAACCAAGATCCTGGGCGATCTGCTTCAGGGCCAGATCCAGCGGCGCAGCTATAGCCCGGTAGGCAACCGCCAGTACCTGCCGCTGGTCTAGCGACTTCAAAGCGCTGGTATGACAAGAGGTCGAATGATGCATGAATCGAACAAGCCTTCAGGATAAAAAAGGAGATTCGTCACTATTTTCTTATAAAACTGCAACTTTCGACCTATTCTTATTTTATTCAAAAGGTGCTATACTACCCTTGGTTGCGAGAACGGCGAGAGAAACAAGGTAGGTAGCACGTTCTATGGATCGTCTCGATGACATTGACCGGGCCATTCTTGAGGCGCTGCAGCGCGACGGGCGTATGTCGATCACCGACCTGGCGCAGAAAGTCGAACTGACGCCGCCCACGGTTCAGCGCCGCGTCAAGCTGCTCGAAGAGGCGGGCTACATCAAAGGCTACACCGCCATCCTCGACCCGCTGCGGGTGAATTTGCCGGTCACGGCCTTCATCTTCATCGAGTCGGTTGCAGGCTGCGAGCTTGAGGAGGTCGGCAAGAACCTCTGCAAGATCTCGGGCGTGCAGGAGCTGCACAACCTGATCGGCGAGTGGTGCTTTCTGCTGAAGGTGCGCGCCACCAGCCCGCAGTCGCTGGAGGACATCCTCCACCGCCAGATCCGCCACACCCACGGGGTGCGGCGCACGCTCACCATCCTGGCCACATCGTCGCCCTTTGAGACGCCAAACGTACCCATTCCCGAGCGCGAGTAGCACACACCCTACGAGCCTCACCCACTATATGTCAACTACTACCACTGCGATGAGCAGGGAAAACAAGGGAGTTTTACAATGATCAACGCAAACCCGATGCCGCGCTACGCCGAGACCGCCCAGACCAGCCAGAACATCCTCGACTCGCTGATGCTTGAGCACACCGAGAGCCTAGCTCAGCACGAGCTCATCCACAGCTCGAACATGCCGCTGGACACCGAGGGCCACTGGCGCTGGAGCAACCCGCTGAACCTGATCGTGCTGGGCATGGTGGCGCTGTTCGTGCTGGCCATCGTCGGCTCGATCGTCTCGATGATCTAGCGCGCGCCCACACAGCGCAATCCTTGGCCGCCACCTATGGGGCCAGACGCCAGCGGGGCCGCTTTCGTCCACCAGAGGTACAATCTGGTGGGGCGAAACGGCCCCGCTTCGCTATTTCTTCTTTTTGCTTCGGCATGCCGCAGACCCCAGAAAGGACCAAGGATGAAGGCTCAAGATACCCCCTACGCCGCCGCCCCCACATCAGCCCTGCGCAAAGCGCTCTCGCCAGCCCTGCTGGCCTTTATCGGCCTCGCGCTGCTGTGGGGCGCGTCGTTCCTGTTCATCAAGATCGGCGTCACCGGCATGCCGCCGGATGCGCTGGTGGCCACGCGGCTTACCATCGCCGCCATCGTGCTGCTGGGCGTGGCCCGCGCCAGCGGCGAGCGCCTGCCCAGGGGCTGGAAGATCTGGCGCGACTTCGCCGTGACTGGCGTGGTGGGGCTGGCCATCCCGTTCTCGCTGATCACCTGGGGCGAGCAGGAGATCTCCAGCGGCATGGCCTCGATCCTCAACGGCACCACGCCGCTGTTCACCGCGCTGATCGCCTACTTCTGGATGCGCGGCGAGCGATTCTCGCCGCTGAAGCTGTTCGGGCTGGCGCTGGGCTTCGTGGGCGTGGTGGTGGCGGTGGGCATTGAGAACCTGACGATCGGCAGCAACCTGCTGAGCCACCTGGCGGTGATGGGCGCGGCGTTTTGCTATGGCGTGAGCGGCATCTACACCCGCCGCGCCTTCGCGGGCATCCCGGCGCGCACGGTGGCGGTGGGCCAGTTCGTGTGCGCGGCGGTGGCACTGGTGCCCATAGCGCTGCTGCGGCACGGCCTGCCCACCCAGCTGCCGCCAGCGGGGCCGCTGGGCGCGGTGGTGGCGCTGGCGCTGTTCTGCACGGCGGTGGCCTACATCCTCTACTACTGGCTGATCGACCACATCGGCGCGACCCGCACCAGCATGGTCACCTACATGGTCACGCCGCTGGCCCTGATCTATGGCGCGGCCATCCTGCGCGAGCCGGTCTACCTCAACACGATCGCCGGGCTGCTGCTGGTGGTGCTAGGCATCCTGCTGGCCAACGGCGTGATCGGGCGCAGGGCCGCCTAGCGCGCCTGCCTTGCGCGGGTGTGAAAATCCGCTAAGATGCTGCGGTAGATGCGCCGCGCCGACGGCAGAGGGCTGCCAGCGGCGCGGCGCACCATGTTTGAAGGAGAGCACCATGGCAAGGACTGTACGACTTGTGCTGGCTGGGCTGGGCAATGTGAACCGCAGCCTAATCGCGATCTTCTTTCACCAGCGGCGGCTGCTGGAGGAGCGCTACGGGCTGAAGATCGCGGTGGTGGGCGCAAGCGACTCGGGCGGGGCTGCGGTGGAGCCGCAGGGGCTGGATCTAGAGGCGCTGGTGGCGGCCAAGCAGGCGGGCCAGAGCGTGGCCAGCCTGCCCGGCGTGGGGCGGCCCGGCCTGGGCGGCGCGGCCTTGATCGCCGCCGTGAAGGCTGACGTGCTGATGGAGGCCACACCGGTGGATCTGAAGACGGCCCAGCCAGGGCTGGACACCACCCGCGCCGCGCTGGCCGCTGGCATGCACGTGGTGATCGCCAACAAGGGGCCGGTGGCGCTGGCCTACGGCGAGCTGGCCACCCGCAGCGATCTGGGCGGCGTGGCCAGCAACCCCCGGCTGCGCTTCAGCGCCTGCGTGGGCGGCTTCTTGCCCTCGGTGAATGTGGGCTGGCGCGACCTGCGCGGCACCAACATCGTGCAGGTGGAGGCGGTGTTCAACGGCACCACCCAGATCATCCTGCGCGCCATGGAGCAGGGCGGCAGCTTCGCCGACGCGCTGCGCGACGCCCAGCAGCGCGGGCTGGCCGAGACCGACCCCACGCTGGACATCGAAGGCTGGGATGCGGCCAACAAGCTGGTGATCTTCGCCAACGCCGTGCTGGGCCAGCCTACCACGCTGGATGATGTGGAGGTGATGGGCATCACGCGGCTGGGCGCGCAGGATCTGTCCGCCGCCCAGGAGCGCGGCATGCGCGTGGTGCTGCTGTGCCGCGCCGCCGTGGGCGAGCATGGCCGCTACGACCTGAGCGTGCGCCCCACCGCGCTGCCGCTGGAGCACCCGCTGGCCCGCATGAGCGCCGACGAGATGGGCGTGGTGTTCCACACCGACATCGCCGGGCGGCTTAGCTTCCAGACCCTGGAGCGCGGCCCCCAGCCCACGGCGGCGGCCATGCTGCGCGACTTGATCGAGGTGACGCGGGACATGGTGGCCTAGCCCGCCCAAGCGGCCAGCCCGTGGCGGCGAATCGTGCCGATTCGCCGCCACGGGCTGCCTATCAAAGCAGCGGGATATAGGCATAGCTATGGGCAGAACAGCGCAAAAGCCTAGCCCCAAGAGAAATTAAAAAGGGCATTTATACGTTGTTTTTTACATATACAAAAGTCCTTTTCAGGTAAATATCATAACGATAACACCATACTATATACTTCCACATCACATTCCTATACATCTTGACAAGGTTAATTTAAAGGTGTAGTATTGATTCGTTCCTTATAGGCTAAAATTATCAATGTCATGAATTTTCTACACTTGCATTATTAAGTGTCCCTAAATAAAATTTACTTTTTGACGCAAAGTAAATTACACTCCTATAACATAATACAAAAGACTGATTTTTTGACTACCCGTTTTACTGTATAGTATCACCATAAATTCATCCAAACTTTCTATAATCCAATAAATCAAGCCTATATATCAAATATATAGGCTTGATTGCGCCGATAAAAAGGCGCCTTTCATTTAATTCGTGTTAATATATATATTTTATATCATTCTTTTCTAACTTATCTGCGGCAAAAATTGCTGCGAAAGATACCCTATCTCCAATCTAGGGCGTAGCTTTGAGCATGCTCTATCAAAAACTTGAGCCGCCCCCTATGGTGCCATACTCCCTTGAACGCAAGCGGCTGGTGCGTGAGATTGATAGCGCCCTGGGCGAGGCACCGATCACGGTGCTTGCGACACCACCAGGGTGGGGCAAGACCACAGCGCTCGTCAACTGGTCGCACCAAGGCAGCGAAGCCAACACCTCTTTCTGTTGGATCTCGCTTGAGGAGGCCGACCATGACCCGTTTGTTTTTCTTTCCTCGCTGATCGGCGAGCTGCGACCACACCACCCCCAGCTGCAAGCGCTCCACGACCAGCTACAGGCGCAGCTCCCCCAGCAGCACCAGCATAGCGCGCTCCGCCCGCTGATCCACCAGCTGATCGGCCAGCTGGGGCCGCAGCAGCACCCACTGATCTTTATCTTCGACAACTTCCGGCACATCGCCACCGCCACGCCGCCACAGATTCAGGCGATCTGCAGCCTGCTGCTGCTGCTGGTGCAGCATGTGAAGCAGCTGCGGATCGTGATCCTGTCGCGCACCGTCATGCCGTTCATGGTCAACCTGCAGATCCAGGGCTACCTGCGCATTCTGAACACCGATGTGCTGGCCTTCACCCCCGACGAGATCATCGAGCTTGGGCAGGCCCGCTATATGCTGCATATCGACACGGCGATCGCGCAGCGCATGGCCGACTGGTCGCGCGGGTGGCCAGTGGCGCTGGTGCTGGCGCTAGAGGACTGGAAGCGCAGCAGCGGCCGGGCCAACCTAGAGAACATCCTTGAGCGGGTAGGGCATACCCAAGTGGTCACATTTCTGCGCGAGCATGTCTTCAATACGCTGCCCGCGCCGCTGCAGGCCTTTTTGATCGATATTGCGGCGCTCAACCGCTTCAGCGCGGCGCGCTGCGACCAGCTGCGCGCGCAGCAAGACTCGGCGCAGCTGATCAGCGAGATCGAGCACCACAACCTGTTCATCGATATCCAGCACGACTTCCACACCTTTCACCCGCTCTTCGGCCAGTTTCTGATCGGCATGCTCAAACGCAGCGGCGAGCACGGCGAGGCGCTGCTGCGGCGGGCCGCCGTGTGCTACCAGCAGTGGGGCGAGTGCGCCTACGCCTTCGCGACCCTGCTGCTGCTGCAGGATATCGAGCGGCTGCACGAGCTGGTGATCTGCATCGCGCCCGACATGCGGCGCGAGGGCAGGCAGACCCAGCTGATCCAGTGGATCATGCAGCTGCGCGCCATGGCACCGCTGCCCGTCGCGATCATCCTGCTGCAGATCCGGCTTGCGATCGAGATCGTGGACTGGAACACCGCCTATATGTTCATCCAGCAGGCCATGGTCAGCGGCAACCCCGACCTGATCGTGGAGGCCACGCTCTACGAGGTGCTGATCGCCTGCCTGAAGCGCGAGGCGCGCGCCCAGAGCCTGCTGCAGGCGATCGATCTGGCGGCGCTGCCAGCGCACCTGCTGGGCTTGTACTACGAGCTTGCTGGCCGCGTGGCGCTGATCCAGCACGATCGCGCGGGCGCGATCGCCCACCTCAAGCAGGCGATCAGCCAGCACAGCATCAACTCCACACGGCGCGAGCCGATCACGCTGGCGCACCTCTACGACCTGCTGGGGCTGGTATTTGCCGAGGCGGGAAACCTAGCAGACTCAGCATACTATCTCGACCAGGCCCAGGCGACCTGGAACCTGCTAAGGTACCCGCACCGGCGGATCATCACGCTGAACAACAGCGCCTGGGTGGCGATCGAGAAGGGCAACATGGCCGATGCGCGCCGCTACCTTGAGCTAGCCTATGAGCTGGCCGAGTGCCACATGTATGTGCGCGGCAGGCTGCTGGTGCTGAACACCTTCGCCGATCTGGCGCTGATCGAGGCCGATCTCGTGCAGGCGCACGAGCGCTACCGGAAAGCGGCGGGCTACGCCGCGCAGCAGAACATGCCGCACGAGCACAGCTACGCGATCGCCGGGGCGCTACGCTGCGCTGCGCTGCTTGGCGATCAACACAGCATAGAACTGTGGCAGGCGCAGCTGAGCGCGCTGCCCCATGGCCAGGCCAGCCCACATCAGTACACCCAGCAGATCGCACAGGCGATCGCCAGCCCCGACCCGCACGACCAGCTGGCGATCGCACAGGCGATCGGCGTGGATGCCACCACCGCCCGCCACGACAAGGCCCAGCTGCTGCTGCTGCAGGCGCTGGCGGCCTACCAGCTGAGCGGCTGGGAAGCGGCAAAGAACTACTGGGCGCAGCTTGAGCGCGCCGCGCCAGTGGCGCATCTGCACCCGCTGCTGGCCATCCAGTGCCAGCGCGCTCGCGGTCTGCTGGCTGCCGCCGCCCCAAGCCCATTGGCCAGCAAGATCCTGGGGCAGCTGACTGGCAGCCCAGCGATAGCGCACAGCCAGGCCGACAGTCCGCCGCTGCCAGCCATTCCTGTGCGAGCGGAGGCAGCCAGCGGCAAGCAGGCTGCACCGGTGTGGAGGTTTTCTGCGCTGGGCAGCTGCGCGCTGGCCCACAATCACCAGCAGGTGCCGCTGGCACCGCGCCCGCTCGACCTGCTGGTGATGATGCGGCTGCTGGAGGCGGGCGCGGCGGGGATCGCGGCGCTGCGGCTGTGGGAGGATGTGTGGGGCGACCAAGACTACTCATCCGACGCGCTGCGCCAGTCGCTCAGCCGCCTGCGACGCAGCACGATGCTGCCCATCCGCCTGCACCAGGGGCACTGCCAGCTGACGCTCGACTGGAACCTCGTCGACTACGATGTCTGGCGGCTCGAAGAGCCGCTGACCTACCATCAGATCGAGGGCCTACAGGAAAAGATCGCGCTGTACCACGGCAGCTTCCTCAGCCACATCCACCACGAGTCGCGCTGGCTCAACCAGCGGCGCATCGCCCTGCATCGGCGGGTGCTGGCCCTGCGCGAGGCGCTGGCGCTGATCAAGGAGAAAACGCACCCGCACGAGGCATTCCAGATCTACAGCCAGGTGCTGGAAGAGGACGGCATGCGCGAGGTGGCCACCGCAGGCGCGATGCGCTGCAGCGCCCAGCTGGGCGACCGAAAGCACGCGATCAGCATCTACCAGAAGTTCTGCTCGCGGCTGATCGAGGAGCTGGGGGCCGACCCCTCGCCGTGGCTGGTGCAGCTCTACCAGGAGATCGCGGGTTAGGCTACCACGCGATCGGGCGGCCATCGCGAAAGAAGCCGCCGGATGGCCCGCCGCTGGGCAGCGTGGCCGCCCAGACAACGCCTGCCGCACCTTCGGACACCGGACGCCCGCCCGCGCCGCCCATCTCGGTGGCGACCCACCCCGGGCAGACCGCGTTCACCAGGATGCCGCTGCCCCGCAGCTCGGCGGCCAGCATGATCGTGAGCGCGTTCAGGGCCACCTTCGAGATCGCGTAGGCTGGGGTCGCCCCGCTCAGGTCGCCCAGCGCGCCCGCCCCGCTCGACACATTTACGATCCGCGCCCCGCCGCTTCGGCGCAGCAGCGGCAGGAAGCTGCGGCACATGCGCCACGCCCCAAGCGTGTTGGTGTCGAAGGCGGCCTGCACGATCGCCAGATCGGCGTGGGAGGCGTGCTGCCACGTGTCGTAGAAGATCGCCGCGTTGTTGACCAAAATGTCGATATGGCCCAGCTCGGCCTCGGCCCACTGCGCCAGCGCGCGGATCGAATCTTCGTCGGCCACATCGAGCTGGCGCGCGTAGATCTCGCCGCCAGCTCGGGCTAGGGTGCTAGCCGCCTGCTCGCCCTTGCGCAGATCGCGCGACCCAAGCAGCACCGTTATGCCGCGCTGGGCAAGCTGCCGACAGACCTCCAGCCCGATCCCACGATTCGCACCGGTGACCAGCGCTACCGTCTTTTCGCTCATAGGGGAACCTCTTCATCTCACAAAAAGGAAGGTTGGGTGCAGCATAGCATACGACGAATCACGGCCCTGGCGCGCTCTGGTGGCGGAGCCAGCAGAGCGACACCAAGGCCGAGGCAGCAGGCGCAAGCCTGGGGTGCGCTAGGCGTACTGAAGATCGGCGCGGGTAATCTTGCCGCCAGCCAGATCGAAGGTGTAGTAGGCGCGGAAGCCCCCCGAGGAGCCAGGCGGGGTGAAGCGCACCAGCATGCGCACCTGCTGCGCGCCGGTGGCGGTGCGCTCAAGGATGCTGTAGCGGCCACCCAGCACCTCGTTGTCGGCCCAGGTGCGGATGGCATCGACCCCGCGGATGTGGCGACCCACATCGATAATCTCGGCGTCGGGGGTGAAGCACTCGCCCAGCGCATCCAGATCTTCGCTGGCGACGGCGTCGAAGTAGCACTGCGGCTGGGCGAGCAGATCGGCGGTGGCGGTGGCGGTCGGCGCGTGTGTCGGCACGGGGGTTTCTCCTTCGCTGGCCTGCGGCTGGGTGACCAGCGGCAGGAAGGTTGCGGTGGTGGTCGGGGCCTGGGCGGGCTGGGTGGGCGCGGCGGCTGGCTCGCTGCCCTGGGCCGCGCTGGCGGTGGGGCCAGCGGCGCAGGCCGCCAGCGCGGCCCAGCTGGCCACAGTAACCCCTAGCCACACCAGGCGGACAGCCATCCTACGGTGTGATCGAGACATATGGCTCGGCTCCTTCGGGGCGGGGGAGCGCGAATCTCCGGCCCGCCGATAGGGGTGCGCTATGTCGCAGGCGCTACCAGCTCTAGACGCGGTAGTGGGCATCCACATCCTTGGCGAAGCCCAGGTAGTCGCGCAGCGGCCAGACCACCTCGAACTCCAGGTACTCGCGCATGGGCAGCCGCCCCAGCGCGGTGCGGTCCAGCTCCTCTGCCGAGGGCATGTCCACCACCGCGATCACGCGGCGCTGCGCCGCAACCTTCCAGATACCCACCACCAGATGGTCGTCGATGGTCTGCTGGGCGTGCTCGGTCTCTTTCTTCTCCACATCCCACAGCTCGTCGAGCGAGAGGCGTCCCTCGTGGTTCCAGCGCATCTGAACATAGAACAGCATAGCGGCCTCCTCTAGTTCCCTTGTCGGATGGTAATCCCTAACTACACCATGATATCGACTAGCGGCTCGACATGTGCGCGGATAAGCGACACGATCGGGTGCTGCGGGCCAAACACCTCGCGCGCCAGGTCGAGCGGCATCTTGCCGTCGTGGCCACGCAGGTCGAGCCGCGCGCCCGCCGTGACCAGCGCCGTCGCGCACTCGTCGAAGCCGTGCCAGAGCGAGTCGTGCAGGGGTGTGTAGCCATTGGTGGCCCCTTGGAAGTCGAGCAGCACGCCCGGCTGGCGCACCAGCATGCGGGTGATCTCGGCGTGGCCGTTGTAGACGGCCTTGTGCAGCGGCACCGCGCCAAAGGTCGGCTCGGTGGCGTTCACATCGGCCCCAGCCCACAGCAGCGCGGCCACAATCGCGGTGCGGCCATCGCGCGCGGCCACCAGCAGGGGGGTGTGGCCGTCGTTAAAGCTATTCACTAGCGGGTAGCGCTCGTCGACCGCCGCGCCTGCGGCCAGCAGCCGCTGCACCTCGGCCAGATCATCGGCGACCACCGCCGCCATCAGCTGCTGCCGATCGATCTTCTGCTGGTCATCCTGCTGGCGCTGTTTCAGCAGCGCATCGGCCTGGAACAGCCGCTCCTTACCGATCACGGTCACATTCAGCTCGTACTGGAAGTGCTCAAGCAGCGAGAAGCCGTAGTGCGTGCTGAGGTGCAGCGTCGCGCCGCTGTCGAGCAGAAAGCCCACGATCTCGGGCCACTTGAACCAGAGCGCGTCCATCAGCGGGGTGTGGCCGGTGGTCACCGCCACCTGGTCGACAAAGGCCCCCGCGCCCACCAGCGCCCGCACGATCTCGATGCTGCCGCCCTGGCAGGCCTTGTGCAGCGCCGACGCGCCCGCGCGGCTGTCCACCGCAAACACATCGGCACCGGCCTGGATGAGGTGCAGCGCGATCGCGGTGTCGGCCTGGCATGCGGCCAGCATCAGCGCGGTCAGGCCGCTCTCGGCGTCGCGGGCGCTGGGGCTTGCCCCGGCCTGGGTGAGCGCCTGCACATCGGCGAGGCTATGCGCCCGCACCGCTTGAATCAGCTGTTGTTCCATGGCGGTTCTCCCTCTGGCGATCACGCGCCGCGCAGCGCCACGATAATCGGCGACGGGTCGGTGTAGGATTTCCAGCGCACGATCTTGCCGTTGCGGATCGTCAGCCACTGGATGAACTCGATCTCGAACGGCTGGCCGTTGGCCTTCACCACCGACTGCTCGTGGATCACGCCCGCCGCCTCATCGCCCTGCACCAGCAGGCGCACTAGCTCCTCGCGCTGGACGCTGACCAGGCCGGTGAAGATCTGCAGGGTCTCCAGCACCTGCTGGGGGCCGTGGTAGGTGCCGATCCACGGCATCACATCGTTCATGCCGGGCACGACCGTGTAGTTGATCCACTCGACCTCGGGGTCGAGCAGGCCCAGCGCCGTGTCGAACTGGCCGTGGGTCAGGGCATCGAACCAACCCTTCGCCACCGCGTAGGTATCCTCGTAGGCTTGCTCGGTCATCATCTTGCCCTTTCTGGCTGTGGGGTGCGCCCAAGCCTAGCGGCTCTCGGGGCCAATAATCCAGTGCTCGGTGGTGACAAAGCGCTGGATGTAGCGCGGCTCGACGAAGGTCTTCAGATCATCCTGGGCCTGCTGCCACTCGGGCGACAGGGCGGCGGCAGCCAGCGCCTCGCTATTTTCAAACCACATCAGCGAGATGCCATCGAGCAGGGTCTCGCCGAGGGTGTAGAGGCCATCGCGGGCATAGCACTGGTAGTAGCGCTGGATGCCGGGGATGGCCAGCACCTTGGCCGCGTGCTCCTCCAGCCCATAGCGGCGGAAGTCCTCTAGCTCGCTGCCAGCCTTGCGCTTCACCAGGGTAAACACCTTCAGCATCTGCGACTCGCGGGCGAGCGGCGGCCCCTCCTTCAGCACGTGGGTGGTGGTGTCCAGCCCTACAGTGCGCCAGAACGCCGCCCAGCGCGGCTCATCGAGCCGCGCGCCCTCTAGAAACTCCTTGGTCTGCAGCGAGGCCAGCTGCTCTTCCTCGTTGGCCAGCCAGATCTCGGCCACACCGCTGAACAGCGGGTCGGCTGGCTCGGGGCCAAAGGGCACCCGCGTGTCGATCTGGTAGCGCCGGATCTGCGGGATCTTGCTGGCGTACTGCACCGCGTGGACATTCAGCCAGTAATCCTGAAAGTCGGCCTCGCTCATTCCCGGCTTGGGGTGGGCAAAGATAAACTGGTGGATCATGTCGCTTCTCCTGCCTGCAGTCTGATGTAGCGGCTGTCGTCATGTCGTCGCGGGCATCGTAGCGCCCCGTGCTTAGATCCCACTTAGGTTAGGCTGACTGCGGAAAATGATCGGGCATGTCACAGCATGTTCACAGCCGTGTCACAGCGCATCGCTATGCTTAAGCCATACCCGCAGCAACAACGCAGCACCTACCCGCTGGAATCGGCCTAAGAAATGAGGAGAGCAACCATGAAGAAAGCAATGATCGTGATGGCGCAGTTCGTGGCGGTGGTGGCGGTTCTGGGCATGCTGGTGCTGGGCAGCGCCGCGCCGCTGGGCGACCCTGGCATCGACCCTGGCTTCGCGCCAGCCCCGACCCCCTCGCTGACCCCGACGGTGGCAGGCTAGGCATGCAGATCATCGCCCTAGCGGTCACGTTCCTCGCCATCGTGGTGATTGTCGCAGCGCCCTGGCAGCACCGCCCGCTCAAGATCACTGGCATGCCCCTGCTGATCGGCGCTGGTGCCATCCAGATCCCGATGCTGCTCGACCACCGGATCGCCTACGCACCGGCGGTCGGCGCGGGCCTGGTGGTGATCTGGGCCGTGGCCAACCGCCAGATCCCCGGCGCACGGCTGCTGATGTTCGGCGCTGGCCTGAACGTGCTGGCCATGCTGCACAGCCAGGGCATGATGCCGCTGGCCCCGCATATGGTAGCCTCGCTGCCGCATCTGGGCGCACCCGCACTGCTGGCCCATAGCAAAGACGTGATCGGGACGGCGGATGTCTGGCAGTGGATCGGCGACTGGATGCCGCTGCAGCTGCCATCGCTCACCCTTGTCGGAAGCCCGGGCGACCTGCTGATCGCCGCCGCTGTGATCTACTGGGCCTGCATATCGCGCAGGCTGGCCATTCGCCAAACAGCGCTCATCCGCACCGCCTAGCGCCCCTTTCTCCGCAGAACTGAACCCCAGCGATGTCGCTCTCCCTCGACGATGACCCCTCTACAATGCCGTAGAGCCAGCTTTCCCGCACCTCGGCCCCAGGAAAGACGTGCTCTGTGGCACCACCTGGCTATCCGCTCTCTACCAAAGTGAAATACACCCATGGAAGCTCGACATGACATGCCCGCTGAGCACTCGTGGTGCTCGGCCATGCGGGCCGCCGCGCAGCACTGGCAGTTCGAGAACTACAGCGAGAGCCTGATGCTGCAGACCGCCGCCACCCAGTACGTCGGCGCGAGCCAGAGCAGCTGGCCCGTGCTCTGGAGCGCCGCGCAGATCGGGGTCTGCACCGCCTTCGCGGGCGAGGCCAGCGCCGCGCGCGAGCAGTTTGGCCGGGCCAGCCGTATCGCCATGCGGCTCGGGCAGCCGGTGGTGGCCGGGATCTGCACCAGCAGCGAGTCGCTCTGCGCGCTCTTCGCCGACACATCCAGCGCGCCTTGGATCATCATCCGGTCGCTCTGCAGCCTGCACGAGGGCCTGATGGAGTACATCCAGCTCAACCAGCTGCCCCACGCCGACATGTGCTGGCATGTGCGCACCAGCGAGCGCCAGTCGGCGCGCTGGCAGGGCGGCCAGCTGCCCACCCGCGCCCAGCCCGAGATCCGGATCAGCACGTTCGGCGGGTTCGGCATCTGCATCGGCGGCAGGCCGATAGCCGGGCTGCCCACCGGGCGCAGCGGCGCGCTGCTGCGGTATCTCTGCACGCACCAGGGCCAGATGCTGCACTGCGACGAGCTGCTCGAAACCTTCTGGCCCGAGGTCGACCCCGAGATCAGCCGCAACCGCTTCCACTACACCATGCACACGCTGCGGCGCAGCCTGGCCAGCGCCTGCGGCGAGCACGGCCTGCCGATCGCCCACAGCGAGGGCCGCTACGGGTTCGCGCCCGAGCAGCCAGTGTGGATAGACACCGACAGCTTCCGCGCGCTGATCACACGCGCGCGCCACGCCGAGCGCCAGCAGCATGTGCAGCAGGCGATCGCGCTCTACCTTGAGGCGATGGCCATCTACCGTGGCGAATTTCTGCCCGAGAGCCGCTACGAGAGCTGGGCCGAGGCCAGCCGGACCCAGCTGCGCGACCTGCACCTGGGCGCGCTTGAGCGCCTAGGCTACCTGTATGTGATGGTCGGCAACATCGGCGCGGCGATAGACCAGTGCGCGCGGCTGCTGGAGCAGGACAGCAGCCGCGAGGACATCCACCAGCGGCTGATGCACTGCTATATCGCGCTCGGCCAGCGCTCGCAGGCGCTGCAGCAGTACGAGCGCTGCGTGCAGTCGCTCAGCAGCGAGCTGGGGCTTGAGCCGCTGCCCGAGACCATCCAGCTCTACGAGTCGATCAAGGGGCTGGCGCTGGCCGCCGCCTAAGTGCTATCTAAGGGGGCCTCGCTACACTGGTAATTACCGCTCACCAGGCCATATCACAACAGGAGGACCTATGCCCAAGGTACTTATCATGCTCTCCGAGTGGGGATTCTGGGGGGAAGAGCTGGTCGGCCCGCTTGAGGTGCTGGACGCCCACGGCTACGAGAGCACCTTCATGACCGCGCGCGGGCGCAGGCCGCACGCATTGCCGCCCAGCATGGAGCCAGGCTACCTCGACCCGCCGCTCGACAAGGTGGTGACCGACGAGTACTACGCCCGCAAGACCCGTGAGATCGACGCGTCGCCTCGGCTGGAGAAGCCGGTCAACCTGGCCGCGTGGTTTCCCGAGCGCCCCTACTTCAACGCGCGCAACTTCGGGCACGAGCTGGAGCGCTACTACAGCCTGCGCGACAAGGCCTGGCAAGATCTGGCCGAGTACGACGCGCTGCTGCTGGTGGGCGGCAGCGGGCCGCTGATCGACATGGTGAACAACCAGCGCCTGCACGACGTCATCCTCGGCTTCCACGCCCAGGACAAGCTGATCGCCGCCGAGTGCTACGGCGTGGCCTGCCTGGCCTTCGCCCGCGACTGGGTGGAGCGTAGCAGCATCATCCGGGGCAAGCATGTCACCGGCCACGCGCTTGAGTACGACTACAAGGATGGCACCGGCTTCCTCAACACCGACATCAACGTCGGCCCGCCCTTCTTCCCGCTGGAGCTGATCCTGCGCGACGCGACCGGACCGGATGGCCGCTACCACGGCGGCGTTGGGCGCACCCAGTCGACCATCCTCGACTACCCCTTCCTCACCGGGCGCTCGACCCAGGACTCGCGCCTAGTGGGCGAGAAGATCATCGAGGTGCTGGAGGGCGGCCTGCGCCGCTGGGGCTGGTAGGCACGCGGTGGTGCAGGCCGCACAGACCCTGCACCACCACCCGACCGTTTGGCGCACACACCATGCCAAGGAAAGACCTATGAGCAAACGAAATGGGCACGCCGCGATCATCGAGCAGTTCCTGGCCGACGGCATTGACCATATGTTCGGCAACCCAGGCACGGTCGAGCAGGGCTTTCTGGATGCGCTGGGCAGCTACCCCGAGATGAAGTACATCCTCACGCTGCAGGAGACGGTGGCGGTGATGATCGCCGACGGGTACGCCCGCGCGCGCCAGCGGCCCGCCCTGGTGCAGATCCACAGCTCGCCGGGGCTGGGCAACGCCATCGGGGCGCTCTACCAGGCCAAGCGCGGCCACGCGCCGCTGGTGGTGATCGGCGGCGACGCGGGCATTCGCTACCAGGCCATGGATGCGCAGATGGCCGCCGACCTGGTGGCCATGGCCGAGCCGGTGACCAAGTGGGCGACCATGGTGCACGATGCATCCTCGGTGCTGAGGGTGCTGCGCAGGGCGATCAAGATCGCCGCGACGCCGCCGATGGGGCCGGTGTACGTCTGCCTGCCGCAGGATGTGCTCGACGAGGAGAACACCGAGGCGGTCATCCCCACCGTCATCCCATCCACGCGGGTCGCGCCCGACCCCGGCCTCCTCCGCGAGGCCGCGCAGGCCCTGGCATCCGCCCAGCGCCCCATGTTCTTTGTGGGCGATGGCGTGGCCTACTCGGGTGCGCGCGCCGAGCTGGAGCGGCTGGCCGAGCTCGTGGGGGCCGAGGTCTGGGAGTCGGATGCGGGCGAGGTGAACATCAGCTACCGCCACCCGCTCTACCAGGGCATGACAGGGCACATGTTCGGCGCGGCCAGCAGGCCGATCACATCCAAGGGCGACGCCATCCTGATCTGCGGCACCTACATGTTGCCCGAGGTATTCCCCGAGCTGGGGCCGATCTTCGCGCCAGGGGCGAAGGTCATCCACATCGACCTCAACGCCTACGAGATCGCCAAAAACCACCCGGTCGACATCGCCATGCTGGGCGACCCCAAGGTAGGGCTGGGCTTGCTGGCCGACCAGATCGAGGCCGCCATGTCGCCAGCCCAGCGCGAGGGTGCGCAGCGGCGGGCCGAGCAGATCGCCAGCGCCACCGCGCAGCGCCGCGACCAGGCCATCGCCCACGACCAAGCCCAGCGCGACAGACTGCCCATGCCCATGTCGCGCTTCATGGCCGACATGGCGGCCAGTCTGCCCGCCGACACCCTGATCTTCGATGAGGCGCTCACCAGCTCGCCGCCGATCGGCCGCTACGCCCAGCCCGCAGAGACCGGCAGCTACTTCCTAACCAGGGGCGGCTCGCTGGGGGTCGGCTTCCCCGGCGCGATCGGGGCCAAGTTGGCCAACCCCGACCGCCCCGTGATCGGCTTCAGCGGCGACGGCGGCAGCATGTACACCATCCAGGCGCTGTGGACAGCGGCCCGCTACAACGTGGATGTCACCTTTGTGGTGTGCAACAACGGCTCGTACCGGCTGCTGCAGTCGAACATCGACACCTACTGGGCCGAGCGCGAGATCCCCGCGCACGAGTACCCGCTTAGCTTCGACCTCTCGTTCCCGCCGATCAGCTTCGTCGATCTGGCGCGCGCCCTGGGCGTCGGCGCGCTGCGGGTGAGCAGCCCCGACGAGATCGGCCCCGCTATTCAGCAGGCCCGGCTGGCGGGCGGCCCAGTGCTGATCGACCTGGTGCTGGCCGGCGATGTGCACCCCGAGCGGATCGACCCGGCCCACCACGCCCCGCTGGCGATCTAGCGCCCGCCAGAGCAGCGCGGCGCGCCCGCGGCACCGCGCAGAAGGAGACCGACCATGCGCCTTGATGGAAAAAAGATCGGCGTCCTGATCGAGAGCGACTTCTACGAAGATGAGATCTTCTACTATCGGCACCGCTTTGCCGAGGAGGGGGCCGAGCTGCACTTCCTGACCCGCCTGTGGGGCCAGCCCGAGCAGACCTTCCACGGCCACGAGTACCGCGCCCCGCTGGTGTGCGGCGAGAGCTTCGAGTCGATCGACGACGATCAGCTGCGTAGCTACGCCGCGATCATCGTGCCCTCGGGCATGGTGGCCGACCGGCTGCGCTACACCGAGGATCCGCGCGCCATCCCACCGGCCACCGCGTTCCTGCGGCGGGCCTTCGCCCAGCCGGATGTGGTGAAGGGCATCATCTGCCACGGCATGTGGCTGGTGGCGCGCACCCCCGAGCTGGTGCGCGACCGTCCGGTGACGGTGCACAACAACCTGATCGGCGACGCCCTGAACATGGGCGCGCGCTACACCGACCGCGACCTCGTGGTCGACGGCGACCTTGTCACCGCGCGCACCGGGGCGCACTGCCACCTGCTGGCCCGGCAGATCCTCGACATGCTCTACGCCCAGACCCGATAGACGCGCCCTTCCTGCGACGCATAGCCGCCTATACCGGGCCGCGCGCCAGATGCCGCGCGCCCATGGAGAAGCGAGATGAATGATCTGCGGTTCACCTTCTCGGACACGATCTCGGGCTACATCAGCAACTTCGACCGACGCGAGATGAGCTTCGACCTGACCACATCGGATCAGCGCACCTTCCACGTCGACCTGACGGGCACCACCTTCTCCCGGATCATGGAGAACCTTGAGGAGCCAGTGACGGACGTGTCGGCGCGCGTGGCCGAGAAGCTGGATGATGGCCAGTATGCCCACGTGTACGGCATCTTCGCCCCGGCTGGCGCGGGGCTGCGCTTCGAGGCCAAGACGCTGGTCTTCCCCGGCGAGGAGGTCGGGCAGTATCGGCACGAAGAGCCGCAGTGGTGGGTCAACCAGATCCACTCGATCGCCGACTCGTACCTGAAATGGCAGTTCGGCTACCCGCAGCGCGAGATCGACTACCGCAACTACCGCACCTTCCTGCACCTGGCGGGCGAGAAGCGCGGCGACTACCTGCAGGAGACCGACACGATCTCGCGCATGGTCTACGGCATGGCCTCGGCCTACATGCTCACCGGCCACGAGCGCTTCCTGGAGGCCGCCGAGCGCGGCACCGAGTACCTGCGCGAGCACATGCGCTTCTTCGACCCCGACGAAGACCTGATCTACTGGTACCACGGCATCCAGGTGCAGGGCGAGCGCGAGCAGAAGCTGCTGACATCCGAGTTCGGCGACGACTTCGACTCCATCCCCATGTACGAGCAGATCTACGCGCTGGCTGGCCCCATCCAGACCTACCGGATCACCGGCGACCCGCGCATCCTCTCGGACGCCGAGCACACCGTGAAGCTGTTCGACCGCTTCTACATCGACCGCGAGAAGGGCGGCTACTTCTCGCACATCGACCCGCTCTCGCTCGACCCGCGCGCCGAGTCGCTGGCCCACAACCGCGCGCGCAAGAACTGGAACTCGGTGGGCGACCACGCCCCGGCCTACCTGATCAACCTGTGGCTGGCCACCGGCGAGCCGCAGTACGCCGAGATGCTGGAGCGCACCTTCGACACCATCGTCGAGCACTTCCCCGACTACGACCATAGCCCGTTCGTGCAGGAGCGCTTCTTCGAGGACTGGAGCCACGACAGCACCTGGGGCTGGCAGCAGAACCGCGCCGTGGTGGGCCACAACCTCAAGATCGCGTGGAACCTGATGCGCATGAACAGCCTCAAGCCCAAGCAGGAGTACGCGGCGCTGGCCAGCAAGATCGGCCAGATCATGCCGGGCTTCGGCAGCGACCGCCAGCGCGGCGGCTGGTACGACGTGGTCGAGCGCAGCGTCGAGGCCGATGTGGCCGCGCCCCACTTTGTCTGGCACGACCGCAAGGCCTGGTGGCAGCAGGAGCAGGCCATCCTGGCCTACCTCATCCTGCACGGCAACCAGAAGGACGCCGAGTCGCTGCGCCACGCCCGCGAGGCCGCATCGTTCTACAACGCCTTCTTCCTCGATCACGACGACGGCGGCGTGTACTTCAACGTGCTGGCCAACGGCATGCCCTACCTGCTGGGCAACGAGCGGCTGAAGGGCAACCACTCGATGAGCGCCTACCACTCCACCGAGCTGTGCTACCTCTCGGCGGTGTACATCAACCTGCTGATCAGCAAGCAGCCGCTCGATCTGCACTTCAAGCCCCAGCCAAACGGCTTCAAAGATCAGATCCTGCGCGTCCAGCCCGACATCCTGCCCGCTGGCAGCGTTCGCCTGGAGCAGGTGTGGGTCGAAGACAAGCCCTACGCCAACTTCGACCCCGCCGCGCTGACCGTGACCCTACCCGATAGCGACCGGGCGCTGCGCGTGCGGGTGCGGATCGCACCCGTAGCCTAGCGCGACGCCCTGGCCCCACTACCACAGAAGAGATATGCCATGCAGATCTTTATTCAGACAATTGATGCGGCGACCGTGGTGACGATCAACGGCGAGCTGGATGGCAAGACCGCGCCGATCATCCAGGCCCAGCTGGCCCAGGCGTGCGCGCCGGGCTGCCAGATCGCGCTGGACATGCAGCATGTCAACTACCTCTCCAGCGCGGGCCTGCGCATGCTGCTGATGCTCAACCGGCAGATCGCCGGGCTGAATGGGCGGATCGTGATGGTGGGGCTTAGCTCCGATCTGATCGACACCCTCGCCGAGACTGGCTTCCTCGCCTACCTCCAGATCGAGGAGACGCTTGACCTGGGGCTTGTGGCGCTACACAAGAACTTCGAGGCACAGGATGACTACCGTAACAACAGCCCGAGAGCGGATCGATTCGCACCCGACCCACAGCTACGGTCCGTTTAAGCTGCGCGCTGGCCGCCCGCTGCCGTTCGGGGCCACGCTGGTGCCCAGCGGCGTGAACTTCGCGATCTACTCGCGGCACGCCACCGAGTGCACCCTAGTGCTGTTCCAGCGCGGCGATCCGCAGCCCATGATCGAGATCCCGTTCCCCCACGAGTTCCGCATCGGCGACGTGTTCACCATGATCGTGTTCGACCTGGACATCGAGACGATCGAGTACGGCTTTCGGCTTGAGGGGCCTTACGACCCCTCAAGCGGCCACCGCTTCGACGCGAGCAAGATCTTGCTCGACCCCTACGCCAAGGGGGTGAGCGGGCGCGACACCTGGGGCCAGCCGCCCGACTGGGACAACGCCTTCCAGCACCGCAGCTTCCTGATCTACGATGATTTTGACTGGGAGTCGGACACGCCGCTGCGCATCCCGATGGAGGATCTGATCATCTACGAGATGCACGTGCGCGGCTTCACCCGCCATCCGTCCTCGGGCAGCCGCCACCCAGGCACCTTCGCGGCGCTGCGCGAGAAGATCCCCTACCTGCGCCAGCTGGGCGTGAACTGCGTCGAGCTGCTGCCGATCTTCGAGTTCGACGAGCACGAGAACAGCAGGCCCAACCCCGCCACCGGCGAGACCCTGCTGAACTACTGGGGCTATAGCACGGTCGGCTTCTTCGCGCCCAAGGCGGGCTACGCCGCCACCGCGCGGCTGGGCATGCAGGCCGACGAGCTGAAGACGCTGGTGAAGGAGCTGCACCGCAACGGCATCGAGGTCATCCTCGATGTGGTGTTCAACCACACCGCCGAGGGCAACGAGCACGGCCCGATGATCTCGTTCCGTGGGATCGACAACCAGACCTACTATATGCTCACGCCCGAGGGCTACTACTACAACTTCAGCGGCACCGGGAACACGCTCAACTGCAACAACCCGATCGTGCGCGATCTGGTGTGCGACTGCCTGCGCTACTGGGTGTCGGAATATCATATCGACGGCTTCCGCTTCGACCTGGCGGCCATCCTTGGCCGCGCGCCATCGGGCGCGCCGCTCTCGAACCCGCCGCTGCTTGAGTCGCTGGCCTACGACCCTGTGCTGGGCACCTGCAAGCTGATCGCCGAGGCATGGGATGCGGGCGGGCTCTACCAGGTGGGCACCTTCCCATCCTACGGGCGCTGGGCCGAGTGGAACGGCAAGTACCGCGACGCCATGCGCCGCTTCCTGAAGGGCGACGCCGGGCTGGTGGGCGAGGTAAGCCAGCGCGTGCAGGGCTCGCCCGACATCTACGCCTGGCGCGGCCCCACCGCCTCGGTCAACTTCTTCACCTGCCACGATGGCTTCACCCTGGCCGACCTGGTGTCGTACAACCAGAAGCACAACGACGCCAACGGCGAGGGCAACCGCGACGGCGGCGACGACAACAACAGCTGGAACTGCGGCTGGGAGGGGCCGACCGACGACCCGGGCGTGCTGGCCCTGCGGCGGCGGCAGATCAAGAACGCGCTGGCGCTGCTGCTGGTGAGCCAGGGCGTGCCCATGATCCAGATGGGCGACGAGCTGGGGCGCACCCAGCAGGGCAACAACAACACCTACTGCCACGACTCCGAGCTGAACTGGCTCGACTGGTCGATGGTCGAGTCGAACGCCGAGCTGCTGCGCTTCGCCCGCGCCTGCATCCACTTCCGCCGCGCCCACCCGGCGCTACGCAGCCACCAGCACTTTCGCAACACCGACTACATGGGCAGCGGCTTCGCCGACATCACATGGCACGGCACCCAGGCCTGGAACGCCGACTGGTCGGATGGCAGCCGCGTGCTGGCCTTCATGCTCTGCGGCAAGCACGCCAAGGGCGGTACCGCCAGCGACAGCAACATCTACGTGGCGATCAACATGTACTGGGATGCCCTCAGCTTCGAGATCCCGACGCTGCCAGCGGGGCGCATGTGGTCGGTGTTCGCCAACACCGGGGCCGAGTCGCCCGGCGACTGCTCGATGCCCGGCGACGAGCCGCTTCTTCCCGATCAGCGCAGCATCCTGGTGGGTGGGCGCTCGATCGTCATCCTTATTGGCCAGTAGATCTCCGATCAGAAAGGAACAGCCATGGCCTTCGTTGCAAACCTTGAGCTTACCGATGGGGTCGCCCGCATCTCGCTCGCGGGCGAGCTCGACGCCAGCGTGACCCCGCGCTTCCGCACCCTGGTGGAGGAGGCCGAGCAGCACCGCGCGCGGCGGATCGTGCTGCTGATGAACGAACTGACCTACATGTCCAGCGCGGGCATCCGCGAGCTGGTCTTCCTGAAGCAGAAGATGGGGCCGCACGTGGATGTCTACCTGGTGGGCACGCAGGAACTGGTGCTGGAGGCGATCACAATGACCGGCGTGCAGCACAGCGTGATCTTGCTCGACCAGTACATCCCCGAGCAGATCGAGCAGCGCGAGGCGGCCTAGCGGCCTGCGCCGAGGGCGGGCCGCCACCCTCGGCGCAGGCCACGCCGATGATTGGCCGAAAGACGGCGGGCGCGGCGGCGTATGCTGCAGCTAGGGGGCGGCATCGTGCGCCGCGCCGGTCGATCTCGTCTTCCGACAAGCATCCCTAGGGCTATCAGGTAGACCTATGCAACCGCTCACCGTCGCTGGCAATCTCGACTCGCTCTCCGCCATCGCGGCCTATGTGCAGGAGGCCGCGCGCGTGGCCATGCTCGATGCGAAGACCTCGTATCGGCTGCGGCTGGCGGTCGACGAGATCGCCACCAATATCATCACCCACGGCTATGGCGAGCACCAGATCGATGGCTCGATCACGGTGTCGGCGTCGCTGAATGGCGGCAGCCTCACCATCGTGCTCGACGACACGGGGGTGCCGTTCGACCCGCTGGCGCAGCCGCCCCCCACCAGCCTGGCCCAGGCCCTGCACACCCGCACCCCTGGTGGGCTGGGCATCTACCTAGCGCGGCACGCGATCGACACGTTCGCCTACCGCCGCGCGGGCAGCCACAACTACAACTCGTTCACTGTCTCGGCCCCGGTGGCCACCTGAGCAACCATTCCATACCGCACGTTCGTGCCATGGGCGCGCAGCAGCATGGGCATTGCCACGCTGCGCGTCCGTGCCGTATTTGGAGGCCCTCATGCCTGGTGAATTTGGCTATCTGCTGGTGGTACACCACCACTTCGAGATCTACGACTCGCTGCGCGCCCACCTGGAATCCTCGGGCTACACCATGATCTGCATCCCCGAGGCTCAGCAGGCCCTGAGCATGCTCCGAAAGCAGCCGAGCGACCTAGTGCTGATCGCGCTCGATCTGCCCGACATGCGCGGCAGCGACCTGCTGACGGCGATCAAGAGCGACCCCGACCTTCACGCCATACCCGTGATGATGATCACCGAGCATTCCAACAGCCCCCACCTGGAGGAGTGCCTGTCGCTGGGTGCCTACGACCACATCCACCCCTCGATGAGCCCCATGCTGCAGCAGGCCCGCATCCGCATGTGCCTGCAGTACGGCCTGATGCACAACCCCACCCGCGTCAACCCCGAGAAAGAGGTGCTGCTGATCAAGATCGAGCACGATCTGCAGATCGGGCAGGACATCCAGTCCGACTTCCTGCCGCGCGACCTGCCCGACTTCCCCACCTGGCAGATCGCCGATTTCTACAAGCCCGCCCGCGAGGTCGGCGGCGATCTCTACGATGTGTTTACCACCATGCACGATCAGTATATCTGCCTGATCATCGGCGATGTCTGCGACAAGGGCGTGGGCGCGGCCCTGTTCATGGCGCTGTTCCGCAGCCTGTTCCGCGCCGCCGCCCAGCAGCAGATCCCTGCCAGCCCCGATCAGCCGCCCTACCCAGGCGATCAGGAGTCGCAGGTGCTCTACGACACCTTTAACCTGGTGAACAACTATGTGATCGACAACCACGGCGACAAGGGCTATTTTGCGACGCTCTTTTTTGGTATACTGAACCCATCCGACGGAAGCCTGTTCTATGTGAATGGTGGCCACGTGCCCGCGCTGATCGTCGGCGATCAGGGCATCAAGCACCGCCTTACGCCCACCGGCCCTGCGGTCGGCATCATCCCTAACACCACCTTCGACATCCAGCGCATCCAGCTCGACCCAGGCGACATTCTCTTCACCTATACCGACGGCGTCACCGACGCCCGCAACCCCGAGCGGCGGCTGTTTGGCGAGCAGCGCCTGATCGAGATGCTGCACACTGGCGTGTCGGCAGCCGACCTCGTGACCCAGATCTCCACCCAACTGGCGCTGCACATCGGCAACGCCGAGCAGTACGACGATATCACTATGCTGGTGGTCGAGCACATGGCCCCTGGCTCGCTGACCCACGTGATGCCGCGCTGAGCACGGGCAGCGCCGATACCACCGCACCGCCATCCAGAGCAGAGAAGGAGCGTTCATGACCATCAGGCACAAAAGCTCGCGGATTCTGTCCACCTATGTCGAGGATGTGGAAGACTCGGAAAAGCGCACGCCCTCGGCGGAGCGCCTTGTGGCCTTTAGCGATGCGGTGATCGCGATCGTGATCACGCTGCTGGTGCTTGAGATCAAGGTGCCCCATGTGGAGGAGGGCGGCAACGCCGCGCTGACCATGGCGCTGCTGAACCAGTGGCCGTCATACCTGAGCTTTATCGTCAGCTTTATGATCATCGGCGTGACATGGGCCAACCACCACACCATGTTCGCCCACATCAAGCGCACCGATCATATGTTCCTGCTGATCAATCTGCTCTTTCTGTTCTGGATCGCGGCCATCCCGTTCGCCTCGGCCCTGCTGGGCGAATACATCCAGCGCCCCGAGGAGCAGACGGCGGCGGTGGTGTATGGCGGCGTGCTGACGATCGGCGGTGTGTTCTTCAACCTGATCTGGGTCTACGCCACCGGCCCGTCCAATCTGGTCGATCGCAAGAGCAACCCGGTGCATCTGCGCGCGCTCAGGCACTCGTTTATGTTTGGGCCTGTGCTGTACTTTTTGGTCACGCTGGTGGCCTTCTGGAATGTGGAGGTGAGCCTGGCGTGCTACATACTGCTGGGCCTGCTCTACGCCATGCCGCTGGCCTCGTTCCGGCACCTGCTGCAGCCGCGCAGCGCCTAACACCACAGCCCGCCCCAGCGTCAGCCCGCCCTGCACATTCCGTCGTGGGGCGGGCTGACGCTGGGGCTTTTTTTGCTACAATCGCGTTGCGCCAACAACCCATCTGCACCAGGAAAGGGCACGCTATGACGAACGACCCCATGTCCAAGGCCCGGCTATGAGCCTCGATCTCGCCAGCATCGAGGCGGCCCGCAGCCGCATCGCGCCCCACACTCGCCACACGCCGCTGCTGCCCCTGCCAGCCCTGCGCGGCGACATGCCGCCCAACCTGCGGCTGAAGCTGGAGAATCTGCAGGTCAGCGGCTCGTTCAAGGCGCGCGGCGCGTTCAACCACCTGCTCCAGCTCGCCCCCGAGCAGCGCCAGCGCGGCGTGGTCGCGGCCTCGGGCGGCAACCACGGTGTGGCGGTGGCCTACGCCGCCAGCAGGCTGGGCCTGCCCGCCACAATCTACCTGCCCGAGCAGGCCAGCGCCGACCGCGTGGCCAGGATCGCGGCCTGGGGCGCGCAGGTGGTGCCCTACGGGCGCAACTGGGACGACGCCCACCAGCAGGCCATGGCCCACGCCCAAGCCCAGGGCAGCCCGTACATCCACCCCTTCGACGCCCAGCGCACCCTGGAGGGCACCGGCACGCTCGGCCTGGAGCTGCTGGATGACCTGCCCGAGCTTGACTGCGTGGTGGTGGCCATCGGCGGCGGCGGCCTGATCAGCGGCCTGTCCGCCGCGATCAAGCAGCTGCGGCCCCACGTGCGCATCATCGGCGTCGAGCCGGTGGGCGCGGCATCCATGAGCGCGGCGCTCCAGGCCGGGCGCGTGCGCGAGCTGCCCGCCACCCACACCATCGCCGACACGCTCGCGCCGCGCGCGGTGAGCGAACGCACCCTGGCCCTGACCCGCCAGTACGTGGATGAGGTGGTGCTAGTGGAGGATGCCCAGATGGTCGCGGGCATGCGCTGGCTATGGGCCGAGGCCAACCAGCTGGTGGAGCCAGCTGGCGCGGCGGTGGTGGCGGCCATCCAGGCGGGTCTGGATCTTGCAGCGTACCATGCCCCGGTGGCTCTGATCTGCGGCGGCAATGCTGCGGCGGAGCCAGTGTTCACCAGCTACCAGCGGTAGCCCGCACCCCCAAAGAAGGAGAAAACCTATGACTCAGTCCGAGATCGCACCCGTGCTCGACCTGCTCGCCGCCTTCCCCGCCGTCCTGCGCGACCTCACTAGGCCGCTCGATGATACTACCCTGCGCTTCAAGCCCGAGGGCGAGTGGTCGGTGATCGAAAATGTGGGCCACCTGATCGATATCGAGGGCATCTGGACCGGGCGCTTCCAGCAGATGCTGGCCGCCGAGCAGCCCACGCTGCAGCGGTTCGATGTCGACGAACTGGTGCGCCAGCGCAGCTACCAGCAGAAGCAGCTGTCCGGGCTGCTGGGCACCTTCAGCGAGGCTCGCGAGCAGACCATCGAGTTCCTGCGCGGCCTGAAGCCGCTGCACCTGGAGCGCACCGGCGTGCACCCCACCTACGGCATCATCACGCTCTCGCAGGCCATCGGCATCATGTCCAAGCACGACTACCTCCACCACGATCAGATCGAGAAGACCGTGGCCCAGGCGAAGGAGAAATAGCGCAATGACGCTGGTCGATTCGGTCGATTTCGCGGCGGTGCAGGATGCCGCCGATAGGCTCAAGGGCATCGCCCACCGCACGCCCATCTTCACCTCGCGCTCGCTCAACCAGGCCACTGGCCTGGAGATCGTGCTGAAGTGCGAAAACTTCCAGCGCGGCGGCGCGTTCAAGTTTCGCGGGGCCTACAACACCATCAGCCGCCTGGAGGGTTGCCGCAGCGTGGTGGCCTTCTCGTCGGGCAATCACGCCCAGGGCGTGGCGCTGGCCGCGCAGCTGCTGGGCGTGCAGGCCACCATCTGCATGCCTAGCGACGCGCCCGCCGTGAAGGTGGAGGGCACCCGCGCCTATGGGGCCGAGGTGGTGTTCTACGACCGGATGACCGAGGATCGCGACGAGGTGGCGGGGCGGGTAGCCCAGCAGCGCGGCGCGCCGATCGTGCCGCCCTTCAACCACCCCCACATCGTGGCCGGGGCGGGCACCGCCGCGCTGGAGCTCATCCAGGATGTGCCCGACCTCGACGCCCTGGTGACACCTGTGGGCGGCGGCGGGCTGATCAGCGGCAGCGCGCTGGCGGCCCACGGCCTGCGCCCGGACATGCCGGTGCTCGGGGTCGAGCCAGCCGATGGCAACGACGTGGCCCTGTCGCTGGCGGCGGGCCACCCGGTCCAGATCCCGCCGCCCCGCACCATCGCCGATGGCCTGCGCACCCAGATGCCCGGCGACATCACCTTCCCGATCATCCAGTCGCACGTGGCCCAGGTGCTCACGGTGACAGATGACGAGATCCGCACGGCGCTGCGCTTCCTGCTGCTGCGCATGAAGCTGGTGGTCGAGCCGAGCAGCGCGGTGGTGGTGGCCGCCGCTATGGCGGGCAAACTGCCCGCCGGGCCGCGCCGCGTGGGCATGATCATCACCGGCGGCAACATCGACCCCGAGGTGCTGTCCAGCCTGTGGGCCTAGCCGGAGCATCTGCGCACCTCACGTGGCCTGCTGAATCCTAACACCAGCCCGCTATCGCAACAGGATAGCGGGCTGGTGCCATGCTGTGGCAATAGCCGCCCATGTTATTTGACACATTTATCACAAACGTGTACAACATGGCAGATATTTCCAGCATTGAGAAGAGTGTGCGCGAGCTTCTGACACGCATGTGCCGCATCTGGCACCCAATAGCAGGCAGGCTGCGACGGCGCGGGGCGCTGACCAGCCTATTTGTCGTGCTCACGCTCGGCCTGCTGGAGCCGCTGGCCTGTGTCGCCCACTGTGCGATCATCGAGATGCTGGGCACCGCCAGCGGCATGACAGCCATGCACCACCACCACGCCAGCGCCACGCCCGATCTGGCCAGCGTGGCCCCGGTGGGCACCAACTGCCACGGGATGGCCAGCAGCCCCAACAGCGCCGCCCCAAACTGCCCCACCAGCTTCGGCCAGCCCTTCCACGAGATGCTGCTGCTGTCCGTGGTCATCCTGCTGGTGCTGGCCAGCATCGCCCGCCCCAACCTATCCCCGGTGCTGCGCCAAGCCCAACACCGCCCCCAGCCGCTCTCGCCTCCTCCGATCATTCGACCTGCCTTCGCAGCCTAACATCACCCCAGCACCTCGGGGCATGCACAGCGTACCCCAAGATGGCCCAGCGCACGAGCGCCAGCATCCCCATGGAAAAAAGATCCATGGCCGATCTGCTGCCATGCGCCGCTCGACCAGCCCTTACAACGAATGATGTATTTCGAAGGAGAGAAGAGATGAAGATCGCAACCCGGATCGCGGCCCTGGCCGTGCTTGCTGGCGCGCTGCTCGCGCCCATCGCCATGCCCACCGCGTCGGCCCACGGCCACCTGAAGGCGGGCGACTACGAGCTGGTGATCGGCTTCCTGAACGAGCCAGCCTACCAGGGCGAGCCAAACGGCCTTGACCTGCGCGTGACCAACGAGAAGACCAGCCAGCCAGTCAAGAACCTAGAGGACACGCTCAAGGCCGAGCTGACCTACGGCGGCAGCAAGCAGGAGTTCGCCATCCACGCCCAGTGGGGCCAGGATGGCGCGTATACCGCCGATGTCATCCCAACGAAGGCGGGCACCTACACCTGGCGCATCTTCGGCACCATCGAGGGCACGCCAGTGGACCTCTCGCTCACCAGCGGCCCCGAGACCTTCGGCAACGTGAACGCCAAGGCCACGGTGGCCTTCCCCGCCGCCGAGCCGACCAGCCAAGATCTGCTCGACCAGGTGGCCCAGGCCCGCGCCATCGGGATCACCGGCATTGCCGTGGGCGCGATCGCGCTGATCGCGGCGCTGTTTGTGCTGCTGCGCAAGGCACCGGCCAAGGCCCAGGCCGCGCCGGCCAAGGCCCAGGGCCAGCAGGCCTAGCCACAGCCATGCGCAGGTTTCTCGCCATCACCATTGTCGCGCTGGCCCTGCTGGCCACGGCCACGCCCGCGTGGGCGCACGCCGGGCTGGTGCGCTCCACGCCCGCCGTGGGCAGCACGCTCGATCAGGCCCCCGCCGAGATCGTGCTGGAGTTCAGCGAGCAGCTCGACGCTGACTTCTCGCGCGTGCAGCTCTTCGACTCCAGCAACGCGCTGCTGGATGCAGGCCCCGGCAGCATCGACCCTGCCGACCCGCACACGCTGCGGCTGGCGCTGGGCACCCTGCCCAAGGGCACCTACACCGCGCTCTGGCGCGCTCGCTCGGCGGTGGATGGGCACGTGACCGAGGGCAGCGTGCCGTTCGGCGTGGGCGTGGCCGTCGCGCAGGCTGCACTCATCCCGCCGCCGGGCGCGGTAGAGCCAGCCACCGCCGCGCCACCGCTGGGCAGCGCGGCCACACGCTGGATGGGGCTGCTGGCCCTGGTCGCGGCGCTGGGCGGGGTGCCCTTCGCGCTGCTGGTGTGGCGTCCCGCCTTCCGCGCGGCCAGCGCCGCCGACCAAAAGGCCGACTACACCGCGATCGACCAGTCGTTTGGCAGGCACCTGCGCCGACTGATCGTGGCGGGCAGCGCCGCCGGGCTGCTGGCCGCCGTGGTCTTCCTGATCGATCAGGCGGCCACGGCGGCGGGCGTGCCCGCGTGGCAGGCCCTGGGCCAGCCTGCGGCGGCGCTGCTGCGCAGCTACACCGGCGGGCTACTGGTGGCCCGCGCGGCGCTGGGGCTGGCCACCCTGGCCCTGGCCACGCGGCTGCCCGCCCCTGGCGCGGGCGCGGCCTGGCCGTGGTGGCTGGCCCTGGGCCTGGGTGGCGCGCAGGTGCTCACCTTCAGCCTGGGCAGCCACGCCGCCGCCGAGCCGCAGGGCGCGGCGCTGGCCACCGCCCTCGACTGGCTGCACATCGCGGCCACAGTGGCCTGGGTGGGCGGGCTGGCCCCGCTGGGCATGGCCCTGTGGGGCGCGCGCGAGCGCAGAGACCACGCACTGCCGCTGGGCAGGCTCATCCCGCGCTTCTCGGCGCTGGCCGTGGCCTGCGTGCTGGTGCTGGCCGCCAGCGGCACCTACAGCTACTTCCTGCACATTGGCCAGCCCGCGCTGCTGCGCGACACCACCTATGGGCGGGCGCTGGCCGCCAAGCTGGCGCTGTTCGCGCTGCTGCTGGCGCTGGGGGCGTGGAACCTGCTGGTGCTCTCGCCAGGGCTGCGCAAGGGCGGCACGGGCCTGGCCCGCCGCTTCGGGCGCAGCATCGCGGGCGAGCTGGCCCTGGGCGCGCTGGTGCTGCTGGCCGTGGGCGCGATGACCAGCGTGGCCCCTAGCAAGGCCGCCTGGGCCGAGCAGAGCAAGCTCGGCATCAGCCAGACCGCCGATCTCGACGGCGCGAGCATCCGGCTCCAGGTCGCGCCCGCGCAGATCGGCGAGAACGAGTTCGCCGTGGATGTGCGCGACACCCGCCAGGGCGCGGATGCCGCGCCCGCCACGGTGCTGATCGACTTCACCATGGTGGGCATGGAGATGGGCACCATCCAGGCCGAGATGAAGCCGGGCGGCGACGGCCGCTACACCGCGCGCGGCAGCTACATCTCCATGGGCGGGCGCTGGCAGATCGAGGTGATCGTGCGCCGCCCAGGGTACGACGACATCCGCCATACCTTCCAGGCCGACATTGTCAAGGCCGCGCGGCCCTAGCCGCCCGAGGCGAGCCGCCAGCCGTGCCGTCGGTATCACACACCAAAAGAGGACACACTATGAAACGAATGCCCGCCCTGATCCTGCTCGCCCTGGTTAGCCTGCTCGCCCTCAGCTCGTGCGGCCAGCCCTACACCTTTCGCAGCACGGTGATCGAGCCAGCCAAGCCCGCGCCCGACTTCACCCTGACCGACCAGAACGGCCAGCCCTTCACGCTCAGCCAGCAGAAGGGCAATGTGGTGCTGCTGTTCTTCGGCTTCACATCCTGCCCCGATGTCTGCCCCACCACCCTGGCCGACATCGCCGCCGCCCGCAAGCAGCTCGGCGGCGACGCCGACCGGATCAAGGTCGCCCTGATCACCGTCGACCCCGCCCGCGACAACCAGCAGAAGATCGGCACCTACGTCCACAACTACGACTCCACCTTCATCGGCCTCACCGGCACCCAGGAGGAGATCGCGCCGGTGATGAAGTCGTACGGCGTCACCGCCATCCGCCGCGAGCTGCCGAACTCGAAGCTGCAGTACACCATGGACCACTCGGCATTCATCTATGTGATCGACAAAGACGGCAACTGGCGGGCGATGATGCCATTCGGCGTGACATCCGAGGACATCGCCAGCGACACCCGCTACCTTGTGAACAACTCCTAGTTTCTTCGCGATAGATTCAGCAGAAAGGCAGATCCCATGAAACTCCACACCATCCTGCCCACGGCAGCGCTCGCCCTGGCCCTGGCCGCATGTGGCAGCAGCACCGCCACCGCCCCAGCCGCCAGCACCGCCGCCGCATCCAGCGCCGCCGATGTGAAGGCAGGCGCGATCAGCATTAGCAGCCCCTGGGCGCGCGCCTCGCAGATGAGCGGCGGCATGGGCAGCATGGCCACCGCCGAGGCGGGCGGCATGGGCAGCATGGCCACCGCCGAGGCGGGCGGCATGGGCGACATGGATGGCGGCATGGGCGCGGCCTACATGGTCATCGCCAACAGCGGCAGCGCCGCCGACAAGCTGGTGAGCGTCAGCACCGACGCCGCCAAGACCGCCGAGGTCCACAATGTGATCGAGGAAAACGGCGTGATGTCTATGCGCCCCGTCGAGGGCGGGCTAGAGATCCCGGCGGGCGGCAGCGTCACGCTGAAGCCCGGCAGCTACCACCTGATGCTGATCGGCCTCACCAAGCCGCTGGTGGCGGGCGAGAGCATCACGCTCAAGCTCACCTTCGCCACCGCAGGCGAGGTCACGGTCACCGCCCCCATCCGCGAGAAGTAGCCCGCAGGGCAGGGCGGCGCACGCCGCCCTGCCCGAAGTGGAGAGAGGACATCTATGAGCTGGAAAATCATACTCATCGGCATCTGCGCCTTCCTGATCGCCTGCGTGGCAGCCGCCACCGGCTGGCAGACCCACCAGCAGCGCGAGGCCAATCGCAAGGTCGAGTACGTCATCCCGCAGGGCACCATCCAGCGTGTCGCCGCTGGGCAGCCACTCGATGTCCTCCCATCCACCATCACCATGACCCTCGGCCTGCGCGACATCCTAGTGATCCGCAACGACGACCAGCAGGCGGTGCAGATCGGCCCCTACAAGATCGAGCCAGGCCAAACATTTCAGCAGCAGTTCTTTAATGTTGGAACATTTGATCTGATGTGCACTATTCACGCCGATGCACGCATGCGTGTTGTGGTAGTACGTTCCTCCTAATTCTGCAAGTCGCCTTGGCTAGCATGCCCCAAAAAAACGCATTGAAACGCGATCAAAGAGCAAAAACCTAGCCCATGTAGTGTAAACTGTTGTTATTCTGCTTACCGACAGCAACACAGCTATAGAGTTGTCATGCTAGAATGTGGCGATATTTCGGAGCGCAGCACATGCGTTACGACGCAGCGGCGCAAGGCGGCGGGGATTTTGTGCGCTCGCTGCAAGCGGCAGTGTCTTGCGAGGGTTTGACACATAGGCTATAATGGGCACTAGATTTACGCATTATAGCGCGTTGCTTCGCCTTCGGTACCACAAGACCCGTCCGTATCCGTAAAACATTACACTATGATGAAATCGCACGCGGAGCCGACGGTGGGAGGAGCGATATGGCTACGATGAGCCTCCAAGGGGCCTATGACCAGACCCGGCGCTGGATTGAGAGCAACGATCCGGAGCGTGCCATCGGGCTAGCCCAGCACATCCTCAACTACTACCCGAATAACCTTGAAGCCTATCGTATCCTTGGCGAGGCCTATCTTGCCAGCAGGCAGCTCGACAAGGCTCAAGAAGCATTCGATCGTGTGCTGCGCTCAGACCCGGAAAATATTCCGGCCCACGTGGGCCTTGGCATCTCGTACGAACGGCAAGGTAAGCTCGATCGCGCAGTGCTGGAGTTCGAACAGGCCTGGGAAATTCGCCAGGACATGACGGAGCTGCGCACTCAGCTGCAGCGTCTCTACACCGAGGCTTGGGGCAAAGAGCATGCCCAGGTCGGAATCAGCAAGGCCGGCCTCGCGCGGCTCTACGCCAAAGGGCACATGCTGCCCCAGGCGATCAACGAGTTTCGCCAGGTGATCACCGAGCAGCCCGCTCGCCAGGATGCGAAGGTCGCGCTGGCCGAGGCGCTCTGGCGCGACGGCCAGGAAAACGAGGCCATCGCTCAATCCAAGGACATCCTGGCCCAGCGGCCCGAGTCGCTCAAGGCCAACCTGCTGCTCGGCTACATCTACCTCGCCCAGGGCAAGCCCGATGGCCAGCGCTACTGGGACACCGCCCTGCAGATCGACCCCTACCTGACGGTCGGCAAGGTGCTCTTCGACACGCTGCCCGCTGGCTCCGAGCAGAACCCCGAGCTGCCCGAGTGGGACGCCGATGAGTGGCTGCGCCAGCGCGAGCTTGAGAAGCAGCCCGTGCCCGCCGCCACGCGCCCCATCCCGATCGCCGAGCTAGAGACACCTGTCGCCGCGCCGCAGCGCACGCCGCAGCCCGCTGCCGTCAGCGCGGGCAACAACGATGACTTCCTGGCTGTGCTGCTGGCGGGCACTGGTGCCACCACCGCAGCTGCCGCAGCCGCAGCTGCCGCAGCCGCACCCAAGGCGGCCCCCAGCGCACCGATCGACGAGATAACCGAGCCGATCAACGCCAACCCCTTCTCGCTGGATGACCTAGACTTCGGCGCAGGTGGCGCAAAAGAGGACGACGCGCCGCCGCTCACGCCTTTCTCGCTCAGCGACCTGGGTCTCTCCGATGACGAGATCGAGGGCATCACATCCAGCCCGTCGGCAAGCGAGATCACCCAACCAGGTGAGTTCGTGGCCGATGAGCCGGAGACGGCGCCCTTCTCGCTCGCCGACCTTGGCCTCTCCGACGACGAGATCGCCAGCATCAGCGACGCCAGCGTGACCGAGTCTCCCGCGCCGAGCGCCGACGAGCCGGAGATGGCGCCTTTCTCGCTCGCCGACCTTGGCCTCTCCGACGACGAGATCGCCAGCATCGACAGCGCCTCTACCACCGCACCGAGCGCCGACGAGCCGGAGATGGCGCCCTTCTCGCTCGCCGACCTCGGCCTCTCCGACGACGAGATCGCCAGCATCAGCGACGCCAGCGTGACCGAGTCTCCCGCGCCTGCAGCCGACGAGCCGGAGATGACGCCCTTCTCGCTCGCCGACCTTGGCCTCTCCGACGACGAGATCGCCAGCATCGACAGCGCCTCTACCGCCGCACCGAGCGCCGACGAGCCGGAGATGGCGCCCTTCTCGCTCGCCGACCTTGGCCTCTCCGACGACGAGATCGCCAGCATCAGCGACGCCAGCGTGACCGAGTCTCCCGCGCCTGCAGCCGACGAGCCAGAGATGACGCCCTTCTCGCTCGCCGACCTTGGCCTCTCCGACGACGAGATCGCCAGCATCGATAGCGCCTCTACCGCCGCGCCGAGCGCCGACGAGCCGGAGATGACGCCCTTCTCGCTCGCCGACCTTGGCCTCTCCGACGACGAGATTGCCAGCATCGACAGCGCCTCTACCGCCGCGCCTGCAGCCGACGAGCCGGAGATGACGCCCTTCTCGCTCGCCGACCTTGGCCTCTCCGACGACGAGATCGCCAGCATCAACGCTGGGCAGATCGGCAGCGCCACACCCGACATGCCATTTGGCATCCCTGGCCAGAATCCAAGCAGCCAGCAAGATGACCTACCCGATGACCTGCTGCCATTCTCGTTCGACGAGCTTGACCTCGACAACGGTGGTGGTGGGCTTCCTCCATCGCTCCAGCCCTTCTCGCTGGATGATGCCCCGATGGGGCAGCCGCGATCGAGCAGCTTCATCCCGCCCGAGCCAAAGTTCAACCGCGACGAGCCATCGAGCGAAGACGACGAGGACACCATCGCGCAGAGCGGCGGGTATAGCTGGCAGCAGCCCACGCAGCGCCCTCGCCCCGCCTATGTCGACCCGGTGACCGGTGAGCGCGACCCGCTGATGCCGGATGGCGAATCTATCTTCTCCAAGCTGAAGACGCGCAAGGAGCAAGAGATCGACTCGTTCCAGCCGATCGAGCCGCCGCTCAGCGAGAACTTCGAGGAGACGCCAAACGACCGCATGATCTTCTCGATGGATGACATCTCGCTGCGTGACGACACAGCAGAAGGCGCGGCCCACGAGCAACTGGCTGCCGAGGCTGCCGCCACGCCGAGCACACCCGAGGCATCCAAGCCCGCACACGAAGACGAGAATGTGGAAGATCTGAGCGCTGGTCTCTCCAGCGGCCAGATCCAGCCGTTCTCGCTGGCCGACCTTGGGCTTAGCCCCGAGGAGATCGCCGCGCTGGGCCTGGGCGGCAACAGTGGTGCGGCCCAAAGCTTCACCAGCATGCTCGGCGATGACGAGCCTGCCGAGGCGGCCTCGGCCACACCAAGCACACCCGAGCCAGTGATCGAGGCAGCCCCCGAGGCCGAAAGCCCACAGGCCGACGACTTCGACTTCCTATCGGATGATTCGCTGGGCGCACTTGAGCTAGTGGATGAGGAGCCAGCGGATGAGAAGCCGGTGGCCGAGACCCACGCGGAAGATGACCTCGCCGCAGGATTCGACTCGCTCTCGCCTTTCTCGCTGAGCGACCTGGGCCTCTCGCAGGATGAGATCGACGCCCTTGGGCTTGACGACCAGCCCGAGGACACCGGCCTGCGCATCACCGAGGAAGAGCTCAAGGGCCTGGACATGGGCGGCGACATCGACCTGAGCGAATTCCAGCTCAGCGAGAGCACGCCAGCGACACCAGAGCCAGAGCCAGAGCCGGAGCCACTGTCAAGCTTCGATCTCGACCTCAACTTTGACCCCGAGCCGGAGCCAGAGCCAGAACCCGCCGCCACCGGCACCGGCGACCCTCTGCTGGATCGGCTGCTTGACCTGGGCACGATGCAGGGCTATGTCGATATTGCCGACATCATCGCTGGGGTTGAGAACCCCGAGGCCGAGGCCGAGCGCATCGAGCAGATCGGGCAGATCCTGCACGAGAACAACATCAAGATCTTCGATGGCGATGAGGAAGTGGACATGGAGGCCGAGTACGAGGTCGAGGAGGAAGAGCAAGCCGATGACCTCTCCCAGATCGACTTTGCCGATGTGCGCCCCACCGCCGAAGAGCCGGACATGACCCCGTTCTCGCTCAGCGACCTGGGCCTCTCCGATGACGAGATTGCCAGCCTGGGCCTGGGCGAGCCAGCCCCGAAGACCCGTGAGCCAGAGCCGGTGGCCGATGAGTCCGATATGACCCCGTTCTCGCTCGCCGACCTTGGCCTCTCCGAGGACGAGATCGCCGACCTGGGCCTCAATGACATCCCGGAGACCACCCCCGAGCCTGCCGCCGAGCCGGAGATGACCCCGTTCTCGCTGGCCGACCTTGGCCTCTCCGACGATGAGATCGCCGACCTAGGCCTGGGCGACGCACCTGCGGCAACCCCGGCCCCAGCCGACGATGAGGATGAGCCGGAGATGACCCCGTTTGCCCTGAGCGATCTGGGGCTCACCGAAGAGGAGCTTGCCAGCCTTGAGCCGGATCTCCCGGAGACGCCAAAGGCCAGCGCCAGCCCCTCGCTCGACATCGGCTCGTTCTCGCTCGATGACATCCTGGCCGAACCGACGCCCGAGGAGCCGAAGACGCCCACGCCTGCACCCAGCAGGCCGGTGGATACGCCGCCCGTGGCAGCGACCCCGCACATTGTTGAACCGGCGGCGCAGCCCACACCTGCGCAGCAGCCGACGCCGATTGTGCAGCCCCGGCAGAGCCCAGGGCTTTCCAACTCGCTTTCCGAGCAGGTGCCTGCCCTGGGCAGCTACCTGAAGCGGCTTGAGCAAGACCCCCAGAACCATGCGCTTCGGCTCTCGCTGGCGCGCATCAGTGGGCAGATCGGGCAGGCAGAGGCGGCTATTCAGCAGTACAAGAACATCATCCGCCAGAATGTACTGCTTGACATCGTCGTCGACGATCTGTCCGACCTGATTAGCGACACAGACGATCCGCACACGCTACAGCGGCTGCACCGCCTCCTCGGTGACGCCTACTCAAAGCAGGGGCGTATCGACGACGCAATTAGTGAGTACAACTGGATCTACGGCAACAACTAACTGTGCTAAGGGAAAGGCTGCAGCAATGCGACGGATCGTCGAAGACTTGATCCGAGTAGAAGGCGTAATCGGAAGCCTGCTGGTGGGCAAGGATGGCCTTGTTGTCGCCAGTACGCTACTCGATGAAGAAGATGCCGAGGTTTTGGGTGCCATGTCCGCCGCAGTCTTCGGCGAGATAGATAAAGCGACCAAACGGATCGGCGTTGGAACCCTGGTGGACAGCATCATTGATGCTGAGCAAGGGTCTATCCTGATGCTTGAGGCGAAAGACCTGATCCTGGTTGTGATCACCCAGCGGATGGTCAACCTGGGCTTGGTGAAGATGGAAATGCGACGCGCGTCCAAGCGCATCGGCGAAGCACTCCCCATCTAGCCCTGCCGCTCCACACACGCAAGCGGCGGTGGTCGAAAGGCCACCGCTTTTGTGTGTCGGCAGCAGAGGATGCTAAAACACTAGCACCCTAACGTAATATCAAGCGCTTTCCCTTTTCTTTCATCACATTTTTGCCAAAAGTGCTGATACCTTGCCCGTTTTCTGAGTTTGTGATGAAAAAGCTATGGTATTATTTGGCGTGGCAAACGGATATTATCGACATAGAGCCTTACGGCATCTTATTAAGCGAGACTGAGAAGGAGATTCAGATCATGGAGCGATCACTGATTATCCTCAAGCCCGATGCTGTCCAGCGCGGGCTTGTTGGCGCGATCCTCACCCGCCTTGAGCAGCGCGGGCTGAAGCTGATCGGCATGAAGCTCATCCACATGGATGAGAGCCTAGCCAAGCGCCACTACGCCGTCCACGAGGGCAAGCCGTTCTTCCCGGGCCTGATCTCGTTCATCACCTCCGGCCCGGTGGTGGTGCTAGCCGTCACAGGTAAAGAGGTTGTGGCCACCGTGCGCACCATGGTCGGCGCGACCAACCCGGTCAACGCCGCCCCTGGCACCATCCGCGGCGACTTCGGCCTGGAGACCAGCCGCAACCTGATCCACGCGTCGGACTCGCCCGAGAATGGCGAGCTTGAGGTGAACCTGTTCTTCAAGGCCGACGAGCTGGTGGAGATGGAGCGCAACGTGGACGGCTGGATCTACGGCTAGCCCCTCGGCGCAGGAATAGCAAAGCCCCGCCCTCGGCTGGAGGGCGGGGCTTTGCTATTCCTGCGGCTCTGCCGTGACGATCTCGCTGGGCACAGATATCTCGCTGGGTACGGGCGTCTCGCTCGGCGGCAGCTCTGTTGGCGGCACGGGCGTCTCGCTCGGCGCAGGCGTCTCGCTCGGCGGCAGCTCTGTTGGCGGCACGGGCGTCTCGCTCGGCGCAGGCGTCTCGCTCGGCGGCACCGTGGGCGTGGCACTCGGCGTAGCCGTGGGTGTGGCGGTGGGCAGGGCGGTGGGTGTGGCGGTGGCCGTCGGCGTGGCGCTTGGCATTACCGTGGCGCTTGGCATTGCCGTGGCGGTGGCTGTAACGGTGGCCGTGGCCTGCGGCGTCGCGCTGGCCGTGGCCTGCGGCGTCGCGCTCGGCAGCACGGGCGTCGCGCTCGGGGGCAGCGTCGGCTGAGCTGCTGCGGTCGCGATCGGCGTAGCTGTGGCCGTAGCTGCAACCACCGTAGCGGATAGGGCGGGCGTCGGCGCGGCGGTGGGCGGGCGTGTCGCAGCGGCGGTAGGCACAGCCGATGCTGCGGTAGGGCTGGCGGGCGCGCTCGTGCGCACGGGGGTGGCCACCGCCAGCGTAGCTGTGGGCTGTGGCGACACCGTGGATGACGCGACGGCTGGCAGCACCGACGGGCCAGCGATCTCATCTAGCACCTGCCGCACCTCGGCCAGAGCGGGGCCGGGCTGCTCGGCCTGTTCAACTTGGGCAAGCGTTGCTCGCGACTCGCTGGCCATCTGGCTGAGCGCTGGCAGCACATTGGGGTAGGTATTTGCCAGCGTGGCGTTGCTCAGGGCGCTGCGCGAGTGCTCCAGGGCGCTGTGCATGGCCCCCGCCACCAGCGGCGAGTCAGCCGCAACCCCGCTGGAGATCAGGGCCTGCGCCTCGCTCATGCGCTCTTGGGCATAGCGCACGTGCAGCCACCCGCGCGGCCCAGCATCTGGCGTGATCGCCACTGCCAGATCCTCACGGGCCAGCTTCCAGGCGTAGAGCGGCTGGCCCGGCAAGCTCTCTGCCGAGGCCTGGTCAACCGCCAGCAGCATGAAGGCAGCGGCCAGCGTGGCCAGCGCCGCCTGCGCAAGCCCACGGCGCGCGCGGCGCTCACGCAGCACCAGCGGCAGCCCTGCTCGGCGCTCGGCGTGCTGGCGGATGTCGCGCTCGCCAGCCGCCAGCCACTCGATCATCTCGCGTGGCAGCGGCTCGCGCGATTCGGCGTAGAGCGCGCTGCCCAGATCGGCCAGGGGGGCTAGCTCGCCCAGGCAGGGCAGCGGCGGGCCGCCCAGCTGGGCCAGATCCAGCGCGGTATCCAGCGCGGCGGGGGATGTGGGCCGCTGGCTGCGGCGGTGGGTGTGCCGCCGCAGCGCGGCTATGGCCGCCAGCTCGTGCGCGCCCTCAAGGTAGGGCCATAGCTCCAGATCGGCTCCCAGCGGCTCGGCGGCCTGCGTAGCCATGGCCGCAGCGACCCACAGCAGCGGCTCCAGCGCGGCCTGGTCGGCGGGGTAGCGCGCGAGACACTCCTCTACGCTGGCCCCGGCCTGCATCAGCGCAAGCGCCTGATCAAGAGTCGTGCTGAGCCGATGTTCCACTGCGTCGGTACTCCATCATATCGATCGTGCTGTCAAGCGCCCGGCCCTGCAGCGGCCCATCGGGCACGCGGTAGGGGTCGGGGGCGCCGGGTGCGGCTGGGGCTGGGGCAGGCTCGCCACGCTCGATCAGCTGGTGCAGGGCGGCCAGGGCCTGGTGCTGCCGCTCAAGCACCGCAGGCTCGGCCACACGCAGCGCCTGGGCGATCTCGCTGGCCGACATGCCCGCGAAGAAACGCAGCGCCAGCAGCACCTGCTGCTGCTCGGGGAGGCGCAGCAGCATGCGGCGCAGGGTAGAGCGGTTGGGGCCGGGCTGGCTGGGCAGCTCGCCCCCGCCATCCAGGGGCGTGCGCGGCAATGCGGCGTGCTGGGCATAGCCCGCCAGCACATCGCCAGCGATCTGGTAGAGCCAGCCCAAAAACAGCAGCTCGCCCCGGCTCTCGAACACGCCCAGGTTGTGCAGCGCGCGCACAAACACCTCCTGGGTCAGCTCTTGGGCCAGCTCCTGGTCGCCCAGGCGCGCGTAGAGGTAGCGGAGGATGCCGACCGCATACTGCCGGTAGATCTCGCTATAGGCGGCGATGTCACCAGCCCTGGCAAGGGCGATACGCTCCTCCAAGTGCATGGCTATTCCTTCATTGTGAGCTGGGCCACAGCATCGCGGCGGGGAAAAACAGCCCTGCGCACCAGTGCGGCTGTTCGTGCGTGCAGCAGGTTGGTTGAGGCGCGGCATCGTTTTGCACAGGCATAGTATAGCCCATATGCGACTAATATCAAATATGCTACGGTTTAGACGTCGGTGAGGCCCAAAACGATGCACTCACGGGCCACGCCACCAACAATGTTTACCACCAAGGCTCCAAGACACCAAAGAACAAACGGGAACGAATACCACGAAGGCACGAAGACACGAATGGAAGAAAACGCATGCATTACCAAGGTACGGTGATGCGATGCCGCGTTAGACAGAACGCATAGACCCTGATAGCGCATCAGAGTGCGGTTGCATGAATGAGCGCGGCTTGTTATACTGCACGGAGATTGGGGGGAATCTACCACGCCACGCACCAGCAGCACGGCGTTTTTGCGTCTGCCGCACGGCGGGCGCGGTGGAGCAGCAGCCAGCTAACCCGAGCAAAAATTCAGAGCACCCTTTGTATGCTTTTGGCCGCGTGGCCAGACAGACATCTTTCATTTAAGGTAGAAGCTGCATGAAAATGGCTATCATCGGTCTTCCCAACAGCGGGAAGACAACGGTATTTAACGCGCTCACCCGCGGCACCGCCGAGACCACCACCTACGCCTCGGGCCAACTGGAGCCGAACATCTCCATGGTGAAGGTGCCCGACGAGCGCCTGACCAAGCTATCCGAGATGTTCAACCCGCGCAAGCTGACGCCCGCCGACGTGCAGTATGTGGATGTGGGCGGCATCAGCGGCGAGCACCAGAGCGGCGGCCTGCCGGGCGCGCTGCTGAACTACATCCAGGGTGCCGACGCCTACCTGCATGTGGTGCGCGCCTTCCAGGATGAGAACGTGCCGCACCCCCAGGGCTCGGTGAATGTCGAGCGCGACATCGCCACGCTGGACATGGAGCTGATGTTCTCGGACATGGCGATCATCGAGCGGCGGCTGCAGCGCCTGACCGCCGAGATCAACAAGATGTCGTCGAAGGACAAAGAGCAACGGATCGCCGAGCGCGAGGTGATGCTGAAGATCCAGCAGGCGCTGGAGAGCGAGATCCCGGTGCGCGACATCGAGCTGGATGAGGACGAGGAGCGCCTAGTCAAAGGCTACCAGTTCCTCTCGGCCAAGCCCATGCTGGTGGTGGTGAACACCGGCGACGACCAGATCGCCAGCCCGCCCGAGGTGAAGTACGAGCACAAGCGCAGCGACGTGGTGGCGATCAGCGGCAAGATCGAGGCCGAGCTGGCCCAGATGGATGACGAGGACGCCGCCGCGTTCATGGAGGATCTGGGCATCAGCGAGGCCGCCCGCGACCGCGCGATCAAGAAGTCGTACGATCTGCTGGGCCTGATCAGCTTCCTCACCGCCGGCACCGACGAGGTGCGCGCATGGACTATCCGCAAAGGCATCCCGGCGGTCGAGGCCGCTGGCACCATCCACTCCGACATCCAGCGCGGCTTCATCCGCGCCGAGATCGTGGCCTACGACGACCTGATGCGCGCGGGCAACATGGTCGAGGCCAAGAAGCAGGGCACGGTGCGCATGGAGGGCAAGACCTACATCGTGCAGGATGGCGACATCTGCCACTTCCTGTTCAACATCTAGCGCCGACCGACCGCTGCCGGGGCTGTGGCGCGCCACGCCGCAGCCTGCGGAGCCGCCGTGGGGGCATCGCGCCCCCACTCCCCCAAGCCACTCCCGCGCCATACCGCCACCGCGCAGCAAGCAATGGTAGAAATACATGATGTACTACATCCGGCGCTTGCGCGCCCTTGAGATCCAGCTGCTCCTCACCGCGCTGCTGCTGTTTGGGGCAGGCTATGTGCTGGTGGTGGGCGTGCTGGGCACCGAGCAGCTGGTGCCGACCGCCCACGGCCTGCTCGACGTCCTCTGGCCGTCGATTCTGCCCATCCTGCTGTTCATCCCGATCTCCATCGGCATGAGCTGGCGCATGTCCAACGCCGACCAGATGCTGCTGCCGCTGGTGGCGCTGCTCACCGGCCTGGGCCTGCTGATGATCGCGCGGCTGGAGCCAGCCCTGCTCGACCGCATGTGCGAGGGGGCCAATGGCATCGCCTACCCCTGCTACGAGGGCATCGACACGCGCCAGACCATGTGGGTCTCGGTGGGGCTGCTGGTGATGTCGGCCATCCTGTTTGTGCCCTGGGATGACCTGATGCGCCGCTACTTCCGCACCTCGCTGATGGACTTCCTCAGCCACCAGCGCTACGTGTGGCTGTTCCTCGGTATCGTGCTGATCGTGCTGACCTTTGTGTTCGGCATCGACCCCAACGACAGCGGCGTGCGGGCCTGGTTCCGCCTGGGGCCGATCCTGTTCCAACCCTCGGAGCTGCTGAAGATCATCCTGGTGATCTTCCTGGCCTCGTACCTGGATGACCATCGCGAGCTGGTGGCGCGCGGCTACAAGCTGGGGCCGCTCACCATCCCGCCGCTGCCCTACCTGCTGCCGCTGGTGAGCATGTGGGGCATGGCCATGGGTCTGATCATCTTCCAGCGCGACCTGGGCGCGGCGCTCATGCTCTTCAGCGTGTTTCTGGCTATGCTGTACGTGGCCACCAGCAGTGGCTGGTATGTGATCGCGGGCCTGAGCGCGTTCGGCGTGGGCACCATGGTGCTCTACCGGATCATCGCGATCGTGCAGACGCGCGTGTCGATCTGGCTCGACCCATGGGCGCACGTGCACGACACCGGCTACCAGATCGTGCAGGCGATCTACGCCTTCTCGGCGGGCAATATCCTGGGCACGGGGCTGGGCAGCGGCTACCCCACAGTGGTTCCGGCGGCGCACACCGATTTTATCTTCACCTCGTTTGGCGAGGAGATGGGCCTGGCGGGCACGCTGGCGGTGCTGATCGCCTACCTGCTGCTGGTGTTCCGAGGCTTCCACATCGCGCTGCGGGTGCCCGGGCGGTTCCGCGGCTTCGAGCAGCTGATGGCGGTGGGGCTGACCACCATCCTGGCGGTGCAGACCTTTATCATCATCGGCGGCAACCTGCGGCTCATCCCGCTCACCGGCATCACGCTGCCCTTTATCTCGTACGGCGGCTCGTCGGTGCTGATGAACTTCTTGATCATCGGCCTGCTGCTGCGGATCTCGGCGGGCGAGCGCTAGGAAGACACGCACACCTCGACGGTGCATATTTTTGAAGGAAGAGACATGCAGGAACGCACGGCCACGGCCATCGCACCAGCGAATATCGCATTTATCAAGTACTGGGGCGTGCAGGACAGCGAGCGGATACTGCCCTACAACGGCTCGATCTCGCTGAACCTGGACAGCTGCCTGACGACCACAACCGTGAGCTTCGACCCCGCGCTGGAGGCCGACGAGGTGACGCTGACGCTGTACGGCCAGCAGCCGCAGGCCGCCAGCGGCGGGCCGCTGGGCCGCGTGGTGCGCCACCTGGACAGGCTGCGCGCCCTGGCGGGGGTGCAGACGCGGGCGCGGGTGATGTCGGAGAACAACTTCCCCTCGGATGCGGGCATCGCTTCCTCGGCGGCGGCGTTCGCGGCGCTGACCCTGGCGGGCGCGGCGGCGCTGGGGCTGGATGTGGGCGAGGCCGAGCTGTCGCGGCTGGCGCGGCTCAGCGGCTCTGGCTCGGCCTCGCGCTCCATCCCCACGGGCTACGCCGAGTGGCTGGTGCCCGAGGGGCCGTTCGACGCCGAGGCGTGGGACCGCGACTCCTACGCGGTGAGCCTGGCCCCCGCCGAGCACTGGGCGCTGGCCGATGTGGTGGCGGTGGTGGATGCGGGCGCGAAGAAGATCGGCAGCGCCGAGAACCACCGCCTGGCCGTGACCAGCGCGTACTTTGCGGTGCGGCTGGCCGAGATCCCCGCGCGCCTTGCGGCCACCCGCCAGGCGATCGAGCGGCGCGACCTGCGGCTGCTGGGCGAGACCATGGAGGCCGATGCGGTGTCGATGCACGCGGTCTGCATGACATCCAGCCCGGCCTCGTTCTACTGGAGCGCGGGCACCATGCAGGTAATCCACGCCGTGCGCGGCTGGCGCGACGAGGGCCTGCTGGCCTACTTCACCATCGACGCTGGCCCGAACGTGCACGTGATCTGCGCCGAGGCCGACCGCGCCGAGGTGCAGCGGCGGCTGGATGCGCTGCCGCTGGTGCAGTTCACCATCGCCAACGGCGGCGGCGCGGGGGCGCGGCTAGTGTCGCGCTAGCCCGCCACAATGCCGATGAAGTCGCCGCTGGTGTCGCGCAGCATCAGGCGCTCGGCCACCACGGCGGCGCGGTTGATCGGGCCATAGATGTGTGGAAACTCCGCCGCGAGATGATCTGCCGACCGCTCCCAGCGCACGGGGGCGGCCAGCAGATCAGCCTCGATCACTAGCAGCACAAAGTCGCCCGGCTGGGCGCGGTAGAAGCTGTTGGCCACCTGCAGCATCAGCTCCTCGCCGCGCGTGCAGTGGATGAAGCCGTCGGCGGCGTACTCGGCGGGCAGGTAGTCCTGGCCCTGCGGCCATGTGCGCCAGCGCTCCGCTGGGGCCATGTGGAAGATCTGCGCCATATCGCTCCTCTTTTCTCCTGATCAGAAATATTAATCACCTAGGTCGTGCATACAGCTAGCGCGAAAGCTCAAGCTGGGCATCCTCACTCAGCCCGCGCGCATCCAGCAGCCAGCGACCCAGCGGCGCGAACGACACGCGGCCATCCGCCGCCTGCTGCAGCGCGCCATTCTCGAAGATCTGCACGCCATCCGCCAGCGGCCCGAGCGCGTCGCCCAGGCCGTAGCGCCGCTGCGCGTCGGCGAAGGCCGGGGCGGCGGCGCTGGGCTGCTCGGCCTGGCCGCGCGCGGCCAGCAGCCAGCGCCCGGCGGGCGCGAAGCGGGTGCGCCCTTTGTGCCGCAGCAGCACCAGCCGCTCGAAGTACTGCACGCGCCCCTCGCCGGTCTCCAGCGCATCGCTGAGCGGCTGGCCCAGCTCGGCAGCGCCGCCCATATCGCGCCAGAGGTCGAGGAAGGGCGGCTCGACCACGTGGCCGGTATCCCAGGCCAGCTCGAACTCGCCCGCGTAGCCTGGCTGCTGCAGGTCGAGCAGCAGCGCGTAGGGGCCGACCGGGATGCGGCGGAAGCTGCGCAGGTCGGCGGCCAGCTGCTCGCGCCGCTCGCTGAGCCATGGGTCGGTGATCAGCACATAGCGCACGCCCAGATCCGGCCCAAGCGAGGCCAGGCCGCCAGGGACGATCACGCCGGGGTCAAGCCGCCAGCCCTTGCGCTGGGCGTAGTAGAGCAGCTCGGAGACGGCGGGCGAGATCAGGCCCACGCGCTCGCCCTGCGGCAGGGCCGCATCTAGCCGCCGCCCCAACTGGCCGTAGAGGTCGGCGGTGCGGTACATGGGCGCGATGCGCGTGGCCGAGAGCGCCACCACGGCGGCCAGCACCGCCATCGGCAGCGCCAGTGCGGCCACACGCCAGCGACTGGCCAGCCAGCGCTGGGCCGCATCCAGCCCCAGCGCGGCCAGCCAGGCCAGCGGCGGGGCCAGCGGCAGCACATAGTATTCCTGCCCAATCACGCCCGCCGCGCCCACCAGCAGGAAGAGCGCGACGCCCGCCAGCCAGGCCAGCGGCAGCGTCGCCGCCCAGCGCCTAGCCCGCAGGGAGGCCAGCGCGCCCGCAGCAGCCAGCGCCGCACCCGCCCAGGTCGCCACATCCTCCACTGCCCAGCGCATCACGGTTATGTAGAATTGCGGATCGGCCAGCAACGCGCGGTCGAACAGCTTCTCGCCAATGCCGAACGAAAAGCGCGCATCGGCGGGCAGCGTGGCGGCGTAGCGGGTCCACAGCAGCGCGGGCGCGGCAAAGCACAGGCCATAGAGCAGCAGCTGGGGCCAGCGCCGCCACGGGCGGGCATCCAGCGCCAGCGCAGCCAGCGGCGCGGCCAGGATGACGAGGTTGGGAGTCTTGGCCAGGGGCGCAAGCGCGGCCAGCGCCAGGGCCAGGGCAAACCGCGCGGGGGATGGATCGCGCACCCAGCGGCAGAAAGCCCACAGCGCCAGCGTGGCCAGCAGCAGCATCAGCGAGTCGGGCATGACGGTGCGGCCAAAGTACACCGGGAAGGGCAGCACGCACATGGCCAGCGCGGCGTAGAGCGCCACGCGGCGCGGCCCGCCCGCCGCCATCACCAGCGCGTACAGCGCCAGCGGCGTGAGCGCGCTGATCAGCGCGGTGAGCAGCCGCCCCAGCCAGGCGTGGGGGCCGAACGCGCCGAACAGCAGCGCCAGCGCGCCAGTGTAGAGCGGAAACTCGCTCTCAACATAGCCCTCAGTGGTGCCGCCCCAGTCGATCTGCGGGTGCGAGAACTGGTAGTGCGAGGCCACAAAGTTGCGGGCGATCGCCGCCGTGTCGGCCTGCCGCCACGAGTGGGTGTCGAGCAGCGGCGAGAGCAGGCCGTAGCAGCGCAGCGCGAGGGCCAGGGCGAAGATCAGCAGCAGGTGGTGGCGGCGCACGGTTGCTCCATGGAAACGCGGCGGAAACTTTGGGCGATTGTACCACACCCAAAGGTAGTGCAAAATCAACCGCACGTAAAAGGTTGACTATTAACGCTCTTTTTGACCTTATTACACGATAAAGCTCTTGCAATCGGTATCGCACATGCTATAATCCAAACATCTCCTTCTCCTCTCTTCTCTTGTTCGAAGGGAACTGGTTCACACCAGTTCCCTTCGGACTTTTTTAACGCCTTTTTTCATATCATTACTACCAATTACCATTGCTACGATGATATAGACCACTGTTTAGCTATTTTCTTCTTTGTTTTCCCAAAAAACTCAACCGTAAAAGAGAATCTGCTCGTTAAGCGCGAGCGCCACAGCCTCGCAACCGAAAAACAGGCTTCAAAAACACACGGCCAGCGATTTTAGATCTACAGGATCTATCATGTTCTGCAACCACTAGGCTGGGGAAAGCGGCGATGCAGGTTGCCCATTGCCGACATGCTCGGCAGTATGCCGCTCTGCGCGACCGGTTGGCTTCGTGCCTTCGAATCTTTGTGATATTCGCTCTTTTGCGTGCCCTCGGTGTCTTGGTGGTAAACATCGTTGGTGTGTCGAGAACTCATAGGCCCTGCTTGGTACCAGAGCGCCTATTGCGCAAGAAAATCTGGCGATGTATGATCAGGCCCACGTGCGACATCGCCTAGTAGAAGGAGAACTCGATGGCGTCGCGAACCCCAGGAGGCCGTGGAGGAAGCATCCCGCTGACCAAAGATATGAAGCTGCGCCTTGGCAACCAGTGGAGCGCCAGGGCCACCGTGGCCAAGCCGGGCGACGCCGTGCTGAGCGCGGGCGGCGCGGGGGCAGGCCCAGCCGACGCGCTGGGCCTGTTCGAGCCAGCCGCGCCCGCCGTCATCCTGCACGATGCCGCCGCCACGCCCTCGGCGGTGCTCGGCCAGCCCACCCAGGGCGCGCTTGAGTTCCTGCCCGACGAGCGCGCCGCCTACGTGCTGATGCAGACGGTCGAGACCGCCGACGGCCTGATCTACGATTTCACGCTGCCCCAGCAGCCTGCGGGCGACGATGGCGCGGTGCTGGGCGGCCCCGAGACACTCACCTTCCCGATCAACCCGGTGGCGCTCGCGGGGCCGGGCGGCGATAGCGCGGTGCTGGGCGTGGGCGAGATCATCGGTGGTGTTGTGGGCAGCGAGCTGGGCGGGGCGATCGTAAAGCGGGCCGTGCAGGTGCTGAAAAGCCCCTTCGACAGCGCCCTGCACGAGAGCATCCGCAGGGCCGAGGGCGAGCCGTGGGCCGGGGTGCTGTGGGATCCCGCCCAGAGCTTCGCGCCCATCCAGGGCTTCGAGGGCTGGCGCATGCTGCTCAAGCCCGGGCAGCCGCACCGCGTGCTGCTGTTCATCCACGGCTTCGGCAGCATGCTGGGCGGCCCGGGCACCAACGAGTGGTTCACCCAGCTGGGCCAGCAGTACGATGCGATCATCGGCTACGACCACCCGACGATCTGGTGCGACCCCGAGCACAACGCCCGCGAGCTGCTGGCCATGATCCCTGACGACCTGGAGCTGTCGGTGGATGTGGTGGCCCACAGCCGAGGCGGGCTGGTGGCGCGCAGCCTGGTGGAGCTGATCGAGCCGCAGCCCAAGCTGAACATCCGCAGGCTGATCACCAATGGCACCCCGCACGGCGGCACGCGCCTGGCCGACCCCGAGCGCTGGGATCGGCTGGTGTCGCTGGGCATGACGGCGGCCAGCGTGCTGGCCGCGCCCGCCGGCGGGCTGGTGTGGGTACCGCGCATCCTTGAGCTGGTGCTGAAGGCCGCATCGCAGGTGGTCTTCGACCTGCCGGGCATTGGCGCGATGACGCCCGACGGCGAGTTCATCACCAAGCTGAACGCGGCAGCGCGCGAGGGCAGCATCATCGCGCAGGCCCAGGACCGGGTGCGCTACAGCGTGATCAGCTCGCGCTACACCAGCGGCGGCCTAGCCAGCCCCACCATGCAGCAGGCGCTCGCCAGCTTCGCCGCCCAGACCTTCTTCGACAAGCCAAACGATCTGGTGGTGCCCACCGAGAGCATGTCGCGGCTGGATGACACCGGGCTGGTGCCGCGCAGCCGCCGACTGCAGCTGGATAACGACCACTTCGGCTACTTCAGCTCGGGAAAGGCGATCGCCTTCATGGCGCAGCAGCTGGCCGACTAGCGCAGCGCGGGGTGGGGAAGCATTCCCCACCCCGCGCCAATCAGCTACAGACCAACCTACTTAAGCTCGTCGAGATCATACTGCGCCGTTGTACTTCCGGCATCCACCGCTGCCTGAAACACCACCTTCGCCTCATCGGGCTTCTCCAGCGCCACAAGCGTGCGGCCCTTGCCTAGCAGCGCGTCGCCATACTGCGCGTCGCGCTCCAGCGCCTGGTTGAAATCATCCAGGGCATCGTCATATTCGTTCAGGTGGTAGTTGGTCCAGCCGCGTGCATTCAGCGCGTACGGCTGGTTCTTCTTCAGCTCAAGTGCGCGATCGAGGGTATCGAGCGAATCGTGCAGCTTGGCATCATCCCCGATCAGCAAAGCAAGATCCTGCAGCGCCCAGCCAAGCCCCAGCTGCGCATCGAAGAAGCGGTCGTTCTTCTCAAGCACGCGGCGGAACTGCTGCTCGGCCTGGGTGTACTGATCCTTGCGGGCGGCATTATCGCTCAGGCTGCTGCCCAGATTGCGGTAGGCCCAGCCCAGCTCGCTCTGCACATCCAGGCGGTCGGGGGCCAGGCTAGCGGCCAGCCGTGCCTCGGCAACGGCGGCCTGGTAGTCGGGGGTGCTCAGCTCGGCCAGGGCGTAGCTCTTGCCCAGGTGGGCGTCGGCATCGTCGGAGCGCATCTGGATAGCCTGATCGAACAGCCGCACCGCCGCCTCGTAGTCCTTGGTATAGTAGGCGTTCCAGCCCAGGCCCACCTGCGCGTGCACATAGCCGTGATCGGCATCCAGCGCATCCTGGAAGGCCTGTCGCGCCTTATCGTGCTCACCCTGGGCGCTGTAGATATAGCCCAGCTCGGCGTGGAAGTAGGCTAGCTTGGGCTGAAGCTTCACCGCCTGCTCCAGCGCCTCGGAGGCCTTCGCCAGCTCGGCGCTGTCGTCGCTCAGCTCGTAGCTCTGGCGGTGGACGTGGGCCGTGGCGGCAAAGATCAGCGCGCGGTCGAGCGGGTCTTCGTTCGAGAGCTTCACATTGGCCAGATCCAGATCGTGGGCGGCCTTGGAAAACAGGTCGCGGTCGAAGCTGGCGGCCCCGCGGTCGGCGTTGATCGAGGCCCGCACGGCGTAGGCCAGCGCGTAGCCGCTATCGTGGTCGATCGCCTGATCGATCGCCTCTAGGGCGTGCTGATACTCGCCGCGCTCGGCCTTGGCCATGGCCAGCACCACGCCGCCGAGCGGCGGGTACATGCCCTTGTCCGCGAAAGGCTCCGCAAGCCGCACCGCATCGGCATTCCGCCCGCTCAGCAGGTAGGTCAGCGCCAGATACTCTTTGGCCTCATCGAGATCGGGGTGGGCCGCCTGCAGCTGCTCAAGCGAGGCAATTGAGGCCTTCATATCGCCGCTGGTGGCCAGCATGCGCCGCGCATCATCGGCCTGCGAGATCTGGACGCCGTAGGTGTAGACTAGGTATGCGCCCCCGGCGGCGCCACCCAGCATCAGCACGCCCGCGATGGCGCAGCCGACGAGGCAGCCGCGCCAGCTGCGCTTGGGGCGGGCGGCGTGGTCGTGGGCGCCGGGCCGCTGGCCGACCGCGATCGTATCGCCCATGGTGGGCAGGGCCATGGTCGGGCCGGTGCTCGGCACCGCGTGCGGCGGCGCGTGGCGCGTGCGCCCCACGTGGGGCGGCGCAGCATGCGGTACACCCACGGGCGGCGTGGGCAGCGGCGTGGGCGTGGGCGCAACAGGACGCGTCAGGGGCATGGCCACCGTCGGGACAGTCTCGACGACAGGGGCGGGCGCATACTCGGCGGCGGCGGGCGGCGCGCTGTCCTCGGCGCGCTCGGCATCGCGCAGGGCCGACACCAGATCGCGGGCCGACGGGAAACGATCTTCGGGCTGGCGGCCCAGCGCGCGCAGGATGATCGCCTCGACCTCGGGCGAAAGCTCGGGGCGCAGCTGGCGGGGCGGGCGGGGCGGCTGGTAGAGCCGCGCCACCAGCACGCCCTGCGAGGTCTCGGCCTCAAACGGCATCTGGCCGGTCAGCATCTCGTAGATAATCACGCCCAGCGAGTAGAGATCGGATGCGGGGCCGATGTTGGTGCGGCCCTCGGCCTGCTCGGGCGACATGTAGGCGGGCGTGCCCATCACGGTGCCGGTCTGGGTCAGCAGCGAGGATGTCATCCCGCGCGCCAGGCCGAAGTCGGTGAGGTAGACCCAGCCGCCATCATCCAGCATCACATTCGAGGGCTTGATATCGCGGTGGATCACGCCGTTGCGGTGGGCGTAGTCGAGCGCGTCGGCGATCTGCTCAAGCACCACAATCGTATCTTCCAGCCGCATCGCACCCTGCACATCGATCAGGCTCTTGAGCGTCCTCCCCGAGACCAGCTTCATCGCGATATAGTGCAGGCTCTCCGACGAGCCAAAGGCGTAGATCGGCACAATGTGCGGGTGCTCCAGCGCGGCGGCGCTGTCGGCCTCTTGCCGGAAGCGGGCGATGTAGCTGGCATCGCGGCCAAACTCGGGCGGCAGCACCTTCAGCGCGACATAGCGGCTGGGCATCTGCTGGCGGGCGCGGTAGACCACCGCCATCCCGCCGCGCCCAAGCTCGCTCAGAATCTCAAAGCCGTCGATAGTCTGCCCTAGAAGGTTCAGGCTGGTCATGAATAAAGATCCTACTGTGATGAATGTTGGTCCACGCCCAAGAAGGCCTCATAAAACTATTATAGCAACTTTCGCAGCGTGCCCCTCTATCGGGTATAAACGATCAGGATGCGCTTATCAGCCTACGCCATAGGTCGCATGGTGCTATGACGTAGCCGCAGCGCAAACCGTTGCAGAGAACCCGCGCGGGCTGGAAGATCGGCGTTTTGGGCCAATTTGACAAAGGCATGGCCCTATGCTATACTAGCGCGCGTTGAGGGGGTGTAGCTCAGTTGGGAGAGCGCGACAATCGCACTGTCGAGGTCAGGAGTTCGAACCTCCTCACCTCCACCATCAACACACAATCTATGGGGTAGTAGCTCAGTTGGGAGAGCACGACACTGGCAGTGTCGGGGTCAGGAGTTCGAACCTCCTCTACTCCACCACACAAAACCTGCGCCGCAAGCGCAGGTTTTTTGCTACCCCTCGCCAAGCGCCTCGGCCAGCGCGCCCGCCAGATCGCCCAGCTGGCCAGGCAGCGCGGCCACCACGCCCACCCCGCTGGGGTACCGCTCGCTGGCCGCCCCAGGGTAGAGCAGCAGCGCGCGGCGCACCGCCCCCGCCCCGCCGTAGCCGATAGCCCCACGGTAGGCGTAGGCCTCGGCCAGGGCATCCTGGGGCACGCCGCGCCCGTCGTCATCCAGCCGATACTTGGCATCCAGCACCAGCACCTGCGGCGCGGCCCCGGCGCGCCAGACCTCGATGGCAAGGTCGGGCGTGCGGGTGTGGCGATCGAGCGAGCGCAGCCGCACTGCGCCCGCGCCGGGGCGATAGCGCGGCTGGTAGCGCAGGCGCAGCTCGGCGTCGCCGCGCGCGATCACCAGCAGCGGCGCGTCGGTGGCCAGTCCCACGGTGGCCAGCGCATCGCCATCGGCGGCGGGGCGCACCAGCCGCTGCGAGCGCACCTCGCCGCCTGCCGCCAGCAGTGCGGCGGCCACCTGCAGCGCGCACCACGACTCGTACAGCTGGGGCAGATCGGCGATCGGGATGCTGAGCAGCGGGCTTTGGAATGAAAACGCGGGCTGCTGGCGCAGGGCCTGCCACATCTGGTAGATCGTGCGGTAGCGTGGGTCGCGCTGCAGCAGCGCGGTGGGGCCGTGGAAGCTCGTCAGCGGGCCGACCGCATCCAGCAGCGGCAGGGCGCGCAAGCCGCGCAGGCTGCGCTCGGCGGCGGCGCTGGACTGGGCGATCTCGCGCAGGCGTGCGGCGCGGGCCGTGGGCAGCTGGCCCACGCGCTGCAGCCCGCCCTCGGCCAGGGCGTGGATCTGGCGCGTGCGCAGCAGCAGCAGGCCAAGCAGGTGGCCCAGCAGGCGGTGCTCGTAGATATCGAGCGTGGGGCTAGGGGCGGGCTGCTCGACCTCGCGCGGCAGCATGCCGCCGCCGGGGCGCAGCGCCTGCTGCAGGGTGTCGGCCACGCCGGGGGGCGCGGGGTCGAGCGCGCCCTCGGCCATGCGGGCCAGGGCGGCGGGATCCACCTGGCGGGCCAGGTCGAGCGGCCCGCGCTGGCCCTGGGGTGCCAGCAGCTCGTGCGGGCGCGCCGCCACCTGGCGCACGGCGCGCTCGAAGGCGGGCAGCTGGCCGAGGATGGCGGCATAGTAGGCGTCGAGCAGGCTCTCGGCGGGCTGGGGCTGGCCCGCCGCGCCCTCGGCGGCGCTGCCGCCCAGCGAGGCCACCAGCCCGTAGCCCACCTGCTGCAGGTCGTCGATCAGCGCGGCGTAGCGCTCCTGGTCGATCTTGCGCGGCTCGGCCCGCAGCACCCAAGTGCGCGCGCCGCCCGCGCCGCGCAGCGCCACGGTGTGCAGGCCAGCCGCCGCGCCGGGGTTCCAGCGCCAGCGCCAGTGCGCATCGCCGGGGCGCAGAAACGGCTCCAGCGCCAGCCCATCCACCGCCAGCTCTAGCGTGCCCTCGCCGGGCGGGGCGGCCACAAACTCCACCGGCTGGTGCTCGACCACCGGCGGCAGATCTTCCTCATCCAGCTGCAGCAAAATCTCGCGCATGGGGTACCTTTGCACAAAAGAGGCCCGGCGCAGTGCCGAGCCTCGGGGCGCGCTAGGTGTCGGATGCGGGCGGCGGCGTGGGCGCTGGGTCGGTGCTGTCCACCAGCTGGTCGCCGCGCACCCAGCCCACCACGTTGCCCGCGCCGCGCACCACCACCTGAAGCCAGCCATCGCGCTCCTGGAAGGGGAACAGCCGCGTGTTCGCGCTCGCCTCGTAGATCACCTTGGCCGTATCCGAGGGCGAGGCGCGCACCAGCACGCCATCCGCCGAGGCCGGGCGCTTGGTCTTGAACTCGGGCGGCTGCAGGGCCGCGAGGTCGTTGGCATTGCGCTCGTTCAGGTAGCGGATGATGCCATTGGCAATGCCCACCGCCACCCGATCCTGGCGGTTGACCATGAAGCTGCGGTCGGATGCATTGGTCAAGAAGCCCATCTCCAGGATGATCGCGGGCGTGGTCTTCGCCACCGCGTGGGTGTGGCGCATCCAGTTAAAGGCGAAGTAGCCGCGCATGTTCATGGTGATCGCGCCATCCTGCTTCAGCTTGGTGGCGGTGCCGTACTCGGCGATCATCGCCTCTAGCAGGTGCTGCGAGGCCGGGGATGCGCGCCACGGCGCGCTGGCCTTGTAGCCGCTGGGCTTGGTGCTGCTCGACCCATCGGCGTGGATGGCCACGAAGGCATCGGCCAGATAGCTGGGCGGCACCGTGGCGGGCAGCACATCCACCTCGATCCCACGGGTGCGCAGCATCTCGGCCACACGCTGGGCCACGGCCAGATTCAGGTCGACCTCGCGCACGCCCCCGGCGGATGTGCCGGTGGAAGTGCGCAGCCGCGCCAGCTCGTCGGGCAGCTCGCTGGACTTCCAGTGCCCCGCCTGCAGGCCGATGCGCACCCCGCTGCGCGGCTGCGCCGTGGGCTGGGCCGGGTCGGGGGTGGGCTGGGCCGAGGGGAAGGGCGTGATGGTGGGCGTGGGGGTGAGCGTGGCGGTGGGCGGGATGGGCGATGCGGTGAGGGTGGGCGGGAAGGCCAGCACCGACTGCGGCCCAGGCACGCCTGCCGAATCTATCAGCCCGGGGCTGTGCAGCATGCCCATAAAGAGGGTAAGCGGCAGAGCGGCTGCAAAAAGGGTATGGGTCAGACGAGGAGTTCGAAATGGCACGCCAGGTTCCTTGACATAGGGATAACGTTGGGGAACCAGTATACCATAGCCACGCGGGCCAGAAGATGAGAGCGAGAGGAAAAATAGTGCTACATCACACCGTAGATTGACAGCAGTTGTCGGGCGGCACCATTGCCGCAGCCGACTAGCCCATGTGCCCAACTACGCAGGCCAGACCTTCACATTATCGCCCACGCCCACGCCCAGCAGATGCGCCGCGCTGCCGTTGCGCACCGACAGCTCCAGCCTGCCGCTGCTGCCGAACAGCGCAATCAGCACGCCCACCTCGCCCTCGGCGTAGGTGTCGCAGATCTTGGTGATCCGCTCATCCAGGATCTCGATGGCGAACTTCTGGCCAAGGCCCGACTGCGCGATGTGCTGCGGGCAGATATTGGTGATGTAGTTGCCAAAGTGATCCACGTGGATGATCTGGCCCACCAGCGCGCCGCGCCAGTCCACCGATGGCTCATCGAGCTGGGCCTCGTGCAGGCCAGCCAGCTGCGGCCCCAGCTGCTCGACGCCCACGCCTCTGGAGAGGTGGGCGGCCACCGGGGCGAACACATCGCGCCCGTGGAAGGTACGACTCACATCGGGCAGCCAGAAGCGCGGCTCGGTGAGCGCATGTACCCGCACCTGCTCGGCACCCCAGCGCGCCAGGGCCTCGCGGTAGGCGTAGGTGAGCACGCCGTTGTCGGGGGCCACAAACGTGGCCTCGGGCGTCTGCAGCGCGATGGCCTGGCGCTCGCTGCCCACGCCAGGGTCCACCACGATCACATGCACCGTGCCCTGCGGGAAAAAGCGGTAGAACGTCTGCACCATATAGGCAGTCTGCTGGATGTTCTGCGGCCTGATCTCGTGGGTGATATCCACCATCTGCGCGGCGCGATTCACACCCAGAATCACACCTTTCATGATGCCAACATAGCTATCGGAGCTACCAAAATCGGTTGTGAGCGTCACGATCCCGCTTGGTTGCATGGTATAGGTCCCCCTCTCGTGCGGCTTTCCGTCGCCGAGAAGATGATACCATGAAGCAGGCAACGCGCTCAGCAGAGCGTTCTTACCACCAAGACACCAAGGAAACAAAAACCACGAAGACACGATAGGTGCTGCCACGCCACCCATGTCATCATCACCCTATGGGCGGGCCTTGGGCCATCCCGCGCCGGAGGCACCGGCATCATCGGATACCGTGCGATGAACGATCGCACGCATCGCCATGCGCCGCAGGCATCGGATTTCGAATCCGATGCCTGCGGCGCATGGCGATGGGGCGGGCACAAGACCCGCCCCTACACTCGTGGGAACGCATTGCCACCATTGTGTGGGGTGTCAATGACAGCAATGGTCACAATACCCCCTCTCACCCGGCCCATGCGGCGAAGGTGCCAATAATGTTTTGATGGCCATATGCACGAACATTAGCCGCCAGGAAACGACATAGGAACGCCGAACATTGGGGGTTTCGAAGGGGCTGACACCCCCTCGCGGGGTTCCTAGGGGCTGGCCCCTAGGCGCCGCCCGCGTAGGGCATCCACCCACCAACCACCTACCACCGCCAACGCTTATGGAAAAAGCCCAGCCCCGCTCATAAACATGACACCATGTGCGGGCTAGCCCCGAGGAGCCGCACGCGCAGGGCACCCGGATCGCCCCAGTCCGCTGGGCCTATTTCAGCTTGGCGCGGATGCGGCCCAGCTCCACATCCACATCGGAAAGCTCGCGCTGGGTGTTGAGCAGCTGCTCGCGCTGGCTGCGGATGAAGCGCGTGTAGGGCATGATCGCCTCGCGCAGCCGCTCGATCATCTTGTCCAGCTCGCTATCGAACTGGGCCTGCATGGTCTCGTGGATGCGCTCGCGCAGCTCACCGATCTTCTCGTGGAACTGCTGCTTGACCTGGCGGCGCTTGGTGGGGATAACGAAGATACCAACCACACCAACGATACCAGCGGCAAACACGCCGGTAAAATCGAGCAGCGCCCCATGGAGCACCGCGATCAGCAACGCGCCTAAGCCAATAGCCCCCACCTCGACCAGGGCAGTGGCGGCCAGCGCACCGCGCACGCCATCCTCCAGCGCGGCGGCCTCGGCCTGGCTATCGTAGCTGTTCACCACCTGCTGGGTGCGGGTGGCCACCGCATCCAGCAGCGCCGCGCGGTTGTACTCGAAGCTGCCGCCCACCTCGCCGATGATGTGCTCCTGATGGTGCGGCACGCGGTTGCGCTGCAGATAGTCCATCACCGACTGCCACAGCCGCAAGTTCTTCTCGATCATCCAGTCGATCAGCGCGTGCAGGCGCGCATCGATCTGCTGGGGCACATCGGCCAGCACCTCGTCCTCAAAGGCCTCGCGCACCTGCTCGGTGTGGATGAGCTGGCGGATGTTGGTGAGCCGCAGGGTCTCGTCGAAGAAGCTGTTGCCGCGCAGCTCTAGGTCGGCCAGGATCTTGTCGACCTCGGTCAGGTGGTAGCGAAAGTCGTTGGTCAGATCCTCGCGGAACAGCTCCAGCTGGCGCTCGATATTTTCCAGCGCGCCCACGTCGCCCTGCAGGGTGGCCAGCCGCCCCTCCACCACCTGCAGGTACTTGCTGCCCAGCCGCTGGGCCACGCCGATCGGCGAAAGCAGCTTGAGCCGGATGCGCTCCTCCTCATCCAGCTGGTCGATCACGTAGCGCTCGACGGCCTCGAAGCGGCTCGCGCCCCATGCGGCGGCGTCCTCGCTCTGGCGGCTGCGCTGGGCCAGCCGCGCCGAAATCGGGAAGATCTGCGGGGTCGCGCCCAGCAGGTCGCGGGCGTTCTCCTGGATGAATTCGATCACCTGGGCCAAGTCATCCGGCTCCAGCAGGTCGACCTTGTTCAGGATGATGATCACCTTCTTGCCCCACTCCTGGATGGTGGCCAGGAAGGCGCGCTCGCTCTCGGTGAAGGGGCGGTCGGCGGATGTGACGAACAGCACCAGATCGGAGCGGGGGATGAACTCGCGGGTCAGCTCCTCGTGGCGGCGCACGATCGCGTTGGTGCCGGGGGTGTCGACCAGCACGATCTGCTTGAGCACCTCGGCGGGGAAGCTGTACTCGGCCAAGAACTCGGAGAGCACCTGCTCGTGCGACTCGGGGCCGTAGCGCAGCAGCGTGATGCGGTCGGTGGTGGGGGTGACGCCCTCGCGCACGATCTTCTCGCCCACCAGCGCGTTGATGAAGCTGGACTTGCCCGAGTTGAACTCGCCCGCGATCACCAGCATGAACAGGCTTTCCAGCTGCTCGATGGTCTCATCCAGCGCGCGCGTGTCGCTGGGGGCCACGTCGGCCCCGAAGCGGGCCAGCGCACCATGCAGATCCACCAGCTGCGCCCGCACCTGGGCCAGCAGGGCATCCTGCTGCTCTGTGAGCAGCCGTTGTTTTTTCAGCAACCCGATCACCGCCACCTCCTCGCTTTGCTGCTCGATTCGAAACGAGAAAACATTGTCATCCGCCCGGCGGCAGCCCGCTACCCGATCTTCTTTGTGGGGCCGCGCGCCCGGCTGCCTAGGCCATCCAAGCGCGGTATCTCACCCAGCCGATCCAGGGGCCCACGGCCCTGACAGGCGCAGAGTCGGTCTTCTGCTCTGTCAAAAATAACGTTATAATAGGCCCACAAACGATGCGCTCCGTACTCGTCTGTGTCAGCCGCCTGCGCTGGCCAGCGGCCTGCGGCGGGCGGCCTGCCCCCGGCGGCCATGGCCCGGTGCGGCTGCCGTGCCCCTCGGGCAGCAAATCTTGGCGCATCCATACATGGCAGGCATTGCAGCGGCGCAATGTTCTGGGGCCACGCCACGCCTTCCGCCGCTACGACATGCGGCAGTAGACACCGCGCTGGTGTTCAGCGCCGACCAAACCGGCAGTTCGCCACATTGTAGCACCGCTCCACCGTGGCCGACTCTGGGCACGGCCGCAAACTAATGGCCCTGTATGTGCTGTAGCGCAAACGAAAGCAACTTCCATTCCATCCCGCCGGTGACACTGTAACACAACGCTGAAGCAAGGACATGTATGGGCACATATACAATGCTTGTCGTCGATGACGAGCCGGATATCCGCCAGCTCCTCCGGATCTTTTTTGAACGGCAGGGGTTCACCATCTACCTTGCCAACGATGGAAAAGCTGGCATCGATCTGGCCAAGCGTCATCAGCCCGATATTATCCTGATGGACATCCAGATGCCGTTTATGAGCGGCCTGGATGCGGTTCGCTATCTCCGCACCGATCCGAGCTTCGCGTCGACCCCCATCCTGGCGCTCACGGCCTACGCCCGCGTGAACGTGGCCGCCGACATCATCCGCGCCGGGTTCGACGAGGCGCTCTACAAGCCGATCGACTTCGGCATGCTGCACGCAACCGTGCAGGAGGCGATGCAGCGCAGGCGCTGAGCGCATTCCTGGCCTGCCGCCGATGCAGCCCGGCGGCAGGCCAGCGCGGCGGCGCTAGGCGCGGGTCAGCACCGTCACGCTCTCGATGTGGGGGGTCTGGGGGAAGAGGTCGACCGGCGTGACCTGCTCGACATGGTAGCCGCCCTCGACTAGGATCTTGAGGTCGCGGGCCAGGGTGCCGGGGTGGCACGAGACGTAGACCACCCGCGCCGGGGCGATGCGCAGCACCTGGGCCAGGGCCTGGGGGTGGCAGCCGCGCCGGGGCGGGTCGAGCACGAGCGCGTCGGCCTGCTCCTTGACAGTGGACAGCAGGCGCTCGGCGGTGCCCGCGAAGAAGCGCACGTTGGCCACGCCGTTGGCCTCGGCGCTGCGCTCGGCGTCGCGCACGGCCCCCTCGGCCTCCTCGATGCCGATCACGGCGGATGCGCGCCCGGCCAGCGGCAGCGCGAAGGTGCCGACACCGCAGTAGAGGTCGATCAGGCGCTCGCCGCCCTGCATGGCCAGGCCCTGGCGCACCAGCCGCAGCAGCACCTCGGCGGCGGCGCTGTTCACCTGGAAGAACGACTCGGGGCGCAGCAGGAACGAGATGCCGCCCACCTCCTCGGAAAGCTCGACGTTGCCCACCGCGCCGCCGGGCAGGCTGACCCCGGCCACCTGCGGGGCGCGCTGCATCCACAGCCGCGCCAGGGGCCGCAGGTCGCCGCGCCCGCGCAGGGCCGCCACGGCGTAGCCGTTGGCCTCGCTGGCCCGCAGCGCCACCTCCTCCACGCCGTCATCCTCATCGATCAGGCCGGCCAGTGCCTCCAGGGCGCGGCCAAGCGCGGGCAGCAGCAGCGGGTCGCCCGCGAAGTGCCGCAGCTCGCGGGTGCCCGCGTGGAAGTAGCCCAGCCGCCCGCCGCGCACATGCAGCCGCGCCGAGCTGCGGTAGCCCCATGGCTGCGAGGCGGGCACGATCTCGGCCACGGGCGCGTCGGCCAGGCCGCCGATCTTGGCCAGCTGCTCGGTCAGGATCTGGCGCTTGAAGCGCAGCTGGGCGGCGTGCTCGATGTGCTGCCAGGGCATGTGGTCGGCCTGAGGGTCGCGCGGGGCGATGCGCTCGGGCGCGGCCACCAGCACCTGGGACACCTCGCCGCGCGCGTAGGCCTCGCGGCGCTCGCGCAGACGCACCAGCACCTGCTCGCCGGGCAGGCCGCCCTCGACAAACACCACGCGGCCCTGCCACCGCCCCACGCCATCGCCGCCCTGCGCCATCGCGTCGATGGTTAGCTCTAGGGTCTCGGGCCATTCTGCTGCCATTGGTTCGCTCCTCTTCGGGTTTCGGGCTTTTATGCGCTGCGCCCTTGTAGGCGCAGCGGGCGAACGCCAGGTTCGCTCTTTTCGCTTGTACATATGCTCCACCACCACGGCGGATCGTTCCACCACCACGGCGGATCGTTCCACCACCACGGCGGATCGTTCCACCACCACGGCGGATCGTTCCACCACCATGGCGGATCGTTCCACCACCGGCCTCGCCCATCCAGCGAAGGTGCCTCACATAGGCGGCTGGCCATAATCCGCACGCAGCGACGAGGCCGCGCGGCACAAGGCTGGGCTGTTTTTTCCTATCGTTGCTGGCTAGCGTGGGCGCTGCGTGAAGGTCTCGGCCTCTGGCCCGGCCAGCAGGCCAGCCAGCACCTGGCGGTAGACGGCCACGCGCTGGGCGCGCAGCGGGCGCTTGTGGCCCAGCAGCCACTTGGCGGCCTCGGTGGCGAGCTGGGCGCTGTAGAGCGCCACCAGGGTGGCCCACAGCGGCAGGGCGTGGATGGGACCGAAGACCATGCGCACATAGCGCAGGCGGCTCTGCTGAAAGTGGATGAGGCGGCGGGCGGGCACCTGCTCGCTGCTCTTGCCCTCGTAGTGGGTAATCTGGGCGGCGGGGAGGTAGACCACGCGGCCCGCGCGGCGCAGGCGCAGCTGCCACTCTAGCTCCTCGGAGTACATGGCGAAGCCCGCATCCAGCAGGCCCGCGCGCTCCACCGCGCTGCGGCGCACCAGCAGCGCCGCGCCCACCAGCCAGTCGACATCCTGCTCGGCGTCGTCGGGCGTACCCTCCATACGGTAGCGGGCGGCCCAGCGGTTGTGGGGGAAAAGCTGCTCCAGCGGCGTGCTCTCCAGAAAGAACACGCCCGCGTCGGGGAAGCGGCGGCGGGAGGGCTGGGTCGAGCCGTCGGGGTTGAGCAGGCGCGGGCCGACGGCGGCCACATCGGGGTGGGCCTGGATATAGCGCACCAGCTGGGGCAGGGCATCGGCCAGCGGCTCGGTGTCGGGGTTGAGCAGCAGCAGCCACTGCGGCTGGCCGGGCTGTGCGTTCTCGGGCTGGATGGATAGCTCGGCGGGCAGCGGCATGCCCAGCAGCCAGCGCAGCGCCAGGTTGTTGCCGCCCGCGAAGCCCAGGTTGCGCCCCGGCTCGATCAGCACCACGTCGGGGTGCTCGGCGCGCAGCATGGCAGGCGTGCCATCGTGCGAGGCGTTATCCACCACCACCACGCGGTAGGGCAGCCCCGCGCCGGCTAGCGAGCTATGCACGTGCTCGATGCAGCGCTGCAGCAGATCGCGGGTATTCCACGAAACAATGATGATCGCAAGCTCGCTCATAGGGGTGCTTCTTTCGGCAGAACGGGGCTAGCCGCGCAGGATGCGCTGGAGGCCGCGCAGATGGGCAAACTTCACCAGCTCGAAGTAGGCCAGGCTGCCGCACAGGGCCAGGCCCAGCCAGCCATCGCGCCAGCCGCCCAGCCGCAGGTAGCGCCGCACCAGCTCGCGGGCGGGCGCGCCCACGAAGTTACGCCAGCGCGCCCGCCGCCCGGCGCGGTAGAGCGACTGGGCCTCGTGGATGGCGTAGGATGTCTGCTTGCGCCAGAACTCGTCGGCGCGCTCGATGTTGATATGCAGCAGGTGGCCATGCAGAAAGGCGGCCTCGCCAGCCAGCTGGGCGTACTCGTGCACGTGCATGTCGGTGTCGTAGCGGGCCTGGGCGCGGCGCAGCAGGCGCAGCTGGTGGTCGGGGTACCAGCCGCCGCCGCGCACCACGCGGCCAAAGAACTGGTTGTGGCGCGGCAGCCAGTAGCCCGCCACGGCGGGGCTGGACTGCCCGCCCGGCCCCACCATGGCCAAGATCTCCGCCGCCAGCTCGGGGCTGACGCGCTCGTCGGCATCCAGGAACAGCACCCACTCGCTGCGGCACAGGTCGAGCGCACGGTTGCGCTGGGCCGCGAAGCCGCGCCACGGCTCGACGGCCACGGTGGCACCGGCGGCAATGGCGATGGCGGCGGTGTCGTCGGCTGTGCGGTCGTCGAGCAGCACCAGCAGCTCGTCGGCCAGGGCGGCCACGCTGGCCAGGGCCGCGCCGATGTGGCGGGCCTCGTCGCGGGCGATGATAGCGACGGCGATGCTCATGGGGCTACCTCAGCTGGGCGATGCGCCCGCAGGTGTAGAGGCGCTCGCGCAGGTCGCGGCGCGAGATCTGGCGGCGGGCGAAGGCGGCCCATGCCAGCAGGGCGGCGCGCAGCATGCCCACGCGCAGCAGGGCGCGGTGCGCGGCCAGGGCGCGGCGCGGGTAGCGCTTGCGGAACAGGCGCAGGCGGCTCTCCCACAGGGCGATCTGCATCTGCGAGCGCAGCTGCGAGGTGGATGCGCCGCCCACATGTGTCACCTGGGCCGCAGGCTGCTGCCAGATCGACCAGCCTGCCGCGCGGATGCGGTGGCACAGCTCCACCTCCTCGGCGTACATGAAGAAGTCCTCGTCGAAGCCGCCGACCTCGGCCAGGGCCTCGGCGCGCACCAGCATGCACGCGCCCAGCGGGTGGTCGATCGGGAAGGGCGCAGCGCCCGCGATCTCCTGGGCGTAGCGGCCATGCCACCACGAGCCGTAGAGCCGACCGGGCAGCGCCTCGCCGGGCGGGAAGAGATCGAGCGCGGTCAGGGAGAGCGTGGGGAAGCGGAAGGCGGCGTGCTGCAGCGAGCCATCGGGGTTGAGCAGGCGCGGGCCGACCACGCCCACGCGCGGGTGCTGGGCCAGAAAATCGGCCAGCGCCTCGATCGCGCCGGGGTGCACCACCGTGTCGGAGTTGAGCAGCAGCGCGGGGCCTGCGTGGGCGGGCTGGCCGCCGTAGAGCTGGCGGAGGCCCAGGTTGTTGGCCGCGCCGAAGCCCAGGTTGCGCCCCGGCTCGATCAGATCGACCTCGGAGAACTCGGCGCGCACCATGGCCTGCGAGCCATCGCGCGAGCCGTTGTCCACCACCAGGGTGCGCAGCGGCAGGCCGCACCCGCGCAGCGAGGCCAGGCACTCGCGCAGCAGGGCGCATGTGTTAAAAGAAACAATGATGACGCCGACAGTCTCTCGCATGCGGCCTAGTGTAGCATTCTCGCCCGAACTGCGCAACGCGGCGCGAAAAGGGCGACAGCGGGTGGAAGAAAACGACTGAGGGTAGGATGGGCGCAAGCTGTAAAAGAGGCGAGGATCACTCGTTCTTTCCACATTTTGTGGATAATGTGCATAACCCCGCTAGATATAGTTGCATCACGGGAAGAGCGGGGCACATGCGCAAGGCATGGGGACGGGGAAAATGACCAGGCAGGTCAGTAGCACGAAAGAGCGTAAAGATTAAGAGACATGGCCTATCTCTTAACCTTTACGCTCTTTTTTTCAGCGCGCCGAGAGCGCGGGCGTGGTTACGACTTCAGATCGTCAGGCACATCGCGGTCGCTCAGGCGCACCGTCTTGCGCGTGCCGAACTTCATGGTCTTCTGGCCCTCGCTGGAAATCTGGCCGGTCTGCTGCAGGTTGGTGATCTCCTGCTGCATGGTATTGGCCAGATCTAGCTCGCCCTGGCTGAGCAGGCGGGTGACGGCGCTCTGCAGCTTCTGGGTGGCCCCAGCCACATCGCCCGACTGCAGATCCTGCAGGGCGCGGGTCTGCAGCTTGAAGGCGCTGACCTTCTCGACGATGTTCATCACCTTGGGGTTGACCTGGGATGTCTGGGCTGGGTCCGCCGAGAAGCTGAGCATCACATCGCTGCGGGTGCGCTCGGAGCGTACGCCCATGGCCGGCACATCGTAGGTGGCCTCGATCTGGCCGATGCGATACTGCCCTGCTGGGCGCGGGTCCACCAGCAGCTCGACCAGCAGCGTGCGCCCGCCGCCAGTCTCCAGCTCGCCCAGCGGCACGCCGATATCGCGGTCGGAGATCGGGCGGTAGCCCAGGTTAGAGATCAGCGGGATGACCTGCCAGACCGCGCGGGGCGTGATGCCCTGCACGAAGCGCAGCGTCAGATTGGCGTTCTGCACCGCCGTGGCCTGGGCGCGCTGCACCGTATTCTGGAAGTACTCGGTGATCTTGTCGGGGTGGTCGATGTAGTCGGCGGTGCCGCCCGAGCGATTGGCCATATCGATCAGCAGATCCTCGTTCCAATCCTTGCCCACGCCCAGCGCAGTGATCGGCACGCCCATGCGGCCCGCGTCGTCGGCGCGCAGCAGGCACTCGCTCTCGTTCTCGGTCTGGCCGTCGGTCAGCAGCACCATGCGGCGGATGGCATTCGGCCCGGCGGCGCTGACCTCGCGCAGGCCGCGCTCGACGCCGGGGGCGATCTTGGTGCCGCCCGCGTCGCGGATGCGGGTGATGGCATCCTGGATGGCGCGGCGGTTGGTGACGTGGGTGGCGGGCACCAGCACATCCACGCGGTGGTCGAAGATCACGATCGAGAGCACATCCTGCTGATCGAGCGCATCGACGGCGCGGGCGGTGGCGCGGCGCACGCGGTCGATCTTCTCGCCCTTCATCGAGCCGCTGTGGTCGAGCACAAAAGCGACGCTCACCGGCATGCGCACCTGCGCCATCACGGCGGCGGGCTGCACATCCAGCAGCAGGTAGGCGACCTGCGGCGTATTCGTGACGGCGAGCTGCGGTCGCGCAAGCTCGGTTCGTAGCGTGACCTCCCCGGCCATAGCAACTCCTTGGAGGGTGCGAGGGCATGCCCCATTGGCATGCTCGTGCGGAAACAAACTGCCAGCGGCGCGTAGGCCTTCTGGCTCTGCATATTGTACGCGTGGTGCGGGGCAGAAGTTGCGCCCAGGCAGAGGAAAGTATAGCACACCGCCCCCGATAAAAACGGCATGGTATAATTCTAGCTAGGTGTTGTGGTCGCAAGCGCCGACGAAACAAGCTGTATGGCCTACGCCCAACGAGCCAGCTCTGGAGCAGCCCTTTTGCGCATACCTACCAGCCATGAAACTTCTCATCCTTGGCAATGACAGCCGCGCCCACGCGCTGACGTGGAAGCTCTTCAACAGCCCGACGGCGGGCGAGATCTCCTGCGCGCCCGGCAACGGCGGCACCGCGCCGCTGGCCAGCACCCCCGACTTCGAGCCAAGCGACATCGCGGGGATCGCGCGCTGGGCCTTCGACGAGTCGATCGGCATGGTCATCCCCAGCTACGGCCTGCCGCTGCAGCTGGGCCTGGTGGATGAGGCCGTGTCGCTGGGCGTGAACGTGTGCGGCCCCTCGCAGCGCGCGGCCACCATGGCCTACAGCCGCTGCGCCACCAAGGCCTTCATGCTGCGCCACAAGCTGCCCACGCCGCCCGGGCGGCCCTTCGACAACCTCGACACCGCCGAGCGCTTTCTGGCCACCCAGCCCATGCCGGTGATCATCAAGGCCGACAACCCGACCCTAGGCGAGCAGGTCTTCGACGACCGCTACGCCGCCATCGCCGGGCTGCACGAGCTGTTCAAGGCTAGGCCGCTGCAGGGCGACAACGCGGGCGTGGTGGTCGAGTCGTTCATACACGGGCCGCGCGTGGTGTTTTCGGCGCTCACCGACGGGCGCACCTCGCTGCCGCTGCTGCCCACCCGCATCTACGACCGCGTGGATGAGCGCGACGCGGGGATGCACGCGCCCGGCATCGGCGCGCACACCAACCACTCGAAGTACGCCAGCATGCTGGGCGACTATATGCACCAGAAGCTCATCCAGCCGATCGTCGAGAGCCTGGCCAAGGATGGGCTGCCCTACTGGGGGCTGCTGAGCATCGACTGCATCATCGGGGCCGATGGCCCCAAGCTCACCGGGCTGCGCACCACCTTCCACCGCGGCGAGGCCGAGGTGCTGCTGCCTCGGCTGGAGGATGACCTGCTGCCGCTGCTGCAGGCCGCCATCACCCAGCGCCTGCACGACATGCCAGCGCCGCGCTTTTCGCCGCAGGCCAGCGTGGGGCTGGGGCTGTTCGCGCGGGGCTACCCCAACTACTTCGCATCCGGCGGCACCATCCAGGGTGCCGAGGATCTGGCCCAGGGCGTGCTGCTGTTCCACAGCGACACCGAGCGCCCGCAGGTGAGCATGGGCGGCGGCGGGTTCCTCGGCGGTTTTGGCTTCGGGGCCAGCGCCAGCACCGCCAGCAGCGAGGCGCGGATCACCGGCGGCCAGCCGGTGACGGTGGTGACGCTGGGCAGCACGCTGGCCGAGGCCCGCGCCGCCGCCATGGCCAACGCCGAGCGCATCCGCTTCGATGGCCGCAGCTACCGCCAGAGCGTGGCCGAGCGCGAGTTCGCCTAGCCAATGACGAACGGTAGGGCCGCCGCAAGCGGCGACCCTACCGTTTTCCACCAGCCGTTCTTCTGCTAGCTGCTGCGGCGGCTAGCGCTTCTCGACAACCTCGCGGCCAAGCAGGCCAAGCAGCACGCCATCTGCGCCGTGGTCTTCCATCCGCACGCGCTCAAACCACTGCACCACATAGCTGCGCCCATCGGGGAAGGTCTCAAGCTGCGGCTCGGAGAGCGGCATGCCGAACAGCGCCAGGCTCTCGGCGGCGGTCTTGCCGCGTCGGCCATCCAGCTCAAGGCCGTGGCTGCTCCAGTACTCTAGGAAGGCCCCGCAGAGGCTATGGCCGGTCTCGGCGAAGTAGCGGCAGCCGGGCTGCTCGCCGCCCTTGGCGAAGCTGAACCAGTCGCGGCCACTCAGCTTCAGGATGTCGTCGCCCAGGCGGCCAAGCTGCACATTGTAGGGCGGCGCGCTCTCGGGGTGCAGCTCGAAGCGGTTGCGCTCGAAGTACTGCACGGTGTAGTCGCGGCCATCGCTGCCGCGCTCGGTCAGCTCCTCGCTGAGCGGCATACCGAACACCGCCAGGCCGCCGTTGGCCTGCCAGTAGCTGCGGAAGGTGCCGCGCAGGGTATGGCCGGTCTCGGCGAAGAAGGCCACGCTGGGGTCGCTGGGCTGCGCCACGGGCGCGAAGGCCCCGGCAGCCGAGGCCGCGCCCGCCGGAGCGCCGCCGAAGCTCAGGTTGATGGTGGCCACGCTGATCGGCGTGCCGCTGACAAACACCTGCTGGGCGGTCTGCGTGCCATCGGGCAGGCGCGCGGTGACCGTGTAGGTACCTGCGGGCAGGGCCTCGAAGCGGTAGTTGCCATTGCCGTCGGGGCGGGTCTCCTGGCCGGTGCTCAGCGCCACGGTGATCTGGTCGGGCGCAGCGCCGCTGACCTGGCCCTGGATGACCGAGCGCGAGAGCGCGTCGGGGGCGCTGGCCAGCTGCACAGCGCGGGCCACATTCAGCCGCCCGTGGCCGCTCTGCGGGTCCACCCCTGGCGCGTCGATGTCGTCGGCGGTCGCCTCCAAGATCTGGGCCATCTGCGGCGCGGTCAGCTCGGGGCGCAGCGAAAGCACCAGCGCGGCGGCCCCCACCACCAGCGGCGTGGCCTCGGATGTGCCACTGGCCGACACATAGGTGTTACCGCGATCCTTCGACCAGAACGTGCTGAGGATGTTCGATCCGGGCGCGGCGATATCTACAAAGTCGCCCGTGGTCGAGAACCAGGTGACGTTGTCCTGCCTATCGGTGGCCGACACCGCCATGACGCTGGGGTAGGCCGCCGGGTAGCTGGCCGAGGTGCCACGGGTGCCATCGTTGCCCGAGGCCGCCACGATCAGCACATTGCGCGAGGTGGCGTAGTCCACCGCGTCGCGCAGGGCCTGGGTATCCTCGGGGCCGCCCAGGCTCATGCCGATCACGCGCGCGCCCTGGTCCACCGCCAGCCGGATGCCGTAGGCCACGGTCGCATCGTCGCCGCGACCGCGCGCGCCCAGCACCTTGATCGGCAGCAGGGTGCAGCGCCAGCAGATGCCCGCCACGCCCTCGCCGTTGTCGCCGTCGGCGGCCACGATGCCGCCCACATGGGTGCCGTGGCCCTCATCGTCGTCGGGGTCGGGGTCGTCGTTCACCAGGTCGTATCCGCCGCGCACGCGGTCCTTCAGGTCGGGGTGCGAAAACGACACGCCGGTGTCGAGCAGCGCCACCGTCATGCCCTCGCCCACCGTCACATCCCAGGCGGCGGGGGCCTGGATGGTGTCGAGGTGCCACTGCTGGCCGAGCATGGGGTCGTTGGTGGAGCGCAGCATGCTGCGCTCATAGTTGGGCTGGGCGTAGATCACGCCAGGCACAGCCGCGATCCGCGAAGCGATCACGCCCACCGGCGTGGAAGCGCTAAAGCGCACGCGGTAGGTCGAGCCGCCGATGTCCTCGGCCTGGGTGGCCCCCACCGCCCGCAGCGCCAGGCCCAGCGGCCCAGTGCCCAGCCCCTGGGCGCGCGCGTCGCCCGTCAGCGCGGTGTTGGGCGCAAGCTTTATAATGATCTGATACGCCAGCGCCCGCTGCGTCTCCGGGGCCGCAGCGTAGGCAGGTGCCAAGAAGGCCGCGAGCACGGCCAGGACCATAAGCGCGATGGTCAGTCGCTTCATGCAAAACCTCAATTTCATCTACGGATGCGAGGCGGTACAGTAGAGGGAGCAGGCCATCCCAACGAGCGGCCAGCAGCCCAGCATTGCCACCGATCATTCCAGGGGCCGAAATGCTGGCGCATTATACCACGGTGAGGCTGTAAACAACCCACGGCTTAAGCCGCAGGCTTTGGCCCTGCCAGCCCGGTAGCAGTACCGTCTGGCGAGCCGTATGGCGGGGTTACAGCCGCCCGGCGGGAAATATTCCCGCCGCGATCACATCTGCGAGGCCAGCGAACCCGCACGATGTGCAAACAAACGAGGCTTGTGTTTTCCGGTTCTCTTTCGCGGTATGTCCACCGTTCGGGCATTCCCGCGATGTACTCCGAGGGTCGACAAAATGGATGGACATGCGCAAGCCGAGCGACATTGCCAACTTGCGTGCGCGCTCATTCATTCTGGAACACCCTGACATTCGCCGCTTGATTGGTCGTGACACGCCGCAAACACCTGTAGAGATGGAGCGATGGGAGCGCGGGCAGTACGAAGCGAACGGTGTCACGCTCAAGTCCGGAACGGCGGTACATCCTAGAGTGCCAGAAACTCTAGTGAACGTTGGAGGCCCGCGCCGCTGAATGCGGCGACGCTGGAACCTTGTACAAGCGAGGAATGTGGGTAAAGCCTCATTCCTCCCCCGCCTAAAGAGCGGGGGTTTCGTGAGGCTATTTCTATGAAAGATAGACGCCCAACGTTTTCCGGGGAACCTGTCGCGGCGGTCGGCGGGGTTGTCTACCGCAAAAACCGCCGCAACCAGATCGAGCTGCTGCTGATCAAAAAAGAGGGCGGCCTGTGGTCGCTGCCCAAGGGCCACATCGAGCAGGGCGAGACCCACAGCGGCGCGCTGCTGCGCGAGATCCACGAGGAGACCGGTATCAGCGGCAGCGCCGAGCAGCGGCTATGCGCGGTCAGCTACACCATCCTAAAAGGCGGCTCGCCACGTACAAAGATTGTCACGTACTATCTGGTGCGGGCCACCGGCGGGCGGCCCAAGCCCAGCAAGAAAGAGCACATCGCCAGGGTCAAATGGTTCGCCCTTGCTACCGCGCAGAACCGCATCAAACGCGCCCGCCTGCGCGCCATCATCCAGCAGGCCACGGCGCTGCTCACCGATGGAACGACGCCAGCTCTATAGGAACACGCACAATGACACAACAGCCGCCCAACGACGAATTCCCCAACCTGTCCGATCTCGTCGACGAGTCGATCTGGTACAAGCCGCCCACCGCCGCCCGCCGCATGCTGATCGTCTACGCCCACCCCGACGACGAGAGCTTCGGCAACGCCGGGACGATCGCCCGCTACACCAGCGCGGGCGTGGATGTGCACTACGCCTGCGCCACGCGCGGCGAGTGCGGCGAGATGGACCCCAAGCTGCTGGAGGGCTACGCCGACATCGCGGCGCGGCGCACCGCCGAGCTACGCGCCGCCGCCGAGGCCATCCAGCTCAGCAGCATCCACTTCCTGGGCTACCGCGACTCGGGGATGCAGGGCAGCGAGGCCAACCAGCACCCGCTGGCCTACTGCAACGCCGACATCCAGCGCGCCGCCGGGCAGGTGGTGGGCCTCATCCGCGCGCTGCGGCCCCAGGTGGTGCTCACCTTCAACCCCTACGGCGGCTACGGCCACCCCGACCACATCATGGCCCACCGCGCCACCGTGGCCGCCTTTCAGGCCGCCGCCAACCCCACGCTCTACCCCGAGCAGGTGGCCACCGGGCTGGAGCCGTGGCAGCCCCAGAAGCTCTACTACTCCACCTTCGGCGCTGGCTTCATCCGCGCCGCCATCCGGATCATGCCGCTCTTTGGCCGCGACCCGCGCCGCTTCGGCACCAACCAGGATGTCGACCTGACCAAGATCGCGGGCGAGATCACCCCCACCACCACCAGGGTGAACAGCGCGGCCTTCCTGGCCCAGAAGGAAAAGGCCTGGGACGCCCACGCCAGCCAGACCAGCGGGCGCGGCGTGCTGGGCAGGCTGCCCGCCCCAGTGCGCAGCCAGATCTACGCGGGCGAGAGCTTCACCCGCGTGGTGCCGGCCTGGGCTGGCGGCCCGCGCGAGCGCGACCTGTTCGCCGGGGTGAATGCCTAGCCCACGCCCCATGTGGCCCCGGCCTGCGGCTGGGGCCACGCGCCACAATGCCCCTTGACTTCGAGTGAACTCTAACTTGTAGACTGCCGCTATGGCGACGGAGCAACAGCGATGGACACCGAGCTAACCATCCAGCAGGTGGCGCTGCGCACTGGCCTGAGCGTCCACACCCTGCGCTACTACGAGCGCATCGGCCTGCTCGACCCGGTGGGGCGAGCCGACAGCGGCCACCGGCGCTACACCGAGGCCGACATGGAGTGGATCACGCTCATCCTGCACATGCGCGAGAGCGATATGCCGATAGCCGACATGCAGCGGTTTACCGCGCTGGTGCGGCAGGGCGCGCACACCATCCCGCAGCGGGTGGCGATCCTCGAAGCCCACCGGCAGGCGCTCCACCGCCAGATCGACATCATCCAGCACACGCTCGGCCTGCTCGACGCCAAGCTGGCGCACTACCGCGCCTGGGGCGAGCGGCTGCAGGCTGCGGGCGAAGAACAGGGGCACAACTATGAGGAAGATCGCACTGGGTACGACGGGGGTGGAGGCTAGCGAGCTGAGCCTGGGCTGCATGTACTTCGGCACCAGGACGCCCGAGCGCACGTCGTTCGACCTGCTCGACCAGTTTGTGGGCGCGGGAGGGGATCTTCTCGACACCGCCAACAACTACGCCTTCTGGGCCGAGGGCGGCCAGGGCGGCGAGAGCGAGCTGCTGCTGGGCCGCTGGATGCGCCAGCGCGGCGCACGCCAGCGCGTGGTGCTGGCCACCAAGGTCGGCGCGCTGCCCACGGTGCCCGGCGGCGGGCTAGAGAGCCGCCAGGGCCTGGCCGCCAAGACCATCATCGCCGAGGTCGAGCAGAGCCTCAGCCGCCTGCAGACCGACTACATCGACCTGTACTACGCCCACATCGACGACCGCGACACGCCGCTGGAGGAGACTCTGGAGGCATTCGACCGCCTGGTGCGCGCGGGCAAGGTGCGCGCGGTGGGCTGCAGCAACCTGCGGGCCTGGCGGCTGGCCGAGGCCCGCGCGCTCTGCCAGCGCCACGGCTGGGCCGCCTACTGCTGCGTGCAGCAGCGCCACACCTACCTGCGCCCCAGCCCCAGCGCCGACTTCGGCCTGCAGGTGAGCGCCGACGCCGACCTGCTCGACTACTGCCGCGCCCACCCCGACATGCGGATCATGGCCTACTCGCCGCTGCTGGGCGGGGCCTACACCCGCGCCGACCGCCCCCTGCCCCCCGAGTACGCCACCGCCGACTCGCAGGCCCGCCTGCGCGCCCTGGCCCAGGTGGCCCAGGAGCTGGGCGCTTCGCCCGGCCAGGTGGTGCTGGCCTGGCTGCTGCGCAGCTCGCCCGCCGCCACCCCCGTGATTGCCGCCAGCGACGCCCAGCAGCTGCGCGAGAATCTGGCCGCCGCCAGCCTCGCCCTGAGCGCCGAGCAGATCGCCCGGCTGAGCGGCGCAGGGGCGTAGATAGGGTACAGAACAAAACCATATACCAAACCATTCCCCACATTGTTAGCTGCAAACAATGCTGAAAACAAGTACTTCGCCTACATTGCACATGAGCCAAGATCGCCGCTCCACCTTACCCACCCGGCCCATGCGGCGAAGGTGTCGCTCATGCAAACTGGCCATATGCACGAACACCAGCCGCCAGGAAAACAGCACGGGAACGCCCAACATTGGGGGTTTCGAAGGGGGCTACGCCCCCTCGCGGGGTTCCTAGGGGCTGGCCCCTAGGCGCCGCCCGCGCAGGGCATCCACCCACCAAACATCGACCAATGCCATCGCTGAAAGAAAAAACGCCCAGCGCCGACGGGAAAAGTGACACCTGTTGAGGGGTGATGCCCATGGCGGGGTTCCAAGGGCGTGGAACCCTTGGAACCCCGCCATGGGCATCCACCCACTACCCACGAAGAACCATCATCATCGAGGCTGCAACCAGTCGGGCCGATTATGAGCGATTAATGACATCTTTACCATACCGGGTAAATGCTGCAGCAAATGCCTGATTTGACATATCTTTGCATAAAAATGCTCTAGCCAGTATTTCGCTATCTTTCCGCGTAAGCACAATCACGCATCGATTTTCGCTTTCTCCCGTCCAACGTGGGTTCTTTTGTTTATCGCACCCATCCGCTTCATCTGAGAATGCCATCTTTCATCATCCTTTCCCATTAGGCCTATGCTTGTGCTGCGCACTTCACATAGGATTGCGCTACCACCACAAGAAACTGTAGCATCATCCCTCGTAACCATGCCTAGCGGCCTGCGGTAGCATAGTGGTGTCGAAACACGCATCACACAGCGAGGGAACCATGGGCGACTACATGCTGCGCATGAGCGATCTACCCCCAAGCGAGCTGCCGCGCGAGCGCCTGCGCAAGCACGGCCCGCAGGCCCTGAGCGACGCCGAGCTGCTGGCCATCCTGCTGCGCGTGGGCGTGCAGGGCCAGAACGTGCTCCAGCTCTCGCAGCAGCTGCTGGCCGACCACGGCGGCTGGGCCGGGCTGGTGCAGGCCGACTTCGAGAGCCTGTGCGGCTACCACGGCCTCGGCGAGGCCAAGACCGCCACGCTCAAGGCATGCCTGGAGATCGGGCGCAGGCTGCTGCTGGCATCCCATGGCCAGCGCTTCCAGATCAAGTCGCCCACCGATGTGGCCCAGCTGATGCAGATGGAGATGAGCCACCTGGATCAGGAGCACCTGCGCGCCATCGCGCTAGACACCAAAAACCGCGTCCAGAAAGTCCACACCGTCTACGTCGGTAGCCTGAACAGCGCCATGATCCGCGTGGGCGAGGTCTTCAAGGAGGCCCTGAAGCTGAACGCCTGCGCCGTGATCATCGTGCACAACCACCCCAGCGGCGACCCCACCCCCAGCCCCGAGGATGTGCTGGTGACCCGCCAGATCTACGACGCCGGCCAGCTGCTCGATGTGGATGTGCTCGACCACCTGGTGATCGGCGCGGGCCGCTTCGTGAGCCTGCGCGAGCGCGGGCTGGGCTTCCCCAAGTAGGCCAAACCGCCATCGGGGAAAGAGGCACTGCGGCGCAGCGCCCAGGTGCCTTTTTTTGCGCCGCACGCCCCCGCATACCACCTCCGCATCAGCTGCGCTACATTGCACGTATAGCCTAGCCCTGCTATAATGCGCCGGATTAAGCAACATAACATTATTATATAGACGCAAATCTAGCGCACCTGCATGGAAACACGGGCCGAGACGCCCCTGCGGCACCTGCCGCACTACACAACTGATCGTGGAGCCATCGAGCGCCAGGGCGGGCTGCTCCATCTGCCTGTGGCTCCCTCGCCGAGGCGTATGCGCGTCGCAATCGTCCACGACTACCTCAACCAGTACGGCGGCGCGGAGCGCGTGCTTGAGGCCATCCACGAGATGTTCCCCGACGCGCCGATCTACACCTCGATCTACGACGAGTCGACCATGCCCGACTTCTACCGCTCCTGGGACATCCGCACATCGTGGATGCAGGGGCTGCCGGGCTGGCGGAAGTTCTTCCGCCACTATATGCCGCTCTACCCCAGCGCCTTCGAGAGCTTCGACCTGAGCGAGTACGACCTCATCCTCAGCAGCTCTAGCGCCTTCGCCAAGGGTATCATCCCCGCGCCGCACGCCAAGCACATCTGCTACTGCCACACGCCCATGCGCTTCGCGTGGCGCACCAGCTCCTACGTCGAGCGCGAGCAGATGAGCGCGCCCCAGCGCGGCGTGCTCTCGGTGGTGCTCACCAGCGTGCGGGTGTGGGATGTGATGAGCGCCAAGCGGGTCGACACCTTCGTGGCCAACTCGCACGAGGTGGCGGCGCGCATCCGCCGCTACTACGACCGCGACTCGGTGGTCATCCCGCCGCCGGTGGAGATCGCGCCCTACGAGGAGCGCGAGCCAGAGGACTTCTACCTGGCGGGCGGGCGGCTCATCCCCTACAAGCGGCTCGACCTGGTGGTGCAGGCCTTCAGCGCGCTGAAGCTGCCGCTGGTGATCTTCGGCGAGGGCCGCGACCGCGCCGCGCTGGAGGCGGCCAGCGGGCCGAACATCCGCTTTGTGGGCCACGTGAGCGAGGAGGAGCGCCTAAGCCTGTTCTCGCGCTGCCGCGCCTTCATCTTCCCCGGCGAGGAGGATTTCGGCATCACCCCGCTGGAGGCCATGGCCGCCGGTCGCCCGGTGATCGCCTACGCTGCAGGCGGCGCGCTGGACACCGTGATCCCCGAGCGCACCGGGCGGTTCTTCCACCAGCCCACCGCCGCCGCCCTGGCCGCCGCCGTGGCCGCGTCGCGCACCGACACCTACGATGCGCGCGCCATCCGCCGCCACGCCGAGGGCTTTGGCCGCGAGGTCTTCCGCAGGCGGCTCATGGCCCTGATCGAAGAGATGACCGCAACCTAGCGCGGCAGCCAGCCCCCGTGCTCGCGCCGCAGGGCAAGATATGACCATCCCACAGATCTGGAGCGTGCTGCTGCGGCGCTGGCCGCTGGTGCTGGGCCTGCCCATCCTGGTGGCCCTGGCCAGCCTGGGCGCGGGCGCGGCGCGGCCCAAAAGCTACACCTCATCCGCACGGGTGCTGGTCTCGCGCGGCATCGCCGACGAGCGCAGCACCGCAGGTGTGACATGGGCCAACGAGGACACGGTGGCGCTCGACATCCCTACGATCATCGCCAGCGCGGCGTTTGGCGGCGATGTGGCGGCGGCGCTCCAGCCCCAGGGCCTGGCCCCCGGCGCGCTGCACGGCAGCACCGACGGCAAGATCGTGACGGTGGCGGCCACGGCCAGCCAGCCCCAGGCCGCCCAGGCCACCGTGCAGGCCGCGCTCGACCTGCTGCGCGCCAATGGGCTGCGCTACTGGGGCGACCCCACCTGGTCGCCTGAGCACCCCGGCGTGAACATCGGCACGCTCGACCCGCCTAGCCCGCCCACGGCCACCCCGGGCACCCGCGCGCTGCTGCTGGATGCGGCGCTGCGAGCCGCCGCCGCGCTGGTGGTGTCGCTGGCCCTGGCCTTCGGGCTGGATGCGCTGCGCGGCGGCCTAGCTTTTCACCACGAAGACGCGAAGGCTTGAAGCGGATAAAAAGGAACCTGTTACCACCAAGACTCCAAGACACTAAGGGGACAAAAGGGGTAAGCCCTTAGACATGACCAACCTTCCCCACCCGGCCCATGTGGCGAAGGTGTCGCTGATGTTTTGCTGGCCATATGCACCAACACCAGCGGCCTGCGGACAGCGCGGGCACGCCTAGAATTGGGGGTTCGGAGGGGGCATCGCCCTATCGCGGGGTTATTAGGGGCTGGCCCCTAGCCGCCGCCCGCGCAGGGCAACACCCACTAACCAAGAGGAACCGCCATCCTGATAGCGAATCCCGTTTCCCCCTCTTCGCGCCTTCGCGTCCTCGTGGTATTCGTCCCTCTTTTTCTTGGTGTCTTGGAGCCTTGGTGGTAAACGTTTTACGGACAAAACCTGCGCCGCGTTGCCGATTCCGCCAAGATCGTCTACTATTCCCGCCAGCATCCCAAGCCTGAATACCCCCGAGGAGCCATGCAGCTTATAGATTATGTGAATATCCTGCGCCGACGCTGGTGGGCCATCCTGCTGGTGGCCTTCGCCGCCACCGTCGCAGCATTTCTCTTCAGCAAGGCGCAGACGCCGGTCTACCGCGCCGAGGCCTACTACTCGGTCTCGCCCAGCCGCCTCGATGCCTCGCTCACCCAGGTGATGCAGAGCAGTATGAACAACATGCGCGACTCGGCGCTGGCCAAGTCGCAGCTTGAGAAGGTGAGCGCCCAGCTCCACCTCGACCGCAGCGCCGACTGGCTGCTGGATGACGTGGTGAGCATGCAGGCCCTGCCGAACGAGTGGAAGATGGTGGTGCGGGTCGACTACCCCGAAGAATCCGACACCGCCGCGCGGCTGGCCGACGCCATCGGCGAGAACATGGTGGCACTGCAGACGGCGAAGAACGCCCAGACCGATGGCACCGATAAGATCTACATCTCGGTGCAAGACCACGCCCGCTACATCGGCATGGTCAAGCCCAACACCAGGGTGAATGTGGCCGCTGGCTTCGTGCTGGGCCTCATCCTGGGCCTGCTGCTGGCCTTCCTGATCGAGGCGATGGACAACACGCTCAAGACCGCGCAGGATGTCGAGCGCTTCGTGGGCCTCACCACGCTGGGCGCGATCCCGCACCAGGGCGAGCGCCGGGGCACCAGCCTGGCCCGCAGGCTGAAGCTGAGCAGATAGCGAGCACCCATGACAGCTACCAACCAACTGATCACGCTGCGCGACCCGCGCTCGCAGGCCGCCGAGGCCTACCGCACGCTGCGCACCAATATCCAGTTCTCCAGCCTGGACCGCCAGATCACCACGCTGCTGGCCACCAGCACCTCGCCCGACGAGGGCAAGTCCACCACCGTGGCCAACCTGGCCGTGGCCATGGCCCAGTCCGAGCAGCGCGTTATCCTGGTCGACTGCGACCTGCGCAGGCCCTCGCTGCACACGCTGTTCGGGGTGGATAACGACAGCGGCCTGACCAGCGTCATCCTGGCCAGCGAGGAGGAGGCGCTGCCGCTGGTGGCCACCGAGGTGCCCGGCCTGCACCTGCTGCCCAGCGGGCCGCTGCCGCCGCGCCCTGCCGACATCCTCGGCTCGCGGCGCATGGAGGCGCTGATCGCACGCCTGCGCGCCCAGGCCGACATCGTGCTATTCGACACCCCGCCGGTGGTGGCTGTGACCGACGCCGCCGTGCTGGCCACGCGGGTGGATGGCGTGCTGCTGGTGCTCCAGGCCCACAAGACCAGCCGCGAGCGCGCCCGCCAGGCCCGGCAGATCCTGGAGAAGGTGAAGGCCAATATCCTGGGCGTGGTGCTGAACGACGCCGAGATCGAGCAGGGCTACGGCTACTACAGCTAGGGCTGCTTCTGGTAGAAAAAGCAGAATGGGGCGAGATCCGTGCGGTCTCGCCCCATTCTGCTTTTCACCACCGCGTGGGATCGTCCCACCACCGCGTGGGATCGTCCCACCACCGCGTGGGATCGTTCCACCACCGCGTGGGATCGTTCCACCACCGCGTGGGATCGTTCCACCACCGCGTGGGATCGTTCCACCACCGCGTGGGATCGTTCCACCACCGCGTGGGATCGTTCCACCACCGCGTGGGATCGTCCCACCACCGCCCCTCACCCTTCCGAAACTTGGAGTCTTGGAGCCTTGGTGGTAAACCGTCCCCACTTCGCGCCTTCGTGGTAAATGGTTCCCGCCTAGCCGCCGCAGCCGCCGCGCAGGGTCTGGTCATCCACCACCGCGCCATCAACCGTCACAAACTGGAAGCGCAGCGTGTGCGCGTCGGCCTCCAACAGCATCGCGCCGTACTGCCCATCGTGCTGCACCTGGCTCTCTGCGATCGGCGGGCCGAGGTCGTACAGCGCGCCGCCGCCCAGCCCATTCACCACATAGGGGATGCCATCGTGCGCGAGGCGCTCGTAGCTGTGGTCGTGCCCGGCCAGCACCATGTCTGCGCCCCAGGCCGCAAACGGCCACTGCATCCACTCGCTCGACCCGTGCAGCCCCGACGAGTACGGCGGGTGGTGCATCACCACCACGTTCCAGCACGCACCGGAGGAAGCCAGCCCCTCCCGCAGCCACGCGCCCTGCACCGAGTCCGCTGTGGTGCCATCCGGCTCGCCCGGCATGCTGTCCAGCGCGAACACCCGCACCGGCCCCACATCCACCTGGTAGTAGCGCTCGTTCCCCGGCAGCGCAAAGTAGTCTAGGTAGGGCTGCGCGCCGGGGGCCTGCCAGTCGTGGTTGCCCAGCACCGGGAAGAAGCGGTTCTCCGCCGCGCCAGGGCCATACGCACCCTGGTACTGCCCGATGTAGCGGTGGTAGTACTGCCCGATATTGTCGTCGATCGTGTCCGCCCCGCCCGCCGGGTAGTTGTTGTCCCCCGTTGTCACCACCGCATCGGGCGCGAGGCCCGCCACCTGCGTGGCCACCGCCGCCTCCGGCGGGCTGGAGAGGCCGTAGTCGCCGATCACGGCGATGCGGACAGGCGGCGCAGGCGTTGGGGAGGGCGTAGGCACAGGCGTGGAGAGCGCAGGGGTAGCAGAGGGCACAAGGGTGGCCGCAGCAGCGCCGGGCAGCGCCTGCGGGCGCGGCGGCTCGCCGACGCACGCGGCCAGCAGCCAGCACGCCAGCGCCGGGGCGAGGCGCGGGGCCAAGTTGTGGTTCCAGGCTCGCATAGGCCGCATTATAGCAGCCTTACGGCCAGCGTAGGCGCAAACATTTGGCGGATATCGAAAAAAGCCGACAGCGGCACCAGCGCAGCCGCGCCGCTGCGGGCCTGATCATGGCCAGCCATCCCTCCGCAGCGCCTTCGCCGGATGGGCCAGGCCGCGATCACCCGGCCCGCCACGACTCATCGGCGCGGAAGATGTTGCGCCCGTGCCAGCGCAGCGCCTCAGTCGCGGGGCGCAGGCGTGCGTCGGCGGGCAGGTGGATAGCCCGCCCGCCCAGGTCGCGGATGGGGGCCGCGCCCGCATCATCCGCCACAGCGGGGGAGACCGCCAGCTGGTGCGCGGGCGTCACGGTGATCATGCCCTGATCAAAGGCCCAGTGATGCAGCCCGCACAGCGCCAGGCCATTGCGCGGGTCATCGTTATGGCTGTGGCTCCAGGGCACGATGTGTGCGGCAGCCACGGCGGTGCGGCCCTCGGGGGTGAGCAGCCGGATGCCGCAGGCCGCGCAGGTGTGCGCGTAGGCCTGCACCATCACTCGCCGAAACGCCGCCGAGCGCGACTCGCTGCGGAAGCCCTCGTCGGCATCCGGTGCCTCCTCGATGCGGAAGACACCCCGAGTGCGGTCGAGCAGCTCGCGGCTGTAGGTGAACGAGTCCTGCGCGATCTGCCCGGCCTCCACCAGCAGCGGGCGCGTCTCCGGCGCGAAGTAGCGCTCGATCAGCACGCGCCGCAGATCATCCCGCGAATGGGGTTGTGTCAGCAGCTGGAAAAGATTCCTATCCAGCGACGCGCCGAGCACCGCCGCCCGCAGGTCGCGCAGCGAGCGGATCTGCCGCGCGGAGGAGAGCAGCGCATCCTGCCCTGGCAGCGCGATCAGGTGCCAGAAGCCCTCGCTGCGCAGGTGGAAGAAGGGCATGGCCAGATTGCCCTCGCGCTCGCGGCCCATCACCTTCACCCAGTACAGGTCGAAGACATCCAGCAGGTCGGCATTCGGGACGATGACATTGGTCTGGATCTGGCCCTGCGCGATCAGGTCGAGGATGGACAGCAGCAGCAGCGGCTTGTGTGGGGCGCGCCCCATTGTGGCCGCGCCCCAGCGCGATGGCACCGCATCGGAGCGGAGCTTGGCGAAGGCTCGGGTGTAGGAGTCGATCATGGTTTTTCTGGCAGAAAATGTTGCTGGCGCACTGGCATCATTCTAGCAAAAAAATGCCCCATCCGTCGACAGCTTCTCGCTGTAGAACGAAGATATCACGCGCCCAACCGCCCAATCCGCCCAGCGCACGATGCGCCGCGCGGCGCGGCCCGCTATCATCCGAAGTCCGCACGCGAAACATGAAAGGGAGGGGATATGTCGATACGCGCATCGGTGTACATCGCCACCAGCCTGGATGGCTTCATCGCGCGGCCCGACGGCGACATCGACTGGCTGGAGCAGGCCAGCGCCGCGGCCAGCGAGAGCGACTACGGCTACCAGGCATTCATGGACACGGTCGACGCCATCGTGATGGGGCGCGGCACCTTCGAGAAGGCGCTGGGCTTCGACCCGTGGCCCTACGCGGGCAAGCGCGTGGTGGCGCTCAGCCGCAGCATGGCCGAGCTGCCCAGCCGCCTGGAGGGCCACGCCGAGCTGAGCCACCTCGACCCGGTCTCGCTCTGCGCCCGGCTGGAGGCCGAGGGCGTGCGCCACATCTACGTGGATGGCGGCAGAACCATCCAGAGCTTCCTGCGCGCCGGGCTGATCACCGACATGACCATCACCACCATCCCCGTGCTGATCGGCGAGGGCCTGCCGCTGTTCGGGCCGCTTGGCCGCGACCTCGCGCTTGAGCATATCGCGACGCAGGCCTTCCCCAACGGCTTCGTGCAGAGCCGCTATCGCCCAGCTAGCCAGTAAGGAGCAACGCACCATGGCACGCCCACCCTCGCGCGGTCGCCGCGCGCCGCCGCCCACCAGCTCGCGCCTGCTCGACGAGCTAGGGCTGGCGGGCCTCTCGTGGCAGGTCGTCGGTCTCACCGCCGCCGTGCTCGCGCTGGGCTTCGGCCCGATGCTGCTGGCCTCGCTCCTGGGCACGCGGGGTGCCGCCTACGGGGCGCTGGTCGCGCTCGGGCCGGGGCTGGTCTGCCTGGCCTTTGCCGCGCTCACTTGGCGCTACGGCATGCGCCACGCCGCCGCCACGGGCCGCTCGAAGCTGGAGATCTGGCTGCTGGTGGCCATGTTTGTGACGCTGGCCGCGCTCACCTGGTGGGGCCTGTTCGCCAGCGTGGGAAGCGCGGCTACCTGATGCTCGGGAAGGCCCGCTCAGGCGTAGGCGTGCCGGTCGGCGCTGTCGTGGCCTGCGGGGTCTCCCATTCCAGCGTCTCGGCGTTAAAGCCGTGCTCCTTGCCTGCCTGTGATCGGAGGGTGAGATGTGGCCAACTCACCGCCGTGATCATAAGGCTCCCCTCAGCCGTAGGAAGGAAGTACATGAAGGGTTCTATATGCGGCTTATAAATGAGGAGAACACTATTTGCCTGCAAGCCCTCCCTCTGAGGAACAACTTCTTTGCCCGCAGCGATCAAAAGCACACCGTCATCTTGATTTTTTCGGAAGCAGCTAAACATCACAGCGTGAAATTGCGCAACATCAAGTTTGCACGACGAAATGCCATCAGGTGAATGTGTTGGAGGAACTGGAGTATATATCACACGCCTATTTGATGCAGGCATCCCAACATCATTTGGCGTAATCGCTAGCGTCGTTGCACGATTTTGTGCGACAGCTGTACTATTCCGATTTCGTAATACCTCTGTAGTTGCATCTGTAGAGCTGAGCGTGGGCGTCGGCCCTGCATCAAGCCCCATCTCCGCGAGCTGCCAGTCGTAGGTCGGCACCGCCGTGCTTGTATCGGCCACGCCGCAGCCGCCGAGCAGCGCCGCCACGGGCAGGAGGAAGAGCCACGCGCTGCGCATTAGGGTGCCCTTTCTGGTGCATTGAGGCATGTGGTTGGGAATAGATCTGGTACGCCTTTTGTCGCACTATCAGGGTATCTGCTGTGAAGCGCCGCTGTCCATCACAGGCAGGTGATATCTTTATGAGGTAGAACTATGCATAGAAACAACGGCGTTGAGATATGCTGATCATATCAACCCCACATATTACCAAGATTATTCCCTCTTTTTATGGTAAGATAGCGCTATCTAGCACGATGCTGTCGGTTTTGCTCACCATATCAGTGATAAGCCGCACGATCATGTAGCCTTAGCGATAGCCGCATGGCTCGAAAACAGCCGGGGCGGCGGCGCGAGGCTGTGTTGCAGCACACGCGGCCTATACGCAGGCCGCCAGGCACAAGGGGTCTTATGGGATACGCTGAGGGCATAACAGACGATCAGGTGCGCTACTCCACCCTTTGGCAAAACATCTACCATCGACTCAATGATCACCAGTTCGCAAAAAGGGCGGTGTTTATCTCCAGTTTGATATGTGTGCTCGTCTTTCTCGCCACCATCCCGCTCCCCCGCATCGACAACCACCTGATAGGCTCGGATGGCACAAGCTACTACGCCACCATCAGATCGCTGGTCATCGACCATGATTTTGATTTTACGAACGACTATCAGCTCCTAGGGGTGCGCTCACCAGCGCCGACGGCCCAGGGCGTGCCGCCAAACCCATTTGCCATTGGCGCGCCGCTGCTGTGGGGGCCATTTTTCCTGGCCGCCCATGGCGTCTCCCTGCTGCTGAGTGCGCTCGGCGTCACGGTGCCGACCGATGGCCTAGGCTACATCTACGAGGCCGCTATCTGCCTTGGCAGCATCGTGTACGCGAGCCTTGGCTTCACCATGCTCTACAGCATCGCTCGGCGATTCGGGTCGGTGCTCTCCGCGCTGGTAGCGACCCTGGCCATGTGGTGGGCAACGCAGGCGCTCTACTACATCATCGCCGAGCCGTCGATGTCGCACGCGACCACGCTGTTCACCGTATCGCTCTTCCTGTTGCTCTGGTACCCGCCCGATGCCCAGCGGTCGCCGCTCAGGTGGCTGGGCATCGGGCTGAGCGTGGCCCTGGTTGCCCTCACGCGCTGGCAGGATGGCGTGGTCATCCTCATCCCGCTTGCCGAGATCGCCTGGTGGCTCTACAAGCGCAACATGAGCCTAGGCAGCGCAGCCCTGAGCTTCGCGCTATGTATCAGCGCGGTCGCTGTTGGGTTTCTGCCGCAGATGATCATGTGGCACGCTATCTATGGGACAATTCTGACCCTCCCGCAGGGGAATGACTTCTTTATGTGGTCGAATCCGCAGGTTCTGCCCACGCTGTTTTCCACACGGCACGGCCTGCTCTCCTGGCACCCGATCTTTATCCTTGCGCTAATCGGCATCATCTCCCTATGGAAAATCGACAGATCTGCCGCCGCCGCAGCGCTGTTTTTCTTCCTGTGCCAGCTCTACATCAATAGCGCCGCCGCCCGCTGGTGGGCCGACGACGCCTTCGGCGGGCGCAGGTTCACCAGCGCGATACCGCTGCTCACCCTCGCGCTCGCGGCCCTGATCGGCGCATGCGACCGCAGCCAGCGGCGCAGGCTGATCCTCGCAGCGCTGGCCCTGCTGGTGGTGTGGAACGGGCTGTGCTTCGCGCAGTACCGGCTCGGCTTTGTCAGCATGAGTCAGGCCCTCACCCTGCGGGAGATGACGATCGATCGGCTGCTCATGCCCTGGTATCTGCTCCAGAAGGTGGCGCGCTAGAAAGAAAGCCAGATGCGCAGCGCGATGCTACGCTAGGGTTCGTGGTGATTATCAAGCAGAAAGGCTGATTCGGAGGGGGAATCAAGTTCAGAGGTACGCAAGCTGCGAAAAATGTCAGCCCCTGGAACAGTGTTCCAGGGGCTAAATTGACGATGTTACGGAGTAGGCATCCCGGTGGGCGTTGGGGTCGTCGGCGTGGCCTGCGGGGTCTCCCATTCCAGCGTCTCCGCGTTAAAGCCGTGCTCCTTGCCTATCGCCGACCGCACCGTGATATGCGGCCATGTAGCGGCGGTAATAGTAAGATTTCCTTCATTCTCAGGAAGCCTATATACTTTATACGGTTTATCTGTTTCATAAATAATAATAATACCAAGATCATCATGTCTATCATCAGATAGAGTGACTTGTATACCTGCTCCGATTGTAATGCGCCTTTCGCCTTGTGTTTTCCGAAAGCAGCTTCCCATAAGCACATGAATGTCAGTTTGCACCAATTCACACTGCACAACGCCATCAGGCGATGGAATGGTAGGTAGGGGTGTATAAACGCGACGCCGACTCGATGCGTTGTCAATAGCGCGTGGTGTTATCGCACGGGTTGTTGCTTGATTCTGGGCAACTGCCGTTCGGTTTGAATTCCGCTCAGCACGAGCCGTCGCATCCGCAGGCCGGAGCGTGGGCGTCGACCCCGCATCAAGCTCCATCTCCGCAAGCTGCCAGTCGTAGGTTGGCACCGCGCTCGGCGTGAGGGTGTCCGCCGTCGGCCTGGGGCCGCCGCAGCCGCCCGCAGGCGCTTGGGCGGGCCGAGGCGCGGGCGTGGCCGCGCCCGCCGTGCTCGGCCCGCCCATCTGGAGGCTCTGGGAGATAAACAGCCGCTCCGCATGGTCGTACGCTCCCAGCGACAGGCCTATCGTCCCGTCGGCGGCCACCGTATACGCCACCGCCACATCCCCCGCGCCCGAAGCGCCCTCCTGCCACGCCAGCGGCCTGCGCTCGCGGATCTCGGCGGCGGCGCTGGGCGGCAGCCGGATGAGCAGGTCGCCCGTCGCGGGGTCGACCGCGACCGACTCGGCATCGGGGTAGGCCCAGCAGATCTGCGCGGGGTCGGCCCCTGGGTTGATGAAGATCGTGCTGGACAGGCTGGATGTATCGCCGCCGTACACGATGCTCACCCCAGGGTAGAGCCGCTGGTAGGCAATCGAGGCGTAGACGGGCAGCCGCGCCTGCCCCGCTGGCGCATCGACGAAGATCTCCGAGGTCGGCTGGCCGTAGGCCGCCAGCGCCACGCCCGCATCAGCCGCGACAAACCACCGGCTGACAACCTGCGCCGCCGGTCGCCCGCCGAGGTCTCGCCCGTCGGTCGGCAGCGCAACCTAGTACCCCGACGGCGCGAACTGCACCACGCCGCCAAACGCCTGGGCGGAGAAGAGCGCGTCGCCCGCATCCAGCCCCTGGTTGGGGATAAACGCCAGCCCTGTGTCGATAGAGACCGCCTGCGCGGTCGCAGCATCGGCGTAGGCCGCAGCCGTCGCGGAGGCGGGCGTGCTCGCTGCGGTATCGGCGACGCCGCAGCTGCCGAGCAGCGCCGCCACGGGCAGGAGGAAGAGCCACGCGCTGCGCATTGGGGTGCCCTTTCTGGTGCATCAAGGCATATGGTTGGGAATAGATCAGGTGCGCCTATTATTGCACTATCAGGGTATCTGCTCTGAAGCACCGATGTCAATCACAGACAGGTGATATCTCTCTGAAAAGAGACGCATACAATGATTTTTCTTTGCTACAGCACAAAACCTATTGTATCTCGCAGGTATATTTTATGAAGAAAATACCCACTCTTCTGAGTGTAAGTTAAACGTGCCCTCTCGCCCTGAGCTGGTGGTGAAAGAGACAATGCCGTCTGGCGCGGTAACATTGGTGATGGTAATATCGCCCACATCCTTAGGAAGCTCAAAGACAAGATCGTACGTATCAGCAGCTCCAGCACTATTAGTCAGGACATACGTACCGAGTCTTGCAAATTGATAATCTTGCTTAGGACTCGCCCACACAAAATAATATCCATAGCTGAATTCATCAAATGTTGGGACAACACTTACATGCCAGACACTATTCATACCATTCAGTACCTTCAACTGTGCAGTGGTATCAGTGCCTGTGATATCTTCTATTCTCCTCATACTCTCAGGCAGCGTGTTTATGGGAGGGGTCGTTGGTGTCGGAGTAGCGGCAAGGCGCTGGTTTGAAGGAACAGTTGGGGTAGCCTTGATGGGCCTCTGTGTCCGTAGAGCAACTGCTGTTTTCTCCGCTGCATACTGCTCATCGAGACGTGATTGCTCTTTAAAGCGAGCACAGCGCGCTCGATCTTCTTCGGTCATCCGAGTGGCTTCTTCCCATGTGTTTGGACAATCCTGGCCTGCCTTTATCGGCCTGATCTGAAACCACCATAGCGCCACCACGCAGAGCAATACAGTAAAGAGGGCTAGTATTTTCCTTGTGCTAGTCATATCGTATCTCCAAATAAAGAACAGTCTATGTGGAGATCTACTGCAATGCTATGATAAAGATATAAAAAGCGGGTTCCTCCGAGATAATCTCAGAGAAACCCGCTTTTCACACCAAAGGTGTTTATCGAGCAATCACGCGCGGCCATGCACAGCGCTATGTAAATTGTCACACGTATTGGCAGAAAAAAGCCCAGGAAAGGCTTCTATGTCAGACGTATTGGCAACCTATTTTCAGACGTATTGGCAAAAAGTAAACTTATTGCCGAGCGTATTGGCAAAAAGTTTACTCTGAGATTTTTTAGTTGATAGTAATCAAAACCTTATTCCGCAGATCTCATAATCTCCTCACGGCATCGGCCTGCGATAATACCTACAGCACCAGACAGCTGATAAATAACGGTAATAAATACCTGTTCTAAACCATAAAATATCAATGGACTTTCTTTCCATTCCCTATAAACTTTTGTTTTATCACTATCTTTAACATGGAATATCCAACCGTTTATGAAAATATCAACTATATATCGCCTTGTCAAAGGAGTTCCTCCATCACCAATATGAAACCCAGTTTCTTCATCAAGAAATTGGTTTAATTTATCACGCACATCTTGATATGTTTTCTTCCATTCTAGAGAAATATCAGGATCATCTAATAGCTTACCTAACCCTCTAATAGATATATTCTCAGCCGAAGTAAATATTCGATAGTTTGTGGCAACCGCTTTTATAGACGTAGAGCTTGGAGCTATTCTTTCCGTTAAGCCTTTCTTGCTATTGATAGAAACTGATATCGTAGAATTCTCTTCCAAGGACTTTATAAACTCCTCGCTTAGCATTTCCTCAACCTTTTCGAGAAATAAATGAATAATAGATAGGCTTTCTTGTTTCATAGTTCCCTCTTGTTAGTCAACACCGATGACCGAATACCACGTATCATAATGATATAACACACAACTGCTTTTGCAATACCGAAAAGCAAGTTACCCATTAGCTAAAGCATTCAGATTGGCAAGAAAACTTCTTCCCATATTATGTTGCTAAGAGAATCGACAGCCTCTAGCAGCCCTCCTCTCTCATCCTGAGAAATCACCGATTGACAAAACAAAACGTACGTTCTATAGTAGCCTTGAGAAGGCCAGCGTGTCTTCAGGCAGAACACTACCCCAACAAGTCGCTTCCCTCTTGGAATGAGAGCCTGCCTCGGCTATACGAAGCGAGGAGGAATTTTATGCCTGTACGAGTCCCCAGCAATCGTGGCGGCAATATTATTGGCTCATTCCCCAGCCTCAAGATGCCGCCAAATGTCGCCTACGAGTCCACGATTGAACGCGACCTCCTCTTCTTTCTCGAATACGACCCCACCGTTCATGCATATTACCCACAACCATTCACTATTTCCCATACCGATCTGGATGGCACATCCCACACCTACACCCCAGACTTTCAGGTCATCCGTGCAACAGGAAAAGAACTTGTTGAGTGTAAACCTGCCGCACTTGTTTCTGATGATGTGGCTCAACGCCAGATCAGAATAGGACAAACATGGGCGTCTGCTAATGATCACATGTTTGTCGTGATAACTGATATTGACTTGCGTTCGGGACATCAACTTGCTAATCTCAAGCTTCTCTGGCGCTATGCACGAACACCAATACCCATCGATGTCCCAACCCGTTGCCGCGCACTGTTAGAACACAATCCTGATGGACTACCATTTGGCATTCTCGCTTCGACCTTAGCAGGCACCTCATCGATGATCCATGCGCCCCATCTCTATGCGCTTTTATTCCGAAATATCCTCCGTACTAATATGCATCAGCCACTCACAACCACCAGTTTGATTCGGTTACCCTGTTAGCTGACATTGGAGGAAGCCATGGCTCGATTGCGCCTTACCCAAGGATCACGCTATCTCTATCAGTCGAATGTGTATATCGTACGTCAAATCTTGACCGAAGGTCGGCTAGCTGTCGAAAATCAGAGTTTTGGTGGCCAAGCCATCATCACTTATGCCGAACTTGTTGAAGCCTGGGGACGAGGAGAGATTCAATTTGAGGTTCGGGGACACAATGTGAGCAACACATCCGAACGCCCGCTGGCTACGAGCTACACCTTTGATGACCTTCATATGCTCCCAGCCAAACAACGGGATGAAGCCTGGAGGAGATATCAATTACTCTTACCATTGCTACGCATGCCGCCCAAAGAATGCACCACTGCGGCTATTGCAGACTATGCCGCATCACTACAGCCAACAAATACCGTATCACCAACGACTGAGTCTGTACCAACTGGCAATAACCGGCATACCCGTGCTGCGATTGGGCAGGCTACAAGCAACCGCAGTATTCAACGTTGGCTCAGCGCATTCTTGGAAAGTGGCTTTGACATACGCGCACTCGTGCCAAATACACCAGGGCATGGTCGGAAAGGGAAAACTAATCTCAAAGCTGAACTCGAAGCAATCGTGCAGGGAATCCTAGCCGAGTGTGTAGCCAAACCTCAGTACCGTACTGCCCAGGATGTATATTTTATGATCATCAACCGTCTTCGTGATGAAAATGCACTTCGATCACCTTCTGAGCAGTTAGTACCACCGAGTCCCTCAACCCTGTATCGACGCATTCAAGCTACTGGTATCCAAACCGTTCTCCGTCGGCGGGCCAGTCGGAAAGAGCTACAAACCGATGCTCCGGTGGCACAAGGACCACAGCCTACCCGCATTCTTGAACGCGTCGAAATTGATCATACCCTTCTGGATGTATTTATTGTTGACGAGGAGGATCGCCTTCCCATCGGACGGCCAACACTCACCTACGCACTGGATGTATATACTGGGTTCCCATTTGGCTTCTACCTCGGGTTTGAGCCGCCCAGCTACCGTACCATCAGCAGTTGCCTCCAGCATGGGATTCTCCCGAAGGCAGATACAAGCCAATGCTACGAAACAAAGAACTCCTGGCTAGCTTATGGACTGCCTGAACTGCTCGTTATCGACAACGGCAAAGAATTCATTGGACAGGATTTGGAACATGCCTGCGCACAGCTTGGCATTATTCTGGAACGCATGCCTGTCCATACACCCTGGTTCAAGGGCAGCATTGAACGATTTTTCCGCACCAACAACACGGGCCTTATTCATACCCTCCCTGGAACGACTTTCTCAAATATGATCGATCGCGGCGACTACAACGTCTTTGCGCATGCCTGTCTTCCCCTCAACACATTATTGAAAATCCTGCATATCTTTCTGCTTGATATCTATGCGCAACGTTGGCACGATGGCATTGGTGGCATCCCCGCAAAGAGGTGGGCAGAAAGTGTAGCAAATGGGTTCATCCCTTCTCTGCATAACAATGCCGAAGAAGTACGATTACTTCTTCAGCCGAACGAGACACGTACACTCCAGCGCCATGGGATTGACTTTGAATCGCTGGTATACCAAAGCCCCGACATCGCCCAGATGCGATCAGTGCTAGGCAGTGGCACAACGGTCGCTATCAAATACGATCCCGCCGATTTACGTGCAATCGCTGTCTATTCCCCAAACGAGCAGCGCTGGCTTCGCATACCAGCGATTGATCAAGCTTACACCCAAGGTCTCTCCCTCTGGAAACACCGCGTCATTCGCCGTTTTGTCCTTCAGCAGAAGCGTGACGTCAATATTGAGGCGCTCGCAGCGGCAAAACAGCAGATCCAGCAGATTGTCGCACACGAATTCTCGCTCACTCGTAAGATTAAGGGCCGCAAGTCTGCCGCACGATTCCTCGATATTGGTGCCAATATTACTTCTGATGCACTCACAGTATCAGAAGCTACGACGACCGCGGATCCACAGGCTATCTCGCCCAAACCATCATTGCCACCTCCCACAGATTCACCGCAGCAGCCAAAAGCATATACTGCCAAACAATCCAAGGAAACATCCCCCGCGTCTGTACCTCAGGGTACCCAAGAAACTGAGCAGAAACCATTGCCACCACCTTCGAATGAAGACCCTTTGGACACGTCCGGTTGGGGCGGCGATTATCACTTGCCATCATCAAAGCGATAAAAGGAACGTTCATGGACACATCCAACTCGTCTCCATACCTATCACATGCAGACATCTGTAAGCTTCCAGGACCGCAGCGGATCGTCTACGTGGAGCAAATACGTGTCATCTATCCTCGCTGGACAGAAATCATGAAGAAGATCCGTGAAAGTCACGAGATGCAGCCTATTGCAGCGGAGCCTCCTTGCATGCTTCTCATTGGACAAACAGGGGCAGGTAAAACGACCCTCGCAAACTCCTATGCGCAAAACTACCCCATGACGATAACGGAAACAGGAGTCCATTGCCCAGTGTTACGCACAACGATTCCTTCACCCGCAACCATTAAAAATCTTGCAGCAGCACTCCTCCAGACACTCGGAGACCCACGCGCACTGAGTGGTACAACGGGAGGGATGACAGCTCGTCTTATCAGCTTCATTAAGGAATGCGATGTCCAACTTGTAATTCTGGACGAATTACAGCATTTCTTTAATCGAGACAATCATAAGATTCAAGAAGCCGTTAGCGACTGGCTTAAAAACCTCATCAAAGACACCCATATATCCTGCATACTAATTGGGTTAAAGGGTGAGGCTGAAAAGGTTGTTGCAGCCAACCCACAGCTTGCACGCCTCTTTGGCGACCCCGAAGAATTAGAATCCTTTACGTGGGATGAAGCAATACCTAGCACCATTATAGAATTTCGTACGTTTCTCGACCAGCTTGAGAAGCTGCTCCCGCTCAACGAACCCTCTATGCTGGCTAACCGTGAGCGAGCCTGGAGGTGTTTCGTAGCTTCAGAGGGAATAATTAGCTACCTCATAGCACTTATCCGCCGCGCTTCCTATCTGGCGCTCACTCAAGGACGAGAGCATCTTGATGACATACTTCTTGCCCAAGCCTTTGCAGATCGGCTAGCCGGCAAGCGCCGCAAAATTGCCAATCCATTTATTGGCCCACCACCAATGTCACCGACAAAACCAAACATCCCAACATCGGTGGGAGGGACAAATCAGCGTAGCAAAGCTCGGGAAAAGCGTAAAACGAGCCAAGGCATTATGTAGCATAGGATAGAGTATGCACCTCATCAATCGACTTACTCCCCTTCCCTATGAAAGCATGGTAGGGCTGTTAGAACGTCTGAGACGGGCAAACCACTACGAGGAGCCTTACTGGTATCATGGGTTCTTGCCAAAACCCATCCCACACAATATCAATGCGCTTCGTCTTGCCACCCATTATCGTATCTTGGCTGAGCTTACGGGGATATCTCCAGAACGCTTGGCAGCATGTACCATCCATCGCTTCGTACCAGCATTCTACCCGGAAGAAGAACTGGCTACACTGGTGCATGAATATGGAGATTCGAATATCCCTATGTGGAAATGGAGCGATACTGGACGGTGGATCCATTCAAGCAGCGTCCATAAGGTTTGTCCTCTCTGTTACAGTACCGATCAAACATTCTTTGCCCCCTGGCAGCTTCGCCTTATTACGAGTTGCCAGAAACATCAAGTAATGCTCGTGGACACATGCCCATCGTGTCAGAATTCACTCTGTATTACAATTTCATCCGGTACTTGCGCTCGTTGCGGAAAACCGGTTCATTCCTTTCCAACAACATCGATCAGTAATCACCCAGCAAGCCTACAACTTACGAATCTGCTATGGAGTGCCATTGAATGTGGTTCTAAACCATATTCGCCCGCATCGCTCTCTATTGATGCAAATAATCCGCTGCATAATATGGCAACCTGCACACTCTTCACCTTCCTCTGGCGTGGAGCACAATTACTTCTTTCGCGAGATCCTAATAATCCCATCTTCAACGATTCAACCCTTCTCATACCTCTTGTTAGAGAAGGTTTATACATAACGCTTCAACAAGCAAACGTGAACCTTATTCATAACATGCTTACGGCAATGTGGCAGTTGCTTCAATACTGGCCTGAAACATGGCATATGACATTGGATCGCATCGCTGCCACTGAAGACGATGGTTATGCACGTTTTCCTAGGATGTTGCAGACTAAATTTCGTGGTGGTGAATGGGATTGGCTGCACCAAAGTTGGATGGCATACATGCAGGTGCGCACAGATACCGATATTGTCTATCCTTGGCTACGCTATTATCGTATCGCGCAACGATTGCCTGATAGACAGTTCCCTGAACTCCTTTCTCAACGAGAAGCAGCCCGCCGCCTTGGAATCAGCGAACAGAACCTCAAAACACACATAGCGTCCGGCGATCTCCGAACCACACGTCCGCCAGCGCAGAACCATAAGCGTCCATGGAGACTCATCGAGGCAGAAAGCGTGAAACAACTCGGACTTGCTCGCAAGACCCAGCTTTCGCTGACTGAGGCAGCAAACTCCTATGGCGTAAGTAAAGAACAGATCGTTGCTCTGGTTGCTGCTGGCCTCCTTCAGGCTACGAGTGGGCCTCTTGTAGACGGTACATCGACATGGTGCTTCTCAACAAAAGCTATAATGGATTCCCTTACAGCGTTGCTCGAAAATGTTCCCATCCGAACACTTCCATCCGGTTTCACCAACGAGATATGGGATCTACTCCGAGTTCAACGCACGCTCTCTACAATAGGAATACGACTCCCGCACCTTTTGGCTCTTGTCCAAGAAGGGACACTCCCAACCTATAGAGCAGAAAATACGATAGGGCTACACGTCCTTTGGTGGGAATCACTTGCAGTCTTGACCACGCTGAGCCAGTTCGTACAAGCAGAGCAGCCCGTAATGCTATCGGCAAACATGGTCTGTGAGCGTCTGGAATGCAAACCAACAACCCTCAAACATCTGGTTAGCACTAGACTGCTGATGCCAATACAAGTACAAGATCCGACGAAACCTAAAGATAAACGCCGCCAAGTCTATGATGAGCGTGATGTTATATCTTTCCAGAAGCGTTATATCACTACTGACATCGCAGCAAAGATACTCAGAATAACACCGATAACAGTGCAGAATTGGGCGCGAGCTGGTCGCCTCACCGCACTCATGGGGCCGAGTATCGATGGTAGTCACATCTATCGCTTTGACAAAACCATGCTTGCTGAGTGGCGATATCAGCGACTAACCTTTGGTGAGGCCCTAAAATTCCTCGGCGTAAGCAAAGCCACTCTTGACCGATGGGTGAAACAGGGTAAACTCATCCCTCTGAACGACATGGATGGAAAACAGCGGTGGTTTGGAAGAGAAGATGTGGTAAGGCTACAACGATTTTCCACTCACCTGTAGATGAAGAAGTTACTAGGTTGCAGCGAAACCTGTAGAATTTGGTAATCTTAGATAATAGACGCTGTGGCCTCTATACGTTATAATACGGCAAGGGCGATGCCAAATTAGATATTGTGAAAAATAGCACAATGCAAAATCTATATGCATTAAGCTTGTTCAAAGTTAAGCTCTTCTGACACCCATAGAGCTGTTGGACAGTGTAGATTTAGTAAGATAATAGTTTCTACAACCGATATAGATTCAGAGTGAATCTTAAGCATGATTGAGGATGTATGACCACACCTGTTATATTACAAGCTCATAATCCTATCCTATCAGCTAATTCTAATGATTCGCTGTATAGATCGGATAGTCATACAAACCTAACCTGCTTGGAATTATTCGCTGGTACTGGAGGATTAGCTCTCGGTATTCACTCTTCAGGTTTCAAGCCTCTAGCACTAATCGAATTGAATGAGTTTGCAGTACAGACACTAAAGAAAAATAGTAAGAGTGCTCTTGGTATTAGTCCAGAACATATCCTAGAAAAAGATGCTTTATCTATAGACTATAGTGAATTCACCAACAGGATTGATCTTCTCTCAGGTGGCCCTCCTTGTCAACCATTTTCAACAGGTGGTCGTAAGCTTGGGCCAAATGATCATAGAAATATGTTTCCTACATTTATTGATGTAGTTGCTAAAACGAGGCCTAAAGCTGTCCTTATTGAAAATGTTAAAGGATTAGTACGTCAGTGTTTTAGAGAGTATCTGGATTACATTCTAAAACGACTTCAATTTCCAAGTCATACTATGAAAGATAATCATACTTGGTATGATCATTATAAAGAATTATGTTGTTTGAGAGAATCTGACTTCGCGGATGAAGAACAATATATTGTGACTCATCAGCTTATTGATACCGCTGATTTTGGAGTACCACAGCGCAGAGAAAGAGTTATTATATCAGCATTCCGTAAAGATCTTGGAATCAAGCCATTCACTCTTACCGCAACTCATAGCAAGGAAGCTTTATTATATGATCAGTGGGTTAGCAAAGTATATTGGGAACGGCATAACATTCAGCCTTCACAAGATCATTTAGGTATACGGGAAAGGCTATTGGTTTCTAGCCACCAAGCGAATTTCTTAAAAGAAGAAGGGATTCAACCTTGGAGAACTGTACGTGATGCGTTAAACAATATGCCAGAACCCAGTCCTCGAGGGGAAGAGCCATCTTTGCTTAATCATATACAGCATCCAGGCGCAAGAACTTACAAATCACACATTGGTAGTTTTTGGGATTACCCATCTAAGGCACTTAAGGCCGGTACTCATGGTACGCCTGGTGGTGAAAATATGCTACGCATCGATAAGGATGGTTCTGTTCGTTATTTCACTACACGCGAGGCAGCACGATTACAGACGTTCCCCGACACTTGGGAGTTCTGTGGTCCTTGGGGTGCATGTATCAAACAACTTGGTAATGCTGTTCCTGTTGAGGTAGGTAGACTTTTCGCTTTGGAAATCTATAATCGGCTTAAGCTATCTTTGAAATCATACTAGGATAGATACTATGAATTCCGAGCTGATTGATGTAACGCCCCATCCTACCATCCTGACGGTCTTAGGTGAAATTGAACTCCGTCCTTGGCAATGTCTAGCCGAGCTTATTGATAATTCTATAGATGGTTTTCTTAAGAGAATGCGTGCCGGAGATCCTATAGAAAAGCCTAGAGTTAATATTGCTTTAGGGCAAGAGACAGTTGTTGTCAAAGATAATGGGCCTGGAATGTCAATCAAAGATCTGGAACTTGCTGTTAAAGCTGGCTGGAGTTCTAATGATCGCTTTGGCAATCTTGGCCTTTATGGTATAGGATTCAATATAGCTACGGCGCGACTAGGCTCATTAACAAAAATTTGGACTACGCGTGCTGGTGATGAAGAGTGGGTAGGTTTAGACATAGATTTACCTAAAATGGCTACTGGTGGGTCATATTTACTAAAGCCCCTCACAAGGATAAAAGCAGACCCAAATACTAGTGGTACAGAAATCGAAGTTTCTCGACTACGTTCTGAATGGAAAGGTTCTTTCCTAAATACCCAATGGGTACGAAATAATATAAGTGAGTATTTATCTAAGGTATACAGCACAATGCTGCGTTCCCAAACCCCTCTTCCTATTGGCTTTTCTCTCTATATGAATAACAAAAAAATAGAAGCTTGGCAGCACTGTATATGGCCTGCAGATTGGGACGTATATCGGAAAAATGAAGGATTAGTGCGCCCAGTTCAAGAAATAAATCAGACCTTTGGCATTAAATACTTATCTAAAATAGATGGTAAGCTATATGATTCTTTAGACAATATATCCAGAGATGACGTAATCGAAGTCCCTGAAAGAATCTATGGTTGGATTGGAATTCAGAGGTACGCTGACAACAAAGAATTCGGTATAGATCTTATCAGAAATGGGAGAAAAATAGAAATAGGATGTAAGAGCCTCTTCGAATGGGATGACGTTTTAGAGTACCCTATAGATGACCCACGTAATAGAGGAAGAATTGTCGGTGAAATCCATCTAGATCATGGATATGTTTTTTATACCAAACATAGATTCGAAAGAGAGCATTCTAGTTGGAAACAATTACTGAATGCGATTCGCAATAATGAACCTCTTATTAATAGACCTAAACACGGTTTCCCTGAAGCCAATAATTCACCTCTAGGGCTGCTATTCAGAGTATTTCGCAGAAATTCACCTCTCTCAAAATCAAACCAGACATGGAGGGATATACTTTTTATTCAAGACAATGATAAAGCTCGCTTGTGGGCAGATTCTTATAGGAAAGGCATAACTGAATACTTAGACAACAATAAATGGAAGATAGAATTAGAAGGTGAGGAATCAACACCTACCAGCACAGACGAGTACAATATTGAATTCAAAGAGTCCGACTCAATCGAGACTGATATTGGTCTTGATACGGGAATATCATCAGAAATTAACAGTATTACCACATCAACTAATCAACCAACCAATATCAAAGAAATACCACCTGGAAAGCTTAATGTTATCAATGAAACAAAAACTAACAGAATAATAATACCTCAGTTAAGTTCTACAGTTAGTGGAATAGGTTTATCTAGCCGAGTATATGTCATTGAAGTCTATGATATAAATAAACCACTTGATTCATTTCATGGAACACCTTGGAAAAGTAGAATAACTGAAAAAGGAGTATTCGAGGTTGAAATTCAACCAAAACACCCTTCTTTTAATTCTGCATCATTTCAACTAAGAGATGCTATATTAGCAGAATTCGCTCATTATATAACATCTGAAGAAGTAGCTGCAATGGGTGTTCGTGATGGAACTCATTATGGAGAAATCTTAGTCAGTTTAAGAAACAAGTTTTCAGCAGCAGATTCTTTAGGTACCAACGAGATACGATCAGATATAGATAGTCTTAGAAAGAAACTAATCTATAAACTCGCAAACAAACTTAGCGAAGATTCACAGGAAAACCTTCTAAGAAAGCTATCACCAGAAGATCAACAAAGAGTCGAACTGTCTTATGCTTTAGGGGCAGCGAATGCTAAGAAGATTGATTTCCTTGAGGTATGGCATATAGCTTCTTTGCTCCAAAGCGAACCATCATTGTTCTTTGATGATAGGTGTTTTAAGCGTGATTGGAATCCATCAAAGCTTGGAGGCAATACCGATTTATTAGCTATTTATCAGAAGCAACTGATGCAAGATGTATGGATTTCACTAACTAAAATTGGTGAATTTGCTAATCCATTAACTCCTCCTCTAGAATTATCTCGATCATATCTTGTTTTTGTCCGTGCTTGCATGGGCCGTATAGAGAGCTATATGTCTAGTTTGGATGAAATATATGCCTGAATTATTTGATGATATACTACTCAGATATGGGCCATGGCAGGAATTTGAAAGAACTCCTGTCCGTCTTCTACTACATGCAGGGTGGAAGAATCCACGAGTAGTAGGACGCTCAGGAGATAGTGGAGCTGATATACTAGCAACCGACCCTAAAGGAGCTATCTGGGTATTTCAGTGTAAGTTCTCATCAAAAACACCTCCTGGGAAACAAGCAATTAATGAAATACGTAAAGCAGGCATGATCTATGATGCAGATAAATTAGGTATTATAACATCCCAACAACCAACACGTGCTTTCTTTCAAGAATTAGAGAGGTTAAAAGGATTTGGTTTACAGATCCAACATTTAGGACCCGAAGACCTCAAGAAAGCAAGTTACAAAGTTCCACTATATGTTCCCTCACGGCCTACTCTTCGAGATTATCAAGCTGAGGCTGTCGAACGTTTACGCTCTGCTGTATTAGAAAGTGGCCATGGGCTTATCGTATTAGCAACAGGATTGGGGAAAACAGTTATTGTTGCAGAATTGGTAGCAGATTTGCTATCTGATGGGTTTCTTGACCGAGGAAGAATTCTTGTACTTGCACATACTGTTACGTTAGTTAATCAATTACTAACAAGCTTTTGGCGTCACCTACCCAAAACTATCCCAACCCATCGACTTGCTGATGGAGAAAAACCTAGCTTCTTTGAAGGTATTACTTTCGCTACTGTACAATCTCTTTCTAATGCTAATAACCTTCCGTACTTCGATTTAGTAATAGTAGATGAAGCGCATCACTTAGGTGCACCTGGATACTCAAAGACTATAGAACAACTAAATCCATCTAAACTCATTGGTATTACAGCTACTCCATGGCGTGCAGAGGGTACACCTATTACATCAATCCTTGGAAAACCGGTTTTCTACATGGGTATTAAAGAAGGTTTGGCCCAGGGATACCTTTCCAATGTAGATTATAGAATATATCTGGATAGTATTGATTGGAAATTAGTTAAGTCTGAGTCACAATATGGATATACAATAGGTCAATTAAATAAAAAATTAATCATTCCAATACGTGATGATGAAGCAATACATAAAATAAGAGAGGTATACGATTCAAATAATCGCCGAAGATGTATTGTATTTAGTCCTTCTCAAATACATGCACAAAGTTTTGCCAGTGACTTACGTAGATCTGGTTTTACGGCAGCATCCTTAACCAATACAGATGAACCTACTATAAGGTTTAAAATACTTTCTCAGTTTGCAGCTAACAAAATACAATTTATATGTGTAGTAGATATTTTTAATGAAGGTGTAGATGTTCCAGATGTTGACATGCTGGTTTTCCTAAGGGTAACACATAGTCGACGCATATTCGTTCAACAACTTGGTAGAGGTTTAAGACTAAGCCCAACAAAGGATAATGTTATAGTAATGGACTTTGCTGCTGATATCCGTAGGATTCATGCTGCATTTGATTTATTAGATAATCAAGATGATAACTTTGTTGAAAGGTTACCTTTACCTCATGCAGTTGTAAATTTTATTGATCGTTCTATGGGCAATTTTTTCTATGAGTGGATTGCGGATCTTGGAAATATTCAAGATTACGAAGAAGATGAATTAGTCCGCTTACCAATACTTGACCCAAACCAATTTAATTTCCCAGAGTAATCTTCCTCTAATTAGGAGAGCTATAATGAAGGTTGATGACATAAAGCACGAGATTCGCGAGGCTCTTTACAAATACGCAGATGAAATAGACTGGTTGCACTTAACAATTTCTCAGAGAAAGCAATACTATGAAGTATGGACTTCTGACCCCAATATTGGCGGTAAGCTAGAAAAGATTATGGATTCTAGTCGTGTTCGAGTTTATCTAAAAGATACAATAATGAAATCTTATTCTAGTAAACAGAAACCTGATTTAAAAAGAATTCTTCAACTTCATAGTATATCTTGTGATCATATCTCGCAAGTATTTACAAAACCACAAGCATTTCTCTGTGATAACAATCAACTCTATACATTATCAACAGCAAAGGATTGGAGAACATCCATGCTGAGCGCATTTGAACGAGCTTATGAGATTAAAAATATAAATAGGAATATTATTTTTATCACAGATCATACACAAGGTCGTTTCATAGATAAGTCATATCGTGATATGATATCTATAGCTGCAAAAAAACTGGATATTATAATTTATTGGTTGAATTAAGGCTTATAAATTTGAGATAGCCACTAGCAACTAACTTATCTAGCTGTAACCCATATATAATAATCGTGAGTGCATCTTGACTAGAACTCAAGATGCACTCACTTTTCCTCACTATCTCCTCAGGATTCCAACTTTCTCCTATACCAAGTATTTGCCTAAAGCCCGACTTTGCCAATACGCGTGACGCTAGTGCCAATACGCGTGACGCTAGCGCCAATACGCGTGACAAATTACACGCTACACGTCGAGGTTACGCACCTCCAGCGCGTGCGTCTGGATGAAGCGCTTGCGCGGCGGCACCATGTCGCCCATCAGCATGGTGAAGGTCTCGTCGGCCTGGGCCGCATCGTCGAGCGTCACCTGGAGCACCGTGCGGTTCACGGGGTTCATGGTCGTCTCCCAGAGCTGCTCGGCGTTCATCTCGCCGAGGCCCTTGTAGCGCTGGATGTGGGCCTTCTCGCGCTGCTCCTTGGGCAGCGTGCCCAGGTAGTCGTCGCGCTGGGCGTCGGTGTAGACATACTTCATGTCCTTGCCGACCTTCACGCTGAACAGCGGCGGCTGCGCGATGTACAGGTGCCCGTTGGCGATGATCGGGCGCATGTAGCGGAAGAAGAAGGTGAGCAGCAGCGTGCGGATGTGCGCGCCGTCCACGTCGGCGTCGGTCATCAGCACGATCCGGTGGTAGCGCAGCTTGGCCGGGTCGAACTGCTCGCCCAGGCTCGCGCCGATGGCGGTGATCAGCGCCTTCACCTCGTTGTTCGAGAGCATGCGGTCCAGGCGGCTCTTCTCCACATTCAGGATCTTGCCGCGCAGCGGCAGGATGGCCTGGAAGCGGCGGTCGCGGCCCTGCTTGGCGCTGTTGTGGACAAACACGCCCGAGGCCAGCGCGAAGTTGTGGGTGTGCGGCACCTCGATGTCGTACACATCGATCCGCTCCTCCAGCCGCTCGACCGAGACCACGCGATGGTTGTAGTTGGCCACCGCCTCGCGCGCCTGCGCCTCATCGCCGCCGAAGTAGCGCTCGCAGAACGAGTCGAAGCGCAGCAGCGAGCGGTCGCCAGTCTGCTTCCGGTGATCCTGGTAGGTATCCAGGTTGAGCGCGCCCTCCTGCTCGCAGCCCTTCAGCGCGGCGAGGGTCTTGCGATAGTAGGTCTGCTCAAGCGTCGCCTTGCGCTGAGTGCGGAACTCAGGAGTCCACTGCTCCTTGGTCTTATCGCTCCGCCAAGCGCGCAAATCCGCATCCTGCCACTGAACATCAGCAAGCGCGGCGCGATCTTCGCGGGCCTGCGGATTCGCAGCAAAGTAGCTGCGCGTCCGCTCGGCCTGAGCGCTGCGATGCTCATCCTGCGCCCAGTATTCCTGCTGTGCGCGATAGAGCTGATCATTATTAAGGTTGCGGTAGTCCTCATTCCCCGCATAAAACTCGCGCCAGCGCTCGGTCATAAATCGCTTGTAGTCCTCGTTCGACCACTGCTCTTTGGCCTGGGCCGAAAGGATAGCGCGTGTCTCCGGCTGCTGCATACGCTCGCTCATCTGGAAGCGGAACGCGTCGCTCTGATGAATCTCGCGATTCTTCTGAACGACATCTGGGCGATGCAGTGTCATGCTCACATGCTCGCGGTGCAGTGCCAGGTGCAGATCAGATGGCATTCGGCGGATGTTTGTCGGGTTGTTGTTGCGCTTATCGAAATCGATATGGTGGCAATGATCGCCATCCTCAACAGCGTAGGCATTCGTCCAGCGGTTGTACCAATCCGCCAGCTTATGCGTGAACAGCCACGAGTCCGAGCGCGGGTCCCAGGTCATCTCGTAGCCATCAATGGTGATGCCCGGCTCGCTCCGGTCGGAGAGCTTGCGGTACAGCGGCATCAGCGAGTCGTCGCTGGCGAGCTGCGCGGCCTGCTTGTAGCTGCCGTCGCGCAGCATGAAGCGGTGGTCGGGCGTGCAGACGATGGTCTCACCACTGTCGAGGGTCACGCGCACCACCTCGGTGTTGCGCTTGGTGACGCGCGGGTTGGTGATCTGGCCGATGCCGACGGTGCCATCCTTGCGGATGGTGTAGCAGAAGTGCTTCTTGCCCGCCCGCTGCTCTTCGATGATCTCCACGAAGCTCAGCTCGCGGCCATCAGCCAGCGCGATGCGCGTATCGCCCGAGAAGCAGCCACCGGCGCTGTCGCCCTCGACGATGTACAGCTCGCAGCGGGCCGGGTTGTTGTCCGAGCAGTCGGCCAGCTTGCCGGGCAGCGAGAAGCCCTCCATCGCGCTCTTGCGGGATGTCTCGCGCACCTTCTGCACCGCCATGCGGGTGCGGGCCGCCGAGACGCACTTCTCGATGATGCGCTTGCCGTCCTGCGGGTTCTCCTCCAGCCAGGTCATGAACGCGTCGCCAAACACGCTGGCCACCGCGCCAGATGCCACCGGGCTGACCAGCTTCTCCTTGGTCTGCGAGCTGAACTGCGGGTCTTTCAGCTTCACGCTGATCACGGCGGTCAGGCCCTCGCGCACGTCGTCGCCCGTCAGGTTGGCCTCGTTCTCCTTCAGCAGGTTCTTCGAGCGGGCGTAGGTGTTGATCACGCGGGTGAGCGCGGTGCGGAAGCCCGAGACGTGCGAGCCACCGTCGGTGTTGTTGATGCCGTTGGCGAACGAGTAGACCGCATCGGTGTCGAAGGCCTCGGTGTACTGCAGCGACACCTCGACAGAGACATCGTCGGCCACGCGCTCGGCGTAGAACGGCACCTTGTGCAGCACTGACTTCTCCTTGTTCAGGTGGCGCACGTAGGAGCGGATGCCGCCCTCGAAGTAGAAGTTGACCTCGTGGCCATCGCGCTCATCCACGAAGCGGAAGCGCAGCCCCTTGTTGAGGTACGACATCTCGCGGAAGCGCTGGGCCAGCGTCTTGAAGTTGTAGTCGAGCGTCTGGATGATCGTGGTGTCGGGCAGGAAGGTCGTCACCGTGCCGCGCCGGTCGGTTGGGCCGACGCACTTGACCTTGTCCTTCGGCGCGCCGGCGTGGTACTCCTGGAAGTAGTGCTTGCCGTCGCGCCCGTTGTGCACATCCACGCGCATATACTCCGAGAGCGCGTTCACCGCCGAGACGCCCACGCCGTGCAGGCCCGACGAGACCTTGTAGCCCGCGTTGTCGAACTTGCCGCCCGCGTGCAGGATGGTCATCACCACCTGGAGCGTGCTGACGCCCATCTTGGGGTGGATGCCGGTGGGGATGCCCAGGCCGTCGTCGGAGACCGAGACCGAGCCATCCTGGTGGATGACGACCTCGACCGTGGTGGCGCGGCCCGCCATCACCTCATCCACCGAGTTGTCGACCACCTCGCGCACCATGGTGTGCAGGCCGTTGATGTCGGTCGGGCCAATATACATACCGGGGCGCTTGCGCACCGCCTCCATACCCTCAAGAACCTGGATCTGGCTCTCGTCATACGAGGACGGTTCGAGTGCCGGGGTTACGTCTGTTGTCATAGGTGTGTGCTCTTTTCAGTGGTGCCAGCGCTGCCGCCGTGGCCGCAGGCGCTAGCTTTTGCTCGTACCAGGTATATGTATCGTTGCCCGTTCGCGGAAGAAGATCATGCGCGCCGCGCCCAGGCCGCAGCCGATGTAGGCGCTGCCCACCACGGCCAGGATGAGTCCGATGGTGTTGCCCACCAGCAGGCCCCATAGCACGCCCATGCCCACGCTGATCACGAAGCTGAGCGCCAGCAGGCCGATGGTGGCCCAGAAGTGCTGGCGCACCATCTGGTAGCTTGTGCGCAGCGCCTTGATGGTGTCGAGCCGCCCCACGGCGATCGCCTCGGGCGTGAAGCCGATGTAGATGCGCACCCAGAACACCGCGGTGAACAGCACCAGCAGGGCCAGCGAGCCGAGCAGCGGCACCACCAGGGTGAAGAGCGCGGCGACGAAGGCCAGCGGCACCAGCAGCACCAGGATGGCCGCCAGCAGGATGGCCAGGTAGCCCAGCAGCGACGCGCCAGTGAGGCCCGTGCGCACCGCCCAGGCCCGCAGACTCTCGCGCTCGGCCAGCACCGCGCCGGCCAGCATGCTCATGAACAGTACGCCCAGCGGGATGCGCATAAAGGTGATCAGCAGAAAGAGCAGCGCGGCCAGCGAGCCGTTGGTGGCCGTCCAGACCACGCGCTGGGGCTGCAGCGGTGCCCAGACCTCCCCGGGCAGGGGCAGGCCACCATCCTGCGCCCCCGAGACCGCGTAGGCCGAGAGGCGCGGCACCAGGCCCACCATGTCGAACTGCTGGATCAGGTCGGCCTGCTGCATCACGCGCATGCTGTCGTAGGCCTGCGCGGCGGCGGTCTGGCCGGTGGCCTCGGCCTGCTGCTCAAAAAAGTTCAGCACACCCTCGGTGAGCGGAGCCAGCGAGACCTGCGGCCCATACCAGAAGTAGACGTTGAGAAGGATGGGAATGATAAGCACCCAGAGCCTGCGGTTGATGGTGGAGAACCCCTGGGTGAGCGTGTCGATCAGTGACGTAGTTTGAGGCTTCACGATGCTCAATGCTCTCTCCTCTAAACCTCTCTATTATACCACATTCCGGCCATTTTCGCGTTTCTTTTTGAACACATGTGCTATACTACATGTCGCCCATGGCGCGCTGTGCTATACTACCGCGCAGCGCACTTCGCCCTGCCAGAGAAAGCGACCCGACCGCGCGATGACCGATGCATCTCGCCATTTTACTGGCTTTACGCCAGATGTGCTTGCCGCGCTGGCCGTGCCCGGCCCCGCCGAGCGCTGGGCCGCTGTGCAGGCGCTGCTGCACCCCCAGCTGGCCGCCCTGGCCGAGCTGCTGCGCGCCGAGGGCGAGCGCCGCTTCCCACGCATCTGGCCGATCTACGAGATCACCTTCAAGAATCTGCGCTATGTCAACCGGGGCAGCGGCGCGCGCGCACCGATCGACGAATACCACTTCGCCGTCGACAGGCCGCCGCGCGGGTCGGGCATCTACGTGGCCGTCAGCGCCGCCGAGCGCACGGTGCTGGTGACGCTGCAGGTGGCGCGGGCGCGCAAGCCACAGCTGGGCCAGGTGTGGGAGGACGGCCGCGCGGTGTGGCAGCCGCTGATCGAGCGCGTCACCGATGTGCGCTTTGTAGAAGATAGGGCGAGGGCCGGGCAGCCTGGCGACGCGGACGCGCCGTGGATCGAGCGCTACCTGCGCAGCCGCAGGCCCGGCCCGCTGCTGGCGGGCTTCGCCTACCGCTGGGATGACGCCCGGATCGCAGATCCATCCTTCGCCCAGCAGCTGATCGCCGACGTGCTCGACCTGCTGGCCCTCAACGAGGCAGTGATGGAGCACGCCGAGGATCTGGAGCCGGACGGCCCGGCGCTGCTGCGCGAGGGCCGCGCGATCTACCGCCAGGGCGCGCTGCCGCCGATCGAGACAATCGTCGAGCGCATCCGGGCGCACGGCTTCGCCCTGCCCGAGCCAACCATCCGCGCCTACCACGTGGCCCTGCAGACCAAGCCGCTGGTCATCCTGCCCGGCATCTCGGGCACAGGCAAAACCCGCCTCACCAAGCTCTACGCCGACGCGGTGCACGCCGCCGCACTGCGCCCCGGCCAGGAGAACCCCTACTACCTGCTGGTGGCGGTGCAACCCGACTGGCACAACGCCCGCGACCTGCTGGGCTACCACAACGCGCTCACCGGCACCTTTCACGCCACGCCCTTCCTGCGCTTCCTGCAGCGCGCCGCCGCCGACCCGGCGGCCACCTACTACGTGTGCCTAGACGAGATGAACCTGGCGCGGCCCGAGTACTACCTCGCGCCCATCCTCTCGGCGCTGGAGACCGAGGACCACCTGATCGACCTGGGCATCCCCGGCGACGAGGCCACCACCACGGCGGGCGAGGCGCTGCGCAGCCCCTTCCGCCTGCCGCTGAATGTGCGCTTGACCGGCACAGTAAATGTGGATGAGAGCACCCACAGCCTCTCCGACAAGCTGCTGGATCGGGCCAATGTGATCGAGCTGCGCGATGTGGACCTGGCGGCGTTCCGCGCCACCTACCGAGGCCCGGTGGATGAGCCGAGCTGGGATGTGATCGCCCAGCTGCACGCCATCCTCACGCGGGCCGGCCAGCCCTTCGGCTATCGCACGGTCAGCGAGATGCTGCGCTACCTTGATCACGCCCAGGGCGTGATCGCGCCCGCCCAGGCGCTCGACCAGCAGATCAAGCAGAAGATTCTGCCCAAGCTGCGCGGCGACGACAACCCGCGCCTGCGCCGCGCCCTTGTCAGCCTGATCGACCTGCTGATCGGTGGCGAGCCGCAGCCCTGGGCCAAGGCCGCCAGCATCGAGCCAGAGACCATCGCGGCGGCGCGTTTCCCCGAATCTGCCGAGAAGGCCCGCCGCATGCTTGAGCGGCTAGACGCCGACGGCTTCACCGACTTCTACGGTGCCTAAGCCGAGCGATACACCACCAAGACTCCAAGGGCACAAAAGAACCGATACACCACCAAGACTCCAAGACAGCAAGGAAAATAAGGTCTCGAAAACAGGGCAGCGCTAACCCTTCCCACCCGGCCCATGCGGCGAAGGTGCCGCCAACAAAAGCGCCCCTGTCCGACCCGACGGTAACGCACATTTTCACAAAGAACGCCTCGTACAGACATGCAAAATGACACGTGTTGAAGGCGATATCCCCTGGCCGGGTTCACAGGAGCATCGCCAAAGCCTCGCCTAACAACGCACATCAGCGGCTAGAGCTTGACAGTTCATGCTATTGTAGATTGGAGCAACCGCGCCGCCATCCCTCAACCAGCCACCAGTCGAATAGCCAATCGGTGATCTATGCGCCGCAACGCCGCCCTGCCGCTGGATCAAGTGCTGATCGGTGACAGCACCGAGCTGCTCGGGCAGCTCCCCAACAAGAGTGTCGACCTTGTTTTCGCCGACCCCCCCTACAACCTTCAGCTAAATAAAGAGCTGCTGCGCCCCAACATGTCGCGCGTGGACGCCGTGGATGACGAGTGGGACCAGTTCCAGAACTTCGCTGCCTACGATGCCTTCTGCGATCTGTGGCTGCGCGAGTGCCGCCGCGTGCTCAAAGACACCGGCACGATCTGGGTGATCGGCAGCTACCACAACATCTACCGCCTGGGCACGCTGATGATGGACATCGGCTTCTGGCTGCTGAACGACGTGGTGTGGATCAAGACCAACCCCACGCCGCAGTTCCGGGGCGTGCGCTTCACCAACGCCCACGAGACCCTGCTGTGGTGCAAGCGATCGCGCGGGCAGCGCCGCTACACCTTCAACTACCAGATGATGAAGAACCTGAACGACGAGAAGCAGATGCGCAGCGACTGGGTGATGCCGATCTGCACCGGCCAGGAGCGGCTGCGCGTGGGCGGCGTGAAGGCGCACCCGACCCAGAAGCCCGAGGCGCTGCTGTACCGCGTGCTGCTGGCCAGCACCAACCCTGGCGATGTGGTGCTCGACCCGTTTTTTGGCACGGGCACCACGGGGGCGGTGGCCAAGGCGCTGGGGCGGCACTTTGTGGGTATCGAGCGCGAGGAGGGCTATGCCGAACTGGCCCGCGAGCGGATCGCCCGTGTGGCCGAGGCCCCCGCTGCCCCGCAGGCGCTGACGCTGCGCACCCGCAAGGCCCAGCCCAGGGTGCGCTTCGGGGCGCTGCTGGAGGCCGGGATGCTGCGCGCCGGGCAGCAGCTGTTCTTCCAGCGCACCGGCCAGCCCGCCATGGTCTGCGCCGACGGCACACTGAGCGTGGGCGAGCTGCGCGGCTCGATCCACGGCCTGGGCGCGGCGCTGGCGGGCCAGCCATCCTGCAACGGCTGGGAGGTGTGGCTCTACGCCCGCGCCGACGGCAGCCTGGGGCCGCTCGACGAGCTGCGCGAGCGGTACCGCGCGGAGCGGGGGGCCAGTTAACCACGAAGGCACGAAGACACGAAGGTTCGGGAGACCATTAACCACGAAGACTCCAAGACTCCAAGATTCGGAGATAGGGGCAATTTCTCTATCGCATTTTCACGCTTTCCCTTCGAGTCTTGGAGTCTTCGTGGTAAAAAACCCGGCCTCGCCCATCCGGCGAAGGTATCGCAGGCGGGCGGCTGGCCATGATCCGCACCGCAGCGGGAATACCCGCCCTGTGAGGCAGCGCAATTTTCCTCTTTCCAATGCCCCAATCAGCAAGGTGCATCTCGGCAGCCAGCCTACCTATCCTCGCGCTCTGCGTGCCTGCGCGCCTTCGTGGTGAATCAAAAAAACAATGGTATGATGCTGGGGGCCGCTGAAACGAACATCGGGAGAGAGAGCTGTGACAAACCCACTTTTTGCCCTTTCGCCGCTTGACGGGCGCTACAGCAAGGATGTTGCCGCGCTTGGGCCGTATATGAGCGAGGCCGCGCTGCTGCGCTACCGCGTGCGCGTGGAGGTCGAGTACCTGATCTTCCTGAGCCGCACCCGCAACGTCGGCTTCATCCCGCCGCTGGAGCCGCAGGCCGCCGCCGAGCTGCGCGGGCTGTACCGCGCCTTCCGCGAGGAGGACGCCGAGGCCGTGGCCGCCTGGGACCGCAAGGTGAACCACGACGTGAAGGCGGTGGAGTACTGGCTGCGCGAGCAGATGACCAAGCTGGGGCTAGAGCGCTGGCACGAGGCGGTGCACTTCGCGCTCACCTCCGAGGATGTGAACAACCTCTCCTACGCGCTGATGCTGCGCGAGGCCCGCGACCTGGTGCTGATGCCCGCGATCAGCGAGGTGGGCAGCGCGCTCTACCAGATGGCTATGGCGGATGCCGCCACGCCCATGCTGGCGCACACCCACGGCCAGCCCGCCACGCCCACCACCATCGGCAAGGAGATCGCGGTGTTTGTCGCGCGCCTGCGCCGCGCCCACGGCGTGCTGGCCCAGGTCTCGCTCACCGGCAAGCTGAACGGCGCGACTGGCACCTACGCCGCGCACATGGCCGCCCTGCCCGAGATCGACTGGCCGACCTTCGGGCGGGCCTTTGTGAAGTCGCTGGAGCTGGAGCCAGTGCAGCTGACCACCCAGATCGAGCCGCACGACACCGTGGCCGAGCTATGCGACGCGCTGAAGCGCCTGAACACGCTGCTGATCGACCTGTGCCAGGATGTCTGGCAGTACATTAGCATGGGCTACTTCGGCCTAGCCGCCAAGGCGGGCGAGGTCGGCTCCTCGACCATGCCGCACAAGGTCAACCCGATCGACTTCGAGAACGCCGAGGGCAACCTGGGTATCGCCAACGCCCTGCTGGAGCACTGCAGCCGCAAGCTGCCGATCTCGCGCCAGCAGCGCGACCTGACCGACAGCACCGTGCTGCGCAACCTCGGCTCGGCGTTCGGCTACAGCCTGCTGGCCTACCGGCGGCTGCTGAAGGGCCTGGGCAAGCTGGCCGTGAACCGCCAGCGCCTGCTGGAGGATCTGCAGGCCCACCCCGAGGTGCTGGCCGAGGCCATCCAGACCATCCTGCGGCGCGAGAGCTACCCCGAGCCATACGAGGCGCTGAAGAAGCTGACGCGCGGCCACGCGATCACCGCCGAGTCGCTGGCGGCCTTCATCGACCAGCTGGATGTGAGCGACGCGGTGAAGGGCGAGCTGCGCGCGCTCGCGCCCGAGACCTACATCGGCAAGGCACCCGAGCTGGTGCGGACCCTTCGCGGCAAGTAGCATAAAGCCCATCGGGGGCGTGGGAAACTGCCATGTCCCACGCCCCGATCTCATCCTATACTGTTCATAGTCTCTCCTTACCACTTTTCAAGGAGGAACAATGAGCGACCTTCATCCAGAGGCCCTCTACGAGCACGTCAAGGCGCTCGCCACGACCATCGGGCCGCGGCCAACCGGCAGCCTCGCCGAGGCCAAGGCCCGCGACTACATCCGCACCACGCTGGCCGCACGCGGCATCGCAACCGAGGAGATCCCATTTCTCTGCTGGGACACGTGGGGCTATACCATGTGCGTCCCAGCGGCGCTGGTGGTGGCGGCCACCATCCTGGGGCGCAGCGGGCGGCTGCGCAGGCTGGCGGGCGCAGCCACGGCGGCCTACAGTGTCTACCACATGTGGCAGTCGATGCTCAACGTCAAGCAGCCGATGCGCTGGCTCTTCCCCAAGGTGCCTACGGCCACCACGGTGGCCCGCATTCCGGCGCAGCAGCAGGCCCACCGCAGGGTGGTGCTGATCGGCCACACCGACAGCAACAAGCAGCGGCCATCATTCACACAGGGGCGCAAGAAGCTGCTACAAGCCTCATCGAGCGTGGGATTCCTAGCCCACGCGTTGGCGGCGGCGGCCCTGCTGGCCCAGTCCATCCGGCCCACCAGGATGGGCGGCGCGGCGCAGGCGGCGGCAGGGCTGGTCGTCGGCGGCTTCCTGGCAGGGCTGGCGTATGACGAACTGGCCCCCTTTGTCCCCGGCGCGCAGGATAACGCCACAGCAGTGGCGTGCCTGCTGGGGCTAGGGGCGCACATCCAGACCCACCCGCTAGAGCAAACCGAGGTGTGGCTGGCCTTCACAGGGGCTGAGGAGAGCAGCTGTATGGGAACCCACGCGCTGCTGGATCAGTATGGCGACGAGCTGCGCGACGCCTACTTCATCGACTTTGAGTTGGTGGGGTCGAGCCGGATCGCCTATGTGACGCGGCACAGCGGCATCACCTACTTCACGCCCTACGCGCCCGACGCGGACTCGCTGGCCCTTGCCAGGGCCGCCGCCGAGCGCAGCCGCCAGCTAGGCGTCACTGGACAGCCCGTGGTAATCGTCGAGGAGGTGGCCAGCCTGCGGCGGCGCGGGTTCCGGGGCATCTGCCTCGTGGGGCTGGACGCCGAGGGCTGGCTGCCGCACTGGCATCAGGCCACCGACGACGCCGACCACATCGACCCGGAGGGGCTGGCAACCGCATCCCAGTTCGCCCTGGCCATGATTCAAGAGCTGGATGGCCAGCACACGCCGCTGACCGAGGCGCGCAAGAGCGCCTAACCAAGAAGCTTGCCGCAACCTTGCCCATATAACAACCAAAGCATAGGACTGCGGCGCTATCTGCTCCTGGGAAAGGGTACTGCTAGCTGTAAGGATGGAGAGACTATTCACAGGAGGGGAAGGTTCGTGTACAGTACCAGTACGTCGGTCTGCAGGGCGCTGGTAGAATGCCAGCACGTGATGGACGACCAGCAACCCTACTAACCGAACGATGCGCGCGCACCGGGGGTGGAGATGGCCAATGCCGTCTCTACCCCCGATGTGTTTTTGGGCCTAGCCGCCTGCCAGATTGCGGAAGTAGGACTCCAGCCCTTGGATCTGCTGGGCCTGCTGGGTGTCGCCCTGGGCCTGCAGCATCTTCGCCCAGCTGGCGGCCTGGTCGGCGGCGCGGCTGTACTGCATGGTGTCGCTCAGCACCACCACCAGGTTGCGGTAGGCCTCGGGGTTCTGGGGCTCCAGGTTCACCAGCGACTCGAAGGCGCTAGTGGCGCGCGCCATGTCGCCCTGCGGCACCGCGATGCGCCCGATGATCTCGGTGAGCGTGGCGTCGTCGGGGGTCTTGGCCAGGGCCTGCTCGTAGGCGTCGCGCAGGCGGCCAAGCTGGGCCTTGTCATCCTGCACGCTGGCGATCACCGCGTTGTACTCGGCATCCAGCGCGTGGGGGCTGCTGGCGATGATCGCGATGTAGCGGTCGAGCGCCTCGGCGGTGCGGCCCTGGATGCGCAGCAGGTCGGCCAGACGGATGTCGGTGTCGGGGTACTTCTGGTCCAGCTCCTTCGAGTGGGTCAGCAGCTGCTCGGCCTGGACGTAGGCCTGCTGGGCGGCGGCGGCATCGCCCTTCGACTCGCTGTAGCTGCCCTTCAGCGCCACGGTGCCTGCGTACTCATTGAGGATGACCACATCCTGCGGGGCCTTGGCGTTGCTGTTCTGGTACCACTGCAGCGCCTCATCCAGCTGCGCCGGATCCTGATCCATGCGCGAGTACCAGTAGGCGTGCAGGCGGCCCAGGTTGGCCGAGTGGTCCTTGTTCAGCGGGTTGATCTTGTAGGCCTGATCGAGCACGGCCTGGGCGTAGCTCATGGCCACCAGCGGCTGCATCTGCGCCAGCATGGCGGGCGCGCTCTCGGCCTGCAGCAGGTCGCGCAGCTGGGCATCCTGCTTGACCGCGCCCAGCGTGCCGGATGTCTGGCGCTGGATGTCGGCGATGCTCATCAGGGTGCGGCCCAGGCTCAGGTAGTAGAAATCCTGGTTCGGCTCCATGCGGATGGCGTCGAGGTAGAACTCGGCACCGGCGATCTGCTGCTGCAGGCCAGCGTTCGCGCCCTCGGTGTACTGCTGGCCCTGCTGAAAGCGCATGTCGGCGTACACGTTGTCGATGTTGGTGAACCAGACCACCGCAATGCCGAGCGCAAAGACCATGGTGTAGATCAGCCACCCCAGGCCCGCCGACTCGTCGCGGCGCTGGGATGGGCCGCGCTGGGCCGCGCCGCGCTGGGCCGCGCCGCGCCGCGAGCGACCGCCCTGCTGCTTGGCCGCAGGCGCAGGCTCGGGGGCTGGCTCGGGCTCGGGCTGCGCCCCAAAGCGCACCTGGCCATAGAGCAGGCCCACGCACACGATGGTGGCGATGGCGATCCAGAACAGCATGAGCGAGGACACGATCGGGATGCCGGTCAGGCCCTCGACGCAGTGGGCGACGATGATCGAGAGACATGCGCTCACCAGGGCCTGGGCGTGCCAGTCATCCACGCGGCGGATGAGCGCGATGCCCAGCGTGAACACGCTGATCAGCACGAATAGGTAGCTGGCCAGCCCCAGCACGCCCTTGGTCACCAGTTCGTCGAGGTAGGCCTCGTGCGAGCGGTCGGGCGACGCGCCGCGCGCCTCGATGTTGGCCAGCGCGGGCGGGTAGAATCGGTTGTAGGCCACGAACATGCTCTCCGGCCCCCAGCCGATCACCATGCGCAGCGGGTCGGATGTGATCAGCGCGACCGCGCCGCCAGCGTGCTCGTCGCCCGACCAGATCAGGCGACGCACCAGGCCGGTGCCCTCGTCGGTCTCCAGCAGGCGGCCCATGCGCCCGATGTAGGGCATGGTGCGCAGCGGCTCGAAGATCGGCGCATTGCTGATGTTGAAGGCCACCAAGAAGCCACCCGCCAGCACCGTCACGGCGATCTCGGCGATCAGCAGGCCGCGCCACAGCGCCACCCGCGCGGGGCTCTCGCGGCGGGCACGCCCCCACGCGATCACGATCAGCGCGGTGAAGAACACAAACATCCCGGCCATCGCGCCGATCCAGGGCCCACGGCTCTGGGTGAAGATGATGGTCATGCCCACGAGCACCGCGACAGCGGTCATCCCCACGCCCTGCATCAGCGAGAGCACCCGCGAGCTTTCGCCTAGGCGCGGCAGGGTGTAGAACAGCGCGTAGCTGCCTAGCACAAACAGCACGCCCAGCACCAGGTAGATCCACCACTCGGTGCCGCCACGCCCGGCGGATGCCGCCACCTGCTGATCGCCGCCCTGGCCCAGCAGGAACATGAAGCCCAGCCAGAGCGCGTAGCCCAGCGCCACGATCCCCGGCCAGAGCAGGCTCGTGCGCAGGCGGTCGGCGCGGTGGATGCCCAGCGTGGGCAGCACAAACAGCCCGAGGCCGACCAGCAGCCCGCCGGGGTAGACCCACCAGTAGCGCAGGTCGGGCACGCGCACCACCGCGCCAAAGCAGATCGAGGCGTAGGCGATCAGCAGCGCGCCCGCGATGGCAAGGCCGTAGGCCGCAGCCCAGCCCCACGCGCCACCGCGATTCTCGCTGGCGGTGTCGCGCCGCGCCGTGCGAAAGCCCGCCAGCGCCAGGTAGCAGGCCAGCGGCAGGATGAGGATGAGGTAGGCCGCCACAAAGATCGAGTTGCCCATGGTCGAGGCCACGCGCGAGATCACGTCGCCGCGCCAGGGCAGCGGGTCGTGCTGGCTGTGCTGGATGAGGCCGTAGCCCACAGCGGGGAGCGCACCCAGCACCCCCACGGTGATCAGCCGATCCAGCTGCTCGCGGCGGCGCAGGAACAGCACCACCATGACGGCTAGGGCAATGTACGAGAGGTTGGTGTAGGTTCCCTGCAGGCGCTGGTACGAGCCCCACAGGCTGACCCACGGCGTGATCGAGGTGAGCGTGGCCAGCAGAAAGACCAGCGCAAACACCAGCACCGGCAGCGCCATCGGAAAGGCGATCAACCGCCGCCACCAACTGGGCTGCTGGGGCGGCGCGGCGGCCTTCGGCGCGCTGCCCGCGCGGTCGAGGGCGTAGACCACGCCAGCGGTGAGCATCATCACCACAATCGAGCGCAGCATGGTCGCCTTATCCGGCTCGAAGTGGCGCGAGGAGAGCAGGTTAAAGTAGCTCGGGATAAAGACCAGAGCCATCAGCCAGCCGCCCTCGATAAGCCAGGCGCACCAGCGTGCGATGGTAGACTGTCGCTGTTGCAACGTCGATCCTCCAACATTTCTATCGGCGTGGGCGCAGAGAGCGCGACCATGCGCAGAGAACAGGCGGCGGGCGCGCTGGTGGCGGCCACGCTGCGGCACAGGGATACACAAAGCGGCCCTAGCCCGTAGGCGAGCGCCGCCCAGTATGGCAGGCTTGCACTGTGCCGCCTATAGTATCAGCCCTTGGGCAACATCTCAAGCTGAGGGGTTGATGAGCGGATGCGCTGCTTGAACTGGTCGGCGCGCTCCAGCATCTCGCGGGCGCTGTTGCGGCTGTGCTCGCTGATCGGCACACCATCCAGCATGGCCGCGATCTCATCCACCCGCTGGTCGTCGGAGAGCTGGCTGATCTTGGTGCGGGTGCGCTGGTTGCCCTCGGCGGATGAGCCGAGCACCTGCTTGGCGATGGCGTAGTGCGAGTCGCCAAAGGCCGCGACCTGCGGCAGGTGGGTGATGCAGATCACCTGGTGCTGCGCGCTGATGCCCCAGAGCTTCTCGCCCACCACGTGGCCCGCGCGCCCGCCGACGCCCACATCTACCTCATCAAAGATCAGGGTCGGCACCTCATCCACCTTCGAGAGGATGGACTTGAGCGCCAGCAGCAGGCGGGCGCTCTCGCCGCCGGATGCGATCTTGGCCAGCGGCTTGAGCGGCTCGCCGGGGTTGGGCGAGAGCATAAACTCGATCCGGTCGATGCCGGTCTTATCGCAGGCGTAGCGGGCGGGTGTGCCCTCGGGTGGCGGCGCGGCGTGGGGCAGCCGCGCGGGCACGCCGCGCGGGTCGAGCGCCTGCTCCAGGCTCACCTGGAAGCGCACGTTGGGCATGGCTAGATCGCGCATTGATGCCACCACCGCCTCGCCCAGACGGTTGCCCACCTCGCGGCGGCGCTGCGAGAGCTGGGCGGCTAGGCGGCCCACCTCCTCGCGCAGGCGCTGCTCCTGGGCCTCAAGGTCGGCCATGTGCTCGGCGCTGTGGGTCAAGCGGTCGATCTCCTCGGTGGCCCTGGCGGCGCGGTCGAGGATCTCCTCCACCGTGCCGTGGTGCTTGCGCTGCATCTCGCGGATGAGGGTCAGCCGATCCTCGATGGCGTCCAGCCGCGCCGAGTCAAATTCCATGCTGTCGCGGTAGGCCCGCACATTGGCAGACAGATCTTCCAAGGTATAGAGCAGCTCTGCCGCAAGCTCGGCCAGCTTCTCGACCGAGGGGTCGAGCCGCCCAAGCTCGGCCAGGCTGTCGTTCACCACACCCATGGACTCGATGATCGAGCGGGCCGCGCCTTTGCCGCTCTCCTGCCCGGCGTAGAGCAGCGCGTAGGATCGCGACACGAGATCGGTGATCCGCGCGCCATTCTGCACTAGCGCGCGCTCCTGCAGCAACTCCTGCTCCTCGCCAGCGCGCAGCTTGGCGTCGCGCACATCATCCAGCAGCAGCTGCAGCTCCTCGATCCGCTCGGTGCGGCGGGCGGCGGCGGCGCGCAGCTTGGACAGCTCGTCCTGGGTGCTGCGCAGGGCGGCGTAGCGCTCGCCCACCTGGCCGCGCAGGGGCAGCAGCTGGCCATAGCGGTCGAGCATCTCGCCGTGGGTGCGGGTGTTGAACAGCGAGAGGCCCTCGTGCTGGCCGTGGATGTCGACTAGCTGGCCGCCCACCTCGCGCAGGATGCCGCTGTTGACCGCGCGCCCGTTGATGCGGGCCACGCTACGCCCGCTGCCCGCGCTCAGCTCGCGCACCAGGATAATCGTCTCGTCATCCTCTTCCCACAGGCCGTACTCCTGCAGCAGCGGGATGATGGCGGGCGTGTCGCCGATGCTGAACACACCCTCGATCCGCGCCCGCTCGGCACCGGCCCGCACAAAGCTAGGGTCGGCGCGCTCGCCGCGCAGGGTGCCGAGCGCGTCGATGATGATCGACTTGCCTGCGCCGGTCTCGCCCGTCAGGGCGTTGAACCCAGGTGTCAGACGAAGGTTGAGGCGATCGATGATCGCAAAATCACTAATGTTAAGCTCTAGCAGCATGCGTTCTCTCACCCCTCGCAGCGAGCTTGGCCGCGCCCTCGTGGCAGTGGTGGCAGGGCGGAGGGCTGTCGGCAGGTAGCCAAGCGCAAACACGAGGCATTGTACCATATGCGCTACGCGGACGGATGTCGGCGGCGCGGGCTTTCGCACATTTGTTCTCTATTATAGCGGCTTTTTGCAGGGCGGCGGCGCGGGCGGGCGGCTATTGGTACTATTCGCGATCGTGGTGCGCTGGGGCTGGCGGTGCGCAGGCCAGCCCCAGCGGCGGGCCAGCCTCAGCGCTGGTTGGGGCGCGGCGCGCCGCCGTGGCTGCTGCGCTCGCTGTGCCACACGTGCAGCAGGCGCTGCAGCGCGGTGACGTTGGTAAGCACAGCGAGTACCCACAGCATGGGCGCCACCCAGCCGGTCAGCAGGCCCAGGATTATCAGCACCATGCGCTCGGGCCGCTCAACAAGCCCCACCTTGCAGGCGAAGCCCACGGCCTCGGCGCGGGCGCGCATGTAGCTGGTGAGCAGCGAGCCGATCGTGGCCAGAAAGGCTAGCGTGCTCTCGACCGCGCCGGGGGCGGTGTGCTGGAAGTACATGAAAAAGCCGAACAGCAGCAGGGCATCGCTGTAGCGGTCGAGCGCCGAGTCGAGGAAGGCTCCAAACGCGCTGGTGCGCTGGGTGACGCGGGCCAGCGCGCCATCCAGCATGTCGAACACGCTCGTGAGGATGAGCGCGAGTCCCGCCGCCAGAAAGTAGCCCCGGCTGATCAGGGGCACGGTGGCGATGGTCATCAGCGTGCCGATCACCGTGAGCGTGTTGGGGGTGATCGGCGCGCGGGCGATGGTGCGGCGCACCAGCTGGGCCACGGCCTCGCGTACATGCTGCTCGAACTGAACCCGTACCGACATAGCTGTGCCTTTTCTTCTGGGCCAGCGATGCCGATCCGGCGAGCGATGGGTGGGATGCAGTCTAGCGGCGGGCGAAAGTCCAGCGGCCAAGGCCCTGGCGCGGCTCGCCCGCAAGATCGGCTATCGTGGCTTGGCGATCGTCTGCTGGGCGAAAAATCACGGTTGTGCGCCCGCCAGCAGGTCAAGGAACTCTTGGATCTTCTCCTCGTCGTAGAACGAGATAGTCACACGCAGCTCTTTGCTGGTGCGCGTGATCGCCACCGGCGTATGCAGCAGCTTGCCCAGCTCGTCGCCCAGCGCGCGGTCATCGGCGCTGGTGGTGGCGGCGGGCGCTTCTTCAGCGGGGCTGGCGGGTACCTCGGCGCGCTGCTTGCCGCGCCCGCCGCCCACGCGCGATGCGCGCTTGCGGCGCAGTGTGTCGATAGCGCGGGCCACATCGCCGCCATTGGTCTGGGCCAGCTCGCCCAGCTCCTCGGCCTCGCGAACGCTCAGGGCGTCGTCGATCAGGGCCGCCAGGGCAGCCTGCTGCTGGTCGGCATCCTCGAAGCGCAGCAGCGCGCGGCCGTGACCTGCGGTGATGGTATTCTTGAGGATGGCCTCCTGGGCCTGGGGCGAGAGCTTGAGCAGGCGGCGGGTATTGGCCACGGTCACGCGGTTGTTCTTGCCCACACGCTGGGCCACCTCGCTGTCGGTCAGGCCGAACTCGCGCACCAGCTCGTCGAAGGCGCGGGCCTCCTCCATGGGGTTCAGGTCGGCGCGCTGGATGTTCTCGATCAGGGCCAGCTCCAGCAGTTGCTGGGGCGTGGTCTCGCGCACGATCACCGGCACTTGGGTCAGGCCCGCGCGCTGAGCCGCCCGCCAGCGGCGCTCACCAGCCACCAGCTCGTAGCCGCGCTCGCGCTCGCTGACGATCAGCGGCTGGATGATGCCGTGCTCGCGGATGGAAGCGACCAGATCTTCCAGCATGTCCTCGTCGAAGTAGGTGCGCGGCTGCCGCGGGTTCTGGTGGATCTCGCTGATCGCGATCTCGCGCACCCCGCTGGCGGGCGCGTCGGGGAGCAGCGCGCCCAGGCCGCTGCCCAGGCCGCGTGGCTTCTTCATCATGCGGCGGCTCCTCTCACCCGGCCAAGCAGCTCCTCGGCCAGGGTGCTATACGCCTGCGAGGCGCGGTTCTGCGGGTCATACTCGCTGATCATCTGGCCGTAGCTGGGGGCCTCGCTCAACCGCACGCTGCGGGGGATCAGGGTCTGGAAGATCCGCTGCGGGAAGTACTTGCGCACTTCTTCTACCACCTGCTGGGCCAGGTTGGTGCGGCCATCGTACATGGTCATCACCACGCCCAGGATGGAAAGCTTGGGGTTCATGGTGGTGTGCACGCGGTCGATCGTGCCCTTGAGCTGGGCCAGGCCTTCCAGCGCCAGGAACTCGCACTGCAGCGGGATAAGCACGTGCTGCGCAGCGCAGAGCGCGTTCAGCGTGATCAGCCCAAGCGAGGGCGGGCAGTCAAGGATGATCCAGTCGTAGCCCACCACCGCGCTCAGGGCGCTGTCCAGCCGCCACTCGCGCCGCTCGGCATCCACCAGCTCCACCATCGCGCCTGCCAGGTTCTCGGTGGCAGGCACCAGATCGAGGTTTTCGCGCCCGGTCGAGTGGATGGCAGCATCTAGCCCGGCCAGCCCCATCAGCACCTCGTACGAGGTGGCGGTCAGGCCGCGCTTGGCGACACCCAGGCTGGTGGTGGCGTTGCCCTGGGGGTCGCAGTCGATCAGCAGCACCTGCTGGCCGCTGCGGGCAAGCTCGCCAGCCAGGCTCACCGACGTGGTGGTTTTGCCCACCCCGCCCTTCTGGTTTGCCACCGCCATAATTTTTGGTTCAGGCTGTTTCACGTTTTACACCTGCTCAATCATCCTAGAGATACGGGTACCAGCGTTGCTACCAATCCAAATAGGCGGTTTTACACCCATAGAAAGAAGTGTTTCACGTTTTACACATATCGCGTGGAAAAAGACGTGCTCCGGCTAAGGCTATTGTAGCATGCAGCCCGCAGTTCGAGAACGGGTTTCAAGCCCTCATTCACGAGCATCTCTAAGAAAGGATGGCGCGCATGGGCACACAGCGCTGTGCGCCCATGCGCGCCCCAGGCTAGCGCAGGCGGAAGGTCTGGCCAAAGCCCTGGTCACAGGTGATCACACGGTACGAGGCCGGGTGAATGTAGGGCGGATCCCACAGCTGCCCCAGGCTACGACCCTCGTGGATGAGCAAGGCCATCTTGATAAAGACGGTGTGCGTGACCACAAACACCGTCTGGCCAGGGTGCTGCGCGCAGATCAGGCCGATCGAGCGCTGCACGCGCAGGTGCAGCGCATCCAGCGTCTCGGCACCCTCCAGGGTATATTCCAGCGGCGTGTTCCAGAACGCGTGGAAGCGATCGGTATCGCGCTGCTCAAGCTCGGCGCTAGATTGCCCCTCCCAGGGGCCAAAGCCCAGCTCGCGCAGCTCGGGCCACAGCGCCAGCGGCGCATCGCGCTGGCCGCGCACCGCATGGGCGGTATCGATGGCACGCTGGCTAGTGCTGGCGTAGATCGCCTGGCAAGGCACATCGGCCAGCTGCGATCCAAGATCCAAGGCCTGCTGGCGACCCAGCGCCGTCAGCGGCGAGTCGCCCCAGCCCTGGATGCGGCGCTCGACATTCCACACGGTCTCGCCATGGCGTATAAGATAGATAGCGGTCGTTTCACGTGACATGGGTACCTCGTCTATGTTGCCCACATACAGCCACGCTGCGGGGCACAGAAAGCGCAGCGCGATCATAGCGCACAAGCCGATTTGCGCACAACATTCCTTGACGTGATCTTTCTGCGCGTGGTACTATGAAGAAACGAATAAACCCCATCAATACGCAGGGAAACGCGCAAGTGTGCCCTTGGGCGTCCCCTCGGAAAGGCCGACCGATGATACGTGTAACTGTTGACAGCATCCGCGTCAGCTTGTTGACACAGAATCGAGTCGTGGTTCTTCGCGAAGTCGACAGCAAGCGCTATCTGCCGATCTTTATTGGCCCTTTCGAGGCAGAGGCCATCGCTGCTGCTTTACAAGGCATTGAGCCACAGCGCCCAATGACCCACGATCTCCTTCGCTCTGTGTTTGGCGAGCTGCATGCCCACATAGACTACATCCTGATCAACGACATCCGCGAGAGCACCTACTTCGCGCGGATCGTGGTCAACCAGTCGGGCCAGATCATCGAGATCGACTCGCGCCCCAGCGATGCGATCGCGCTGGCGGTGCGCACCGAGTCGCCGATCTACGTCGCCCCCCACGTGCTTGAGCAGGGCGGCACGCCCTTCGACGAGGAAGAGAGCCTCACACCAGTGGAGCCAGCCGCACCCGCAGCCAGCGCCGACGAGCCCGAGCAGGAAACCAGCGACGAGGATATCTCGATCTTCCGCAACTTTATCAACACGCTCGATATCGACAAAGACGACGATAGCAACCGCAACGAGCAGCAGTAGCCTTCCACAAAAAGGCGAGAGATAGCAACATTTGTGGATAACCCGCTATCTTCTGTGGATAAACGCCCGCAATTGTGGATAACTGGTCGGGGAAAAGCTGTCGACAAAGTGTGAACAACTGACTACGCATATTGGCCGATTGTTCACACTTTGTGGAAAAACATGGGAAACCCATGTGATTAACATGGGTATAGTTTTCCCCGATCTTGCCCATCTCCCCAAGCCATGTGATTCATGTGGATAGTTATTCCCATGGTTTCCTCACCGCGTTCATGCCGCCCTGCTGGCATGAAACCCCGCTTATTCACATTTCCACAGCCCCTACTGTTTCCACTCATGATTCTTTCATGTCATGTAAATAACTATTAGAGAAATACCAGTGCAGCCACAAACTGTGGAAACCGGGCATGCTATACTAAGCCCACGTTCAACCAGCACAGCGATAAAGGCTGCGCAAAACCTGATATCCATGTCGATATCTCAATATGTGAGGATTTTCGTATGCGGCTGTATAAAGCCAAGGCACCCATGCGCATCGGCTTTTTTGGCGGCGGAACCGATGTCAGCCCGTATGCCGAGCAGCACGGCGGCAAGGTGCTGAACTGCACTATCGATAAGTACGTGCGCTGCATGCTGCGCCCCAGCAGCGATGGCGGGATCGTCATCCGCTCGCTCGACCTCGAAGAGGTGAGCCGCCGCACCACCGGCCGCTGGGAGGGCAAGCTCAGCCTGCCCCAGGCCGTGCTCGACGCCATGCCCGAGGCCCAGGGCGTGGATGTGACCATGTTCTCCGATGTGCCGCCCGGCAGCGGCCTCGGCTCCTCGTCGGCGCTGGTGGTGAGCATGCTCAAGCTGATCTCCACCGTCTACAACATCCCGATGGACCCCCACACCCTGGCCGAGCTGGCCTTCCGCATCGAGCGGGTGGACCTGGGCATCCCCGGCGGGCGGCAGGATCAGTACGCCGCAGCCTTCGGCGGCATGTGCGTCTACCACTTCGGCGGCCCGCATGTGATCGTCGAGCCGGTGATCACCGACCCCGCCGCGCTGCTGGAGCTGGAGAGCTGCCTGATGATCGGCTACATCGGCGACCGCAAGCTGCTGACCCACCACCTGATGGAAGACCAGGTGCGCCGCCTGAAGGAGGGCGACACCCTGCGCTACCACGACGAGACCAAGGCGTTTGTTGACGAGTCGGTCAAGCTGCTGCGCGGCCTGAAGATCGCCGACTTCGGGCGGCTGCTGCACGACGCATGGGAGGTCAAGAAGGCCTTCTCGCCGTACATTGCCCCGCCGATCGTGGAGGAGATCTACACGGCGGCCCGCGCCCACGGCGCGTGGGGCGGCAAGATCACCGGCGCGGGCGGCGGCGGCTTCATGGTGTTTGCGTGCCCCTTCGACCGGCGGCTGGAGCTGGAGCGCACGCTGGAGGACCACGGCGTGCGGGTGCGGCCGTTCTCCTTCACCACACAGGGCGTGCACGCCTGGAGCGTGGATGTGGATGGCCCATCGGCCCACTAGCGCCACGGGCTGTGGCGGCGGGGGCAGCGCGCCTCCGCCGCTTTTTCATGCCAGTGCGTTCTCATGCACCAAGCACGGTTTACCACGAAGACGCCAAGATACCAAGGAACAAACGGGAACGAATACCACGAGGGTACGAAGACACGAAAAGAAAACGTATGCAAGACCAAGATACGGTGATGCGATGCGGTGTCAGACAGAACGTATAGACTCTGTTTTTCATACCAGGGCCTGAGCCGACAGGCCAAAAGTGTGGTATGATACCGGCACCTCGCTCCGATGCCTCTTGATCGCGGCAGGCTGGTGTTCTTCTCGTAAGGAGCTGTTGATGAAGGGTGCATAGTTTTCCATTTCGCGCTGTTTCAGCATGCGGCCTCGCTGCGCCGCAGAAAAGGAGATACTATGCTTCAGATTCAACACCTACGGAAGGCGTACGCCGCCGCCACGGTTCTTTCCGATATCTCGCTTATCATCAACGACTCCGAGCACGTGGCCCTGATCGGCCCAAATGGCGCTGGGAAATCGACCCTGCTGCGCTGCCTGATCGGCGCCGAGCAGCCCGATGCGGGCACGATCGCGCTCTCGCCGCCTGGGCAGCGCATCGGCTACTTGGCCCAGTCGTTCGAGCACCTGGCAGGCCACACAGTGCGCAGCGCGCTGGCTCAGGCCCAGGCCGAGGTGCTGGCCGCCGCCGCTGCGGTGGAGCGCGCCGCCGAGGCGCTGGCCAGCGCGCAGGATCTGGATGCGGCTATGGCCGACTACGAGCAGGCCAGCGCGGCGTTCGAGGCCCTGGGCGGCTACAGCTATGAGCAGCACGCCGCCGAGGTGCTGGGCGGCCTCGGGCTGGATGGTATCGACCCCGACCAGCTCGCCGACACGCTGAGCGGCGGCCAGAAGACCCGGCTGGGCCTGGCGCTGCTGCTGCTGAGCCAGCCCGATCTGCTGCTGCTCGATGAGCCGACCAACCACCTGGATGTGGCCGCGCTGGAGTGGCTGGAGGGCTTCGTGCGCTCCTACCCGCGCGCCGCGCTGGTCGTCTCGCACGACCGCGCCTTCCTCGACCGCACCGTCACGCGCACGCTCTACCTCGACCCCGACACGCGCACAGTAGCCAGCTACACCGGCGGCTACAGCGACTTCGCCGCCGCCCGCGAGCGCGAGCGCGAGGCCCAGGAGGCCGCCTGGCAGGATCAGCAGCTCTACATCCGCGAGGTCGAGGCCGACATCCGCCGGGTGCGCGGCAGGGCGCAGTCGATCCAGAACGGGCCAAAGCGCGGGCGCGATTTCTACGGCGGGGTGTCGGCCAAGGTGGCGCGGCTGGCCCGCACCCGCGAGCGCAAGCTGGAGCGCTACATGAGCGACGCCGAGCGCGTGGAGCGCCCGCGCCAGAGCTGGGGCATCCGGCTCGACTTCGGCGAGCCGACGGGCGGGTCGCGCAGCGTGCTGCGGGTGGAGGATGTGTCCTTCGCCTACCCAGGGGCCGCGCCGCTGCTGCGCGATGTGGCCTTCGAGCTGGAGTACGGCGAGCGCGTGGCGCTGGTGGGGCCGAACGGCGCGGGCAAGACCACGCTGCTGCGGCTGATCACTGGCGAGCTGGCCCCCAGCGCAGGCGAGGTGCGGCTGGGCGCTTCCGTGCGGCTGGGCGTGATGGCGCAGCAGCAGGAGACGCTTGACCCCACCCGCACGGTGCTGGAGACGGTGCGCCGCGCCCGCGCGATGAGCGAGACCGAGGCGCGCAGCTTTCTGCACTTCTTCCTGTTTGGCGGCGACAGCGCCTTCCGCACAGTGGGCGTGTGCTCGCTGGGCGAGCGCAGCCGACTCCAGCTGGCGCTGCTGGTGCTGGCGGGCTGCAACCTGCTGGTGCTGGATGAGCCGCTCAACCACCTGGATATCGAGGGTCGCGAGCATTTCGAGCAGGCCCTCGATGCCTTTGAGGGCACGGTGCTGGCGGTCTCGCACGACCGCGCCTTCCTCAGCTCGTTTGCCGAGCGCGTGATCGAGGTGCACGATGGCGGCGTGCGCCTGCACGCGGGCGGCTATGAGGGCTAGCTTCCGCTGGCCAAGGCGGGCAGCGCTTCCACGTGTTGCCCGCTGACCTTTTCCCCCTTCGTATCTTCGTGGTAGAAAACAATTCCGCACATCCACAAAAATGTGGAAACCATGTGGATAAAGTCACTTTTTGTGGAAAACGCTATCACTTTTTTTGAGAAATATCCCGTCCCAATCGGGAAAAATCGACGAGCGCTGAGAACAAATCTTTCCACACCCTGCCATGTTGCGATCATGCGAAAGCCATGGTAGAGTATGCGCCTACTTTTCGAGAGCTATGCGGGCGTGGGCTGGTGCGCTGCCGGGGTGCGTGCTGCCCGCGCCTTTTGCCGCGCGGGGAGATGCTGTGGCCAGCTTGAGCATCGCGGTGATCGGGGCAGGGCGAGTTGGCGGGGCGCTTGGGCGGGCTTTGCACGCCGCTGGCTACCCCGTGGCCGCCGTGTGGAGCCGCAGCCCCGCGCACGCCGCCGAGCTGGCCAGCGCCACTGGGGCTGCTGTGGCCGCCACGCCACATGAGGCCGCCGCGTCGGCAAACCTAACGCTAATTGCGGTGACAGACACGCAGATCGCGACGGTGGCCAGCGCGCTGGGCGAAGCGCCTGCGGGCGCGGCGGCAGTGCACCTGAGCGGGGCCAACAGCGCGGCGCTGCTGGCCCCGCTGGCCGGGCGCGGCTGGCAGGTGGGCGCGTTCCACCCGCTGCAGACCTTCGCGGATGCGCATTCGCCGGTGCTGCCGGGCACTGTGTTCGCTATCGACGCGGCGGGGCCGCTGGCTGAGGATCTGGCCAGTGCGGCGCGTGCGCTGGGTGGCACGCCCCTGCCCATCCCGTCCGAGACGCGGGCCATCTACCACGCGGCGGCGGCCATGATGGCCAACTACACCGTGGTGCTGGCCGCCCAAGCCTCGGCGCTGCTGGCCGAGTGCGGCCTGCCGCAGCCCCAGGCGCTGGCCGCGCTGCTGCCGCTGCTGCGCGGCGCGGTGGAGAGCCTGGACCGCTTGGGCGTGCCCGCCGCGCTCACCGGCCCGATCGCTAGGGGCGATGCGGCCACCGTGGCGCGGCACCTCGATGCGCTGGCCAAGACCGCGCCCGAGGCGCTGCCGATCTACCGCACGCTGGGCGCGGCGGCGGTGCCGCTGGCCCGCGCCATCGGCGGCGACGCGCAGGGCCTCGATACGATCACCGAGCTGCTTCACCCCCCGCCGCACGCGGGCTAGCCAGGGTTCAACACCATGCGAACGAGCATCCTCGACATCCAGGCGATGAAGCAGCGCGGCGAGCGCATCCCGATGATCACCGCCTACGACTACACCTCGGCCCAGATGGTCGAGCGGGCGGGCATCCCGCTCATCTTGGTGGGCGACTCGCTGGGCAATGTGGTGCAGGGCCAGCCCACCACGCTGCCGGTGACGGTGGACGAGATCATCTACCACGCCAAGATGGTGGCGCGCGGCAGCCAGCGCGCCCTGGTGGTAGGCGACATGCCGTTTCTCTCCTACGCCAGCGCGGCGCAGGCGATGGAGACGGCCCGCCGCCTGATGCAGGAGGCCGGGGTGCAGGCGGTGAAGCTGGAGGGCGGCGCGCACGTGACTGCCTTCGTGCGGCAGCTCACCGCGTTCGGCGTGCCGGTGATGGGCCACCTGGGCTACACGCCCCAGTCCGAGCTGGTGATCGGGCGGCGCGTGCAGGGCAAGAGCGCCGACGCGGCCCGCCAGCTGCTGGCCGACGCGCTGGCGCTTGAGGAGGCCGGGGCCTTCGCGGTGGTGCTGGAGCTGGTGCCTGCCCCGCTGGCGGCGGCGATCACGGCGCGGCTGCGCATCCCCACCATCGGCATCGGCGCGGGGGCGGGCTGCGATGGGCAGGTGCAGGTCTGGCACGATCTGCTAGGGCTGTACGCCGACTACCAGCCGCGCCACGCCCGCCGCTACCTCCAGCTGGCCGACACGATCAGCGAGGCGCTGGGCAGCTACGCGGCGGATGTGCGCGCTGGCGCGTTCCCCACCGCCGAGCACAGCGCGAAGATGGATGAGGCCGAGCTACGGGCGGCGCTGGGCCAAGAGGACTAGGGAGGAGCGCGGGGCATGGAGGTTGTCGAGACGATCGCGGCGTTCCGCGAGGCGCGGGCCGGGCTGGGGCGCATGGGCTTCGTGCCCACCATGGGCTTCCTACACGAGGGCCACCTGAGCCTGGTGCGCCAGGCCAAACGCGAGCAGGGCGCGGCGGCGGTGAGCATCTTTGTGAACCCCACCCAGTTTGGCCCCAGCGAGGATCTGGCCCGCTACCCGCGCGATATCGAGCGCGACCTGCGGCTGCTGGCCGAGGCCGGGGCCGATCTGGTGCTCATCCCGGGTGTGGCCGAGATCTACCCGCCCGGCTACAGCACCTACGTGGCCGTCGAGGGCGTGACCGAGGTGCTGGAGGGCCAGCGCCGCCCAGGCCACTTTCGCGGGGTGACGACGGTGGTGTGCAAGCTGCTGAACATCGCCCAGGCCCAGGCCGCCTACTTTGGGCAGAAGGACGCCCAGCAGTGCGTGGTGGTGCGCCAGATGGCCCGCGACCTCGCCATCCCCACCGAGATCGTGATCATCCCCACCGTGCGCGAGCCGGATGGCCTGGCCATGTCTAGCCGCAATGTCTACCTCACCCCCGAGCAGCGCGCCGCTGCCGTAGTGCTCTCGCGGGCGCTGCAGGCCGCCGCCGAGGCCTACCGGCAGGGCGAGCGGCAGGCGGGCGTGCTGCGCCGCCTGGTCGAGGCCACGCTGGCCGCCGAGCCGCTGGCCGCCACCGACTATGTGAGCGTAGCCGACCCGCTGAGCCTGCGCGAGCTTGAGGACGTGGGCGAGCGCGGCGCGCTGGTGTCGCTGGCGGTGCGCTTCGGCACCACGCGCCTGATCGACAACGCGCTGCTGGGCTAGCGCGCCACGCTGCGGGCGATCGCCTCGGCCAGCAGGTCGGCGGCCACGCTGCCCAGCACGGCCAGGTTTACCCCCGGCGCGCTGCCGGTGGCGGCGGCGAACACGATGTCGCCGTCGAAGGGCGTGTGGATGGGGCGGATGGTGCGAGGCAGCGCGTCCTGCGCCATCTCGGCCAGCTTTTTGCAGCCCGCCTTGTCCAGCGGGGCGTCGGTGGCCACCATGCACAGCGTGGTGTTGCCAAAAGCCTGGATGGCCTCGGCGCTGCGGATGGCTCGCGCGGTGTTGATGAAGCTGCCGTCGTCGGCCCTGGCCCCGGCCAAGATCTCCTGGGTGTCGGGGCGGTAGACATCGCCGAAGGGGTTGGTAACGGCTAGCGCGGCCACCGTGGTGCCGTTTGGCAGCCGCGCGGCGGCGCTGCCCACGCCGCCAGGGCTGGCCCAGGCCGCCCCGCGCAGCTTGCCCACCAGCGCGCCCGCGCCTGCGCCCACACCGCCCTCGGGCACGGGGCTGGGGCTGGCGGCCTGGCACGCGGCGTAGCCCATGGCCGCGTCGGGCCAGCGGTCCGCCGCGCCCACGCCTAGGTCGAACAGCACGGCGGCGGGCACGATCGGCACCGGCCCCGCACCGGTGGGGAAGCCCCGCCCGCGCTCGCGCAGCCAGCGCATCACGCCATCCGCCGCGCCTAGGCCAAACGCGCTGCCCCCGGTGAGCAGGATCGCGTCCACATGCTGCACGGCGGCGGTCGGCGCAAGCAGGTCGGTCTCGCGGGTGCCGGGCGCGCCGCCGCGCACATCCACGCCGCAGGTGGTGCCGGGCGGCAGGATGATGGCGGTGCAGCCGGTGCGGGCCTCGGCGTCGTGGGCGTGGCCCACCAGGATGCCGGAGATGGCGGTCAGCGTCTGGTTCATGGTTTTTTCCTATCGTCTGGGTGACTTTTGGCCATACGGTACGCCAAAAAGCGGTTGACGGCAAACGCATCTCTATGCTAAAATGATCCCCGTTGCGCCGGCATAGCTCAGTGGTAGAGCAACTGTCTTGTAAACAGTAGGTCCTCGGTTCAAGTCCGAGTGCCGGCTCCATACGAAGCAGCAACCGTTCTTCTCAAAGATGGTTGCTGCTTTTTTGCGCCGCGCGCCGATCATCCATTTGGCTGCGGTAGCTCGTCCTTTTGGAGGTTGCTATGGCCTGTCGTTTTTTTATACAGTAGGTGTATGGGAAGCTATTCTGGGCAGATGGCGCGGCTGCGCGCTTTTTTTCTGCGCAGGGCCACAAAGGCTCACCCCAAGAGCATAGCGATACGCACCAGATCCTCCTGCCTGCCAGCGCTTTTCCCTGAGGCTTCTGTGCCCCGTACATTAAGGTAGAGCCGCGCTATGCCTTGGCCCAACAGCATGCATAATCCACCGATACACTCGATCCCCGCACGATCCACCCGCTCCCGCACGTGGCCGCGCGCGCGCGCCGCGCTGTGGGCTGCGCTGATCGCCTGCGCGCTGGCCGCCGCGCTGGCCCTGCGCCTCTACGGCATCGGCTGGGGCCTGCCCTACACCGACCACCCCGACGAGCCGTCGGCGGTGAACCGCGTGTTCGGCATGCTGCGCCACAATGACTGGAACCCGCGCTTCTTCGGCAAGCCCTCGCTGTTCTACTACGCCCTGCGCGTGGTCTTCGATGTGCACCTGCGCTATGGTGTGGCCACCGGGCTGTACCAGGGTATCGAGTCGCTGCCATCCACCACCGACCTGTATGTGACCACGCCGGGCTTCTTCGTGTGGGGCCGCGTGCTCACGGCGCTGCTGGGCACGGCCACGGTGGCGCTGGCCTATGCGCTGGGCCGCCGCTGGTGGGGGCGCTGGCCCGCGCTGATCGGCGCGGCGCTGCTGGCGGTCGCGCCCTTCCACGTGCGCAACTCGCAGTACATCACCCAGGATGTGCCGGTCACCTTCACCGCGCTGATCGCGCTGCTGGCTGCGCTGGCCCCGCTGCGCCGCCCGACGTGGCGCAGCTATGCGCTGGCTGGCCTGTGCATCGGCCTGGCCACATCCACCAAGTACAACGCCGCCATGGTGGCGCTAGCGCTGGTGGTGGTGCATGTGCAGGTATGGGGCTGGGCCAGCCTGCGCAAGGGCTGGCTGCTGGCCATGGCGGGCGCGCTGAGCCTGGCCGCCTTTGTGGCCGGCACGCCCTACGCCCTGCTCGCCCCCGAGGCGTTCTGGCACGGCGTGACCCACCAGTATGTGGCCTACAACCCCACCGGCGGCGGCGGCGACCTGATCAAGGACTGGCCGGTGCTGGAGTACCTGCAGTTCTTCTGGGAGAGCGGCCTGACGCCGCTGCCCTGCCTAGCTGCGCTGGTGGGCGTGGGCGTGCTGGTGGCGCGGCGCGACCGCGCCGGTCTGGCGGTGCTGGCGGTGGTGCTGTGCTACCCGCTGATGTTCCTGCCCCAGCAGATCCAGTTCTTCCGCAACCTGCTGCCGATCATCCCGCCGCTGTTTGTGTTTGCTGGCGTGGGCGTGGTGGCCTGCGCGCACTGGGCGCTGCTCCTGGGCCACCACGCCGTTCGCCGCTGGCCGGGGCTGCCGCGCGGGCCGCGCGTGGCCCGCCGCGTGCGGGCGCTGGCCCTGCCGCTGGTGGCGCTGGGGCTGGCCGTCCCGCCGCTGCGCGCCGCCATCGCCCAGGATACCTTCCACGCCTACCCGCACAGCAAGGTGCTGGCGGGCCGCTATGTGCGCCAGCAGCTCTCGCAGGGTGCGCCGCTGGCGCTGGCGCTCAACCACGCCCAGTGGGGCGACTGGCCCATGGCGGTGACGACCGAGGATGTGGCTGAGCACGATGCGGCTTGGTACCGCTCCCAAGGGTTCCGCTATATCGTCGCCGATGTGAAGAAGGCCAGCCCCGCCAGCTACCCGGCCCTGCGGGATGCCTCTACCGTGCTGCAGGTCTTCCCTGGCGAGGCCCAGGGGCGGCCCGGCACGCTGCTGGAGCTGCTTGACCTAGGCTCGCACCCCGAGGAGCTGGCCATCCAGCGCAGTGATGCGGCCTTCGGCACCATGCGGCTGCTGGGCTTCCAGGCGGCGGCGGGCGACCTGCGCGGGCGCTTCACCCCGCTGCACGGCCCAGCCCAGGTGCAGCCCGGCCAGGCGCTCCAGCTGAACCTCTACTGGCAGCCCGCCGCCGCGCTCGACCGCGACTACGCGATCTTCCTGCATCTGGTGAACCAGCAGGGGCAGACGGTAGCCCAGCGCGACACGATTATTCGCGCCGACGACTACCCCACCTCGCGCTGGCGGGCTGGCGAGCTGGTGGTAGATCTGGCCGATCTGCCGATCGAACCCGAGCTGCCCAATGGCCGCTACCGCCTCAACATCGGCGTGTACGACATGGCTAGCGGCGCGCGGCTGCCCCTGCCCGGCAGCGCCGATAGCTCGCTCGATCTGCTGACCGTCGAGCTGGCTGGGCGCTCCAGCTGAGGCAGAACGCCCCTAACGGAAATACAGGCGCGCTGGCGGCGCAGATCTCCGCGATAGGCTCGGCCTGGCACACAACCTGCTTTGACAGCGGGGAATCTGGGTTTATAATACGCGCACCCATACGGTTCTGGCCCCCAGGCGGGGCCAGATGCGATGAAGCAGTATTGCGGCCCCGTGCGCGATACTGTTTTTATATTCTGTCGTATGAGGCAAAAGGAGCAGATTCCCTATGCGAAAGAACGCTTTCCTGCCCACCATCCTGCTGGCTGGCCTGCTGGCCGCCTGCGGGGCAAGCAACACCAGCACCACCGCCACCTCGCCCGCCCGCTCGACGGTCGAGGCGGCGATGACTGCCGCTGCCGCCACCGAGGCCCCCGCTGCTGAGGCCACCGCCGAGGCGACGGCTGCCGCCACCACCGAGGCATCGGCCACCGCCGAGGCCACCACCGAGGCATCGGCCACCGCTGCCGCCGCCCCCGTGGCCGACCTGAAGGGCCGCAAGGTGGTGGTCGGCACCGACGCCAGCTACCCGCCCTTCGAGTCGGTCGACCAGGCCACGAACGAGATCGTCGGCTTCGATATCGACCTGCTCACCGAGGTTGGCAAGCTGATCAACGCCGACTTCGAGTTCCAGAACGCCTCGTTCGATACGATCTTCACCGCGCTCCAGGCCAAGCAGTTCGATGCCGTGGCCTCCGCATCCACCATCACCGACGAGCGCAAGCAGATCGTCGACTTCTCGGACCCCTACATCGATGTGGGCCAGCTGGTGGTGGTGCAGGCCGCCAACACCACGGTGAGCAGCTACACCGATCTGCCCGGCCTGGATGCCGTGGGCGTGCAGACCGGCACCACCGGCGAGACCGCCGCGCTGGAGGATGCCAAGGTTGAGGATGCCAAGCTGAAGCGCTACCAGACCATCGACCTGGCCTTCGCCGACCTGGCCAACAACGCTGTGGACGCGGTGGTGGCCGACGGCCCGACCGTGGGCAACTACACCTCGCAGCCGCAGTACGCGGGCAAGTTCAAGATCGTGGGCGAGGCCTTCACCACCGAGAGCTACGGCGTGGCCCTGCAGAAGGGCGACACCGAGCTGCTGGGCGCGATCAACGCCGCGCTGAAGGTGCTGAAGGAGAACGGCACCATCGATCAGCTGCGCGCCAAGTACAACATCAAGTAGCGCCCCGCACCGAAAGGCCCCACGCGATGTTCACGAGAGCGTCGCGTGGGGCCTTTTTTGTAAACAAAACCTGCAAGTTTTGCACCAGTTTCTGCACAGAAATAGACAAAATTTTACCTTTTGCCTTGCCCTAGCCAGATAAGCGCATTATACTGAATAGGCGGAGAGCCAAACATCGGAAACGTCGCTATGACACTGCAAGACCAATGGGTGCGAACCTATCTACAGAGCAAAATAGGATCTGCCGAAACCTTCCCCTTCGGCCCAGATCCTGTGGTGGCGAAGGTGGGCGGCAAGATCTTTGCGCTCCTTTCCTGCACCCAGCAGCCTCAGCAGCTCAGCCTGAAGTGCGACCCGATCGACGCCCAGCTGCTGCGCGACACCTTTCCCGCCGTCATCCCAGGCTACCACCTGAACAAACGACACTGGAACACCATCATCCTCGACGACAGCGTGCCCGACCACGAGCTGCGGATGATGATCGACCAATCGTATCGGCTTGTGGTGGCCGCCCTACCCCGCGCCGAGCGAGCAAAGCTAGCGCTGCCGTAAGACCCTAGGCGTGGCAGAATGCGCGTATCGCTCTATCTCACCCTGTAACTGTTATTAGATTGCCTGATATTGATGTAAGGATGCGCTATGATCGCACTAGATGAGCTTTGGAACAGAAGCCTAAAGCCGGATCTCTACCACCTGAGCGCTCGGCGCTACCCCGATCGGCTCTTTTCCGAGGCGAGCGAGCACGGGTTTCGCTGCTTTCTGATCGATGGCCGGAAGGCTGGCGACAAAAAGGCTTTTCTGCAGACGTGCTCCGAGGCCATCCAGGCACCGCAGACCGCAGATCAGACATGGCAGAGCCTGGCCGCCAACCTTGTCGACCTGTCGTGGGCACCCTCGTCGGCCTACCTGCTGTTCTTCGACCGCGCCGAGATCATCGCCGCCGACCACCCCGACGACTGGAAAGAGGCCAAGAAGATCCTAGTCGACACAGTGAGCACGTGGCACGCGCGCAACATCCCCTTCTACGTGTTCCTACGTGGCTCGGTGGCCACTATCGGCCTCAATCGCTACCCGCGCACCGCCAGCTAGGCGATGGCGCGCGCCAACCGGCAGAGCATATGGTACGCCATATGCTCTTTTTTTCTCCCCCGCTCGGGGGCACGGGGCTTGCCACAGCCCAGCGCGCCCACATGCGCCCGGACTACGCCGCTATTTGTGAGGCCGTGCTGAATACGTTAAAATATTTTGGGAACACATGAGAAAAGGGGGCAGCGCATGCGTCGGACTCTGTTCTTTCTAGCGGCGCTCGGTCTTGCTGGCTATATCATCGGTCTGAACCGCGCCCTGCAGGCGGCAAAGCTGCGTGGCGACATGTACCGCGACATCGCGTCGCGCCTCGACCAGCGCGTGGTCGAGCTTGGGGGCACGCACTGATGGCGGAGCGCATTGGCGTGATCGACCTTGGGTCGAACACCACGCGGCTGGTGGTGCTGAGCTACACGCCCCACCACTCATTTAAGCTCACCGACGAGGTTCGCGAGACCGTGCGATTGGCCGAGGGCATCGGCGCGGATGGCCGTATCCAGCCCGCCGCGATCGACCGTGGTGTGGCGGCCATGCGGCTGTTTGCCAACTACTGCAAGTCGGTTGGCGTCGACCGGATCGTGCCGGTGGCCACCAGCGCCGTGCGCGAGGCCTCGAACCAGGCCGAGTTCTTGGAGCGCGTGGAGTACGAGGCGGGCCTGAAGATGCGCGTGCTCTCGGCCCAGGAGGAGGCCTACTACGGCTACGTGGGCACGGTGAACGCGCTGCCGCTGGACAACGCCTTCCTGATCGACATCGGCGGCGGCAGCACCCAGGGGACGATGATCCGCGCCCGTGGGTTTGGCCAGTCGTTTAGCCGCCCGCTCGGCGCGCTGCGGATCTCGGATCGCCACATCCACTCCGACCCAATCACCGCCAAAGATTTCAAGGCGCTTGAGCAGGCCGCCGCCGACACCTTCACCGATATCGACTGGTTTAGCGCGTCCCAGGGCGCGACGCTGGCCGGAATCGGCGGTACCATTCGCACCCTGGCCGAGATCGACATGAAGGCGCAGCGCCACCCGCTCGACCGCGTGCACGGCTACGCGCTACGGCTCGACCGGCTGGAGCAGCTGATCGAGCGGCTGCGCGGCATGACCACCCGCCAGCGCGAGGATGTGCCCGGCCTCGGGCGCGACCGCGCCGACCTGATCTTGGGCGGGGCGGTGATTCTGCGCCACCTGATGCGCCAGGGCGGCTTCGAGTCGATTGTGGCCAGCGGCTACGGGCTGCGCGAGGGGCTGTTCTTCGAGCACCTGCTGGTGGGCGAGAACCCGCCAGTGCTGGGCGATCAGCGCGCATTCAGTGTGCTGAATCTGGCGCGGCTCTACAGCTACGAGTCGATCCACGCGGCCAAGGTGCGCGAGCTGGCCACCTCGCTATTCGACCAGCTGCAGTCGCTGCACGGCTTCGGCCCGTGGGAGCGCGAGCTGCTGGGGCATGCCGCGCTCATCCACGATATCGGCATCACCATCGGCTACTACGACCACCACAAGCACGGCGAGTACCTGGTGCTCAACTCGGCGCTGCTGGGCTTCTCGCACCGCGAGGTGGTGATTTTGGCCCAGCTGGTGCGCTCGCACCGCAAGGGCGACATCCTCACCGAGCCATACCAGGCCGTGCTCGACCCGAGCGACCGCGACCGGATCGCCAAGCTGGCCGCGCTGCTGCGGATCGCCGAGCACCTAGAGCGGCGCAAGTGCCAGGTCATCCAGCAGATCCGCGTGGAGATCGGCGATCCAGTGCGGCTCTACACCACCGCGCTGGGCGATGCGTCGGTGGAGATCTGGGAGGCCAACCGGCGCACCGCGCTGTTCCGCAAGGCCTACGGGCGCGGGATCGAGATTATCTAGGCGTCGTCGCCGCGCACCAGCACCTCGCGCGAGCGCCCGTCGTCGGGCGGGCCGACGATGCCCTGCTGCTCCAGCAGGTCGATCAGCTGCGCGGCCTTCGAGTAGCCGATGCGCAGCCGCCGCTGGAGCAGCGAGGCCGACGCGCGGGTGTGCTGCTTCACCAGCTTGATTGCGGCGGGCAGCAGCACATCCTGCTCATCCACGGTGAGGAACTCGCCCAGGCCTGCCGCCGCGCCGCCCGCCGCGCTGTCGGCCTTCTTCTCGCCCGCGTCGCTCTCCTCCTGCTTGGGCGGCTGGGCCATCCGCCAGAAATCCACGATCTTCTCCACCTCGCTGTCCGACACAAAGGTGCCCTGCACGCGCACGGGCTTCGAGCCATCTACCGCGAGGTAGAGCGCGTCGCCACGCCCAAGCAGCTGCTCGGCGCCCTGGCTGTCGAGGATGACGCGCGAGTCGATCTGCGAGGTGACGGCGAAGGCGATGCGCGAGGGGAAGTTGGCCTTGATCAGGCCGGTGACTACATCCACCGAGGGGCGCTGCGTGGCGATGATCAGGTGGATGCCGGTGGCGCGGGCCATCTGGGCCAGGCGGCAGATCAGGGTCTCCACCTCGTCGGGGGCCATCATCATCAGGTCGGCCAGCTCGTCGATGATGATCACGATAAAGGGCATCGGCTCTAGGTCGGCGCGCTTGCGGGCGGCCTGGCGGTAGCTGTCGAGGTTGCGGAAGCCGTACTTGGCGAACACCTTGTAGCGCCGCTCCATCTCGCGCACGGCCCACTTGAGCGTGGGCACCACCCGCTCTAGCTCGGTGACGACTGGCGAGAGCAGGTGCGGGATGCTGTTGTAGACGATCAGCTCGACCATTTTGGGGTCGACCATGATGAACTTGAGGTCTTCGGGCGTGTGCTTGAGCAGCAGCGCGCAGACAAACGAGTTCACCGCCACCGACTTGCCCGAGCCAGTCGCGCCGGCCACCAGCAGGTGGGGCATGCGCTCCATGCCTGCGATCACCGCCGAGCCAGAGACATCCTTGCCCAGCGGCAGCTTGAGCTTGTGCTTGGATCGGTCGAACTCGCTGCTCTCCATCACCTCGCGCAGGCTCACCATAGAGATCTGCGAGTTGGGGATTTCGATGCCGATGGTGTTCTTTCCTGGGATGGGGGCCTCGATGCGCAGCGAGGATGCGGCCAGGGCCAGCTGCAGATCTTTTTCCAGCGTGGTGATCTTGCTCACCTTCACGCCCACGGCGGGCTGCAGCTCGAATTGGGTGACCGCCGGGCCAGTGTTGACGCCCACCACCTGCACCTCGACCTTGAAGCTCTGCAGGGTCTCCTCGATCAGGCGGGCCTTGTGCTTCAGCTCATCCACGCTCACGGTGGTCTCGGGGTAGGTTTCGAGCATGCCGAAGGTGGGCAGCGGCCAGGCCTGGTGCACGGCGGGAACATCGAAGCCATCCAGCGCCTCCTGCACGGTCTCGGCGGCGGCGGGCGGCGTACCCTTGGGCGTGGCCGGGGTGGAGAGCAGCTCGTCCAGCACGCTCTCGCTGTAGGATGTAGGCACGGGCACAGGCGCGCCCTTTTTGCCGGGGCGGGCCTTCTGGGCCTCCTTGGGGGTGGGCATGTCCTTGGGCTTGGGCCGTGCGGTGCCCTCGGGCCGGTTGAACAGGCTGGCGCGGGTGGGGCGGTCGGCGATCGGCGTGGGCACGATCTCGTCCTCATCCGCTGCGCCGGGCGGCGGCACGAAGGGCGGCGGCCCAGCCAGGGCGCGCTGGCGCTGGGGCAGCTGCTTGGGCATCGGATCGGCCACGGTGTGCACCGTGGCCATGCCCGCGCCGCCCCATACGGTGGCCCAGAATCGCGCCATGCTCTCGCCCATGCCCACCACCAGCTCGCGCAGGGTGATGTTGAAGGTGAGCATCACCCCGGCCAGCCCCACCACGCACCAGAGGATGAAGGCGCTGGGCCTGCCGATCAGGCTGGCCGTGCCATCCAGCAGCACAAAGCCTGCGGCCCCGCCGCCTTGGCGGAACTGCTGGTCGATCACGGTGGGGTCGGGGGTCTGGTCGCGCACGCCGATGGTGAACTCCAGCAGCACCAGCAGCGCGGCCAGCACCATCAGCGTGCCCACGATGGTCGCGCCGGTAAACTTCAGATCCTCGTGGCGCTCCTGCCAGAGGATGGCGATGCCCAGCAGCCCCAGCGAGAGCGGCACGAGCAGCGAGCCCCAGCCCAGCAGGTGCTGGGTGGTGTTGATCCATGTCTCGCCGATCATGCCGCTTGAGCCGGAGATATAGAAGACAATGGTGATTGCCGCGATGGTGATCAGGAACAGCGCGAAGAACTCGCGCTGGTGCTCGGGGCTGAGCTGGATCTGCGGCGGGGGCGGGAGCGAGTTCTGGCGGGCGCGCGGCGCGGCCTTGCGGGCCTTGCTCCCGGTTGTCTTGCGGGCGGTTGTGGTGCGCTTTGCCATTCCTCACTCCATAGGGGTATCAACATAACGGGGCTGCCCGTCAGATTATAGCACATATGTTGTTATTTGCAGGCTTTTGGCTTGCCAAAGGCCTAGTTTGCTCGTGCCGGCCTGTGGTGTCGCCAGCTGCTGGCGCTACCATTGTAGGCGATTTTAATGAAAAAAACATGAATCGGCGATTTTGCTAGTTGCAAATCGGGGATGCTTGGATTATGATGGTCCCCAAGTACCCCCATCTCTATTGATTTTGCTGCGGCCACGCTCGCCGCTTCTCGCCCTGTGGGCGATCGTGGTTCACCCTGCCATCGATGATGCTGGCAGGGTTGACGCCATTTTGGGGCCTGCTGCGCAGCGCCCCCATCCTCCACTTTTTCTCTAGGCTGTATCTGGTGGCACGCCAGTTGCTTTTAAGTGCTGCGGAATGATGATACAGCTTTTTTCATGAACTCGTGGAGGACTTCAATGATCAACTTTATCCTGTGGCTGCTGTTCGGCGCTCTGGTCGGCTGGCTTGCGAGCCTTGTGATGCGCACCGACGCCCAGCAGGGCGCGCTGCTCAACATTGTGGTCGGTATCGTGGGTGCCTTCGTGGGCGGCCTGCTGTTCAGCATCCTGCCGGGGTCGAGCGTCAACATCAACGATGGCAGCTTCAGCCTGTGGTCGCTCGTGGTGTCGTTCATCGGTGCGGTGGTGCTGCTGGGCATCGTGAACATGTTCACCCGTGGCCGTGTCCGCTAGCTATCTGGCCTTACTGGCCATACCCCCAAGATCAACGGTGATCTTGGGGGCTTTTTTGCGCCCTGGGCTAGGCGCTGGCGGCCTTGGCCGCGCGCTCGGCGATGATGCCACGCAGCACATCGGGCGTGTCGGTGATGATGCCATCCACATCGAGGTCGAGCAGTCGCTGCATCATGGCGGGGTCGTCCACCGTCCACACGTTCACCTGGATGCCAGCGCGGCGCACCAGCGGGATGATCTGCTGGAGCAGCGGGATCTGGTGGGCCGGGTGCCAAGCGGCGCAGTCGTAGGCCCGCAGTGCGGCGAAGGGCCAGCTCTCGCGCAGCCGCACGTCGATCTGGTAGGTCTGCGTGCCCATCAGGTAGGCGCGCGGCAGGCTGGGCGCGGCGGCGGCCAGCTCGGCCAGGGCCTCGGGCTCGAACGAGGAGAACAGCACCAGGTCGCCCGCGCGCTCCTGTCGCACCACATCCACCACCTGCGCGCCGATCCCGGCCTGCTTCAGCTCGATGTTGAGCCGCAGGCCCTTCTCGCGGGCGAAAGCGCAGACCTCGGCCAGGGTGGGCACCCCGGCCCCCTGGATGTCGAGCGACCGCATGTCGGCCAGGGTGCATGTGTCGATCCGGCGCTGGATGCCGTTCCAGCGCTCGGTGGTCTCGTCGTGGAAGACCACGAGCGTGCCGTCGGCGGTGGCCTGCACATCCAGCTCGGCCATGTCGGCACCCTGGGCCACAGCGAGCTCGAAGGCGGGCATAGTATTCTCGGGCGCGTAGGCGGATGCGCCACGGTGGGCGATTACGAGTGTCATAGCGATCGATCATCCTCTGTCTGACGGAAGGGCTGGCGCCCAGATTATACCGCCTAGCCGCGCAAGCTGCATAGCGCACAGAAGACGCCCGCCTTGGGGAAGGCGGGCGTCTGGTGGTTCTGATGGCTGGGTTGGGCTAGACCACGCTGGTGGCGATCTGATCTTCCTCGATCGGCACGCCGAAGCTGCGGGCCTCGGCGGAGATCATCGGGTGGAGGATCTTCTGCATCGCCATCACGTGGGCGCATGTCTTGCGCACGTGGAAGAACTCGCAGTCGCAGTGCCAGACGCCATTCGAGAGGGTGATAACGTGCTCGTTGTTGCCGCCGTGGAAGCGAGCCGTAAGCTCATCGAGGGCGACGCGCTCTGGCTCCTGTGCGTAGTGTCGTGCCTTTTCGATCTTGCCGATCAGGTCCGAATGCATACGATCCTCCTTATGGCGGCGGCTGCGCACGCGGGGCCATTTCCCCGCCAACGCGCCGCGCAATAGAACCGAATTCCGTGTGCCCGAGGCACATGAGCCAGCGCCGCGTGGTCGTGATGCGTGAAGGCGGCATCAGGTATGTACACCTGGTGCCGCCTTCAGATCGCGATGATCGCTCGAGGTGGTGTTGTTATTGCTCCACGCATGGGCGTAGCTCCTTTGCCAACAGCCGAATGTTTGGGGGAGCGGTCTTAGCTCCTACTTAACATTATAGTGTCGTGATCTGGTGGAGTCAAGCTGGGCTGCTATAATCGTGATATAGCTGTCTGGCTTCTAGAAGGCGCATATCGCCATTTCACCAGATGAGAACTGGGTGAAGGATTAGCAACCTGCCTACTCCCCATGTTATCCACATTTTGTGCATATGTCGCTTTTTTATCACAAATCTGTGGATAAACGAGCCGCTGCCTGCGTTCATGATCTGCTGGCGCAGATCGTCCGCGAGAATGATTGCCCAAGCGGCGGCGCTCTGCTACACTTCACCCGAGACGTTTGCATGTTTCGAGGACGCTATGCGCTGGAATCGGGAAAGCACAACCTGGAGCGGTTCGCGTGGCGGAATGACGGGCGCTACACATAGGTGTAGTGTGCCCATCGACAGGCGAATTGTGTAAACACTTTCTCTCTACGGAAGACGTGATATGTCGTGGGCCAGCGCGGTGGTCCACGGCATTTTTGTTTCTTGGTGGCATGCACCCGCTGGCCAAAGGAGCAGGAGCATGATCATTGCGGACATCAGCGGGCTGGCCCGCATCCACGGTGGGCGCACCATCTTCAGCGGGCTGAGCTGGTGCATCCAGGATGGCGAGAAGATCGGGCTGGTAGGCCCCAACGGCGTGGGCAAGTCGACCCTGCTGCGCACCCTGGCGGGCATCGAGCAGGCCGAGGAGGGCGCGATCGCGCTGCGGCGCGGCGCGCGGGTGGCCTACCTGGCCCAAGAGTACGAGGGCCAGCCCGACCGCGCCGTGTTCGACGAGGTGCTGGCCGCCCGCGCCGACCTGGTGGCGCTGGAGGCCCAGGTGGCCGCCGCCGAGGCCCGCCTGGGCGACCCGGCGGTGGTGGCCGACATGCGCGCCATGGAGCGCGTGCTGGCCGAGCACGAGCGCCTGCTGGCCCAGCTGGAGCAGGAGGGCGCGCAGATGGTGCACACCAACGCCGAGCGATTCCTGCGCGAGCTGGGGCTGGCCGAGCAGCACTGGTACACGCCCATGCGCCTGCTGAGCGGCGGGCAGCGCAAGATGGTGGGCCTAGCGCGCTGCCTGCTGCAGCAGCCCGACCTGCTGCTGCTGGATGAGCCGGACAACCACCTGGATATGGCCCGCAAGGCCATGCTGGAGGAGATCATCCGCAGCTTCGAGGGCGCGGTGGTGCTGATCTCGCACGACCGCTACCTGCTGGATGAGACGGTGGGCCAGATCGCCGAGCTGGAGCCTGCCCCGCGCGGCGGCTGCCGCCTGATCCACTGGGAGGGCAACTACTCGGCCTACGCCACCCAGAAGGAGCTGGCGCTGCTCAGGCAGCAGCAGGACTATATGGCGCAGCAGAAGGAGATCGCGCAGCTAGAGGCGGCCATCGCGCGCTTTAAGCTGTGGGCCTCGATCGTGGTGAACGAGCGCCACATCAAGCAGGCCCGCAACAAGCAGCGCCAGATCGACCGCATGGATAAGGTTGAGCGCCCGGTGCTGGAGCGCCGCAAGATGGCGCTCTCGCTGCGCCCTTTGGCGCGGGGCGGCGCGAAGGCGATCGAGCTGCGGCGCGTGGATAAGGCCTTCAGCGAGCTGATCATCCTGATGGACGCCGTGGCGACGATCATGAACGGCGAGCGGGTGGGGATCGTGGGGCCGAACGGGGCGGGCAAGTCGGTGCTGCTCAAGCTCATCCTGGGCGAGCACGCGCCTGACGGCGGCGAGGTGTGGGTGGGGCCGAGCATCCAGCTGGCCTACTACGCCCAGCAGCACGAGACGCTAGACCTAGCGCAGACGCCCGTGGAGGCGCTACGCAGCGTGCGCCCGATGTACGAGGGCGAGGCGGTGGCGCGGCTGGGGCGCTTCCTCATCCCCTATGCGGCCTGCGGGCAGCCCATAGCCAAGCTGAGCGGCGGCGAGAAGAGCCGGGTGCAGCTGGCGCGGCTGATGCTCACCGGCGCGAACTGCCTGCTGCTCGACGAGCCGACCAACAACCTCGACATCCCTTCTGCCGAGGTGCTGGAGCGCGCGCTCGATGAGTTCGCCGGGACGGTGGTGGTGGTCTCGCACGACCGCTACTTCCTCGACCGCGTGGCGGACCGGATCTTCGAGGTGCGCGATGGCGAGCTGCGGGTGTACGAGGGCGGCTACAGCTTCTACGCCGAGCACCGCCGCAGGCGCTAGCGCCCGGCTGGGGCGGCGATGGCCGGGGCGGCGGGGGCGCTCTGCGCCGTGGCCACGCCGCCCACGCTGTGCCCCAGCGCGATGGCGACGAAGCAGACGCCGAGGGCGATCAGCCGTTTGGCGCGGGCGCGGTAGGGGAGGTGGTTCATGGCTTTCTCCTTTGCCGGTCTCCTGCACGTTCTGCGGAATACTAGGCAAGGGGCGTGCCATGCATTGTTTCGCATTGGGATGCGCCAGGTCGATCGTAGGCAGTGCTTGGAGCGTGCCCGATCGGCCCGACCGGCTACGGCTTTGATGATGATGGTTCCGCGTGTTCGGTGTGCGTGCCCTGCGCGGGCGGCGGCTAGGGGCCAGCCCCTAGGAACCCTGCGAGGGGGCATCGCCCTCCCATGAGGTCACTTTTTCCATCGGCGCTGGGCTTTTTCCCATGAGCGCTGGCGGCGGTGGTTGCTTGGTGGGTGGATGCCCTGCGCGGGTGGCGCCTGGGAGCCTGCCCCTAGCAACCCCGCCATGGGCGACGCCCTCCCATGGTGTGACGTTTCACGTCAACTTTGGTCTTATTTTCCCATAAGCGCTGGCGGCGGTGGTTGCTTGGTGGGTGGATGCCCTGCGCGGGCGGCGGTTCGGGTCCAGCCCTTAGGAACCACGCTATGGGGCATTGCCCTCCCATGAGGTCACTTTTTCCATCGGCGTTGGGCTTTTTCCATGAGCGCTGGCGGTGGTGGTTGCTTGGTGGGTGGATGCCCTGCGCGGGCGGCGGCTAGGGGCCAGCCCCTAGCAACCCCGCCATGGGGCGATGCCCCCTTGGAACCCCCAATTTGAGGCGTTCCTATGCTTTTCCCTGGCCGCTGGTGTTTGTGCATATGGCCATCAAGACCTTAGCAGCGCCTTCGCCGCATGGGCCGGGTGGGTAGGGTGGGGCCGCTGTGCTGCACAGGCCCTTCCCCGAAATAAAGATAAACAAAAGCGGGCAGGGCCAGATCTGGCCCTGCCCGCTTTTGTTTTGGCGCTACTGCTGCGCGGTGGTGCGCTGGAGCAGATCGTAGAGCGAGGTAGCTTGCACCTCGCCGCCGCCCAGGCCGGGGGCCTGCACGGTCTGCGGGTCGCGGGGCATCACATCCAGCGAGTTGTCCGACCACTCCTGGTCGGGGCTGGCGCTGAGCCAGACGCCCTTGGCGGGGCGCGTGGCCGAGACGGTCACAGATTCGCCCTCGGCGCGCAGGGTGAGCTGTGGGTCGGCCAGCGGTGCATCCTTCAGCGGGTCGGGCCAGGCGGCGAAGCGGGCCACCACCTGCCCATCCACCAGCAGGCGTGCGGCCAGCACCTGATCGTCGCGCAGGGTGTTGGGCCAGCTGCCCAGCTCGGCCACCTGGTTTGCGCCCACGGTGATCTGGCGGCGCATGCTGCCCATATGCTCGCCATCCAGACCCCAGATCGTCAGCTCGACGGTGGCCTGCACCGGCTCTAGCCGCCCGCTGGCCACCCATGTCTCGGCGTGGCTGCCCGCGCGGTGGATGCCCACGCTGAGCGGGGCGAGGGCGCGGCGCGTGCTGTGCAGCGCGGCCTTGGCCCGCAGGCTATAGTCGATCAGCGCCCAGCTCATGGTCGGCCAGCAGTCGTTGAACTGCCAGACCAGCGTGCCGCCCACCGCGCGGCGGCCATCCGCGCCCCAGCGCCGCCGCCAGTGCGCGAAGGCCCAGGTGAGCGCCTCGGCCTGCACCAGCTGCGACGCGTAGATGAAGGCGTCGAGGTCGCTGGGCACGCCGGTGTTCTGGGCCAGGTAGTGGACGATGCGCTCCTGGCCCTGGCCGCCCTTCTGGTGGTGCTGGATGATCGGGCTGTCGGGCGAGCTTTCGCCAGGGGCGAAGGCGGCCACCGTGGCGGGCGCGGGGAAGGCCGCCAGGCCGAACTCGCTGATGAAGCGGGCCTCCAGCTCGGGGTAGCGCTGGTAGGGCTGCTTGTCGCCGTGCCACACCGCCCACACGTGCAGGTCGCCCTGGGTGTGGTCATCGGCGGGGGTGGGGTTGTAGGGGCTGCCCGGCCAGTAGGGCACGGTGCCATCCAGCGCGGCGCAGACCTCGGGCAGCACCTGCTCGTAGATGCGGCGGGCCGGGAACTCGGGGTTGTCCTCGGGCGCGGTGCCCTTCTTGAACAGCCGGTTGGCCACGCTGTAGTCCTCGTTGTTGCCGCACCACAGCACGATGCTGGCGTGGTGGCGCAGGCGGCGCACCTGGGCCTCGGCCTCGGCGCGCACGCTCTGCAGCAGCCACTCGGGGGCGGGGTAGAGGCCGCAGGCGAACATGAAATCCTGCCAGACCAGCAGGCCCTGCTCGTCGCAGGCCTCGTAGAAGGCGTCATCCTCGTAGATGCCGCCGCCCCACACGCGCACCATGGCCATGTTGGCCTGCACCATGCGGCGCACCTGGGCGCGGTAGCGCTCGGCGGTCACGCGGGTGCTGGGGATGTCGTCGGGGATCCAGTCGGCCCCGCCCGCGAAGATCGGGGTGTTGTTGACGGCGAAGTAGAAGCTGGTGAGCTGATTCTCGCCCGCCACCGGCTCCTGCGCCAGCTGCACACGGCGCAGTCCCAGCGCCAGCTCGCGCGCGTCCAGCGGCTCGCCGCCGCCCTGGGGCAGCAGCGTGGCCACCAGGCGGTAGCGCGGCTGCGCGCCATAGCTATGGGGCCACCACAGCTGCGGCGTGTCGACGTGGAAGGTGTGCTGGGCCGCGCCATCAGCCACGGGCACCACGGCCTCGTCCAGCGTCGCGCCGTCGGGGGCCAGCAGCGCCAGCCGCACATCCAGCGCGGCCTCGCCCGCCTGCTGCACCTGCACGCGCACCGGCAGCGTGGCGCTGGCCAGATCCTCGGACAGGGCGGCGGGGCAGTGGATGTCGGCCAGGCGGGCGGCGTAGGCCTCCAGCCGCACGGCCTTCCACGGTCCCACGGCCATGATCTGCGGGCCCCAGTCCCAGCCGTAGTGGTACTGGGCCTTGCGCACGAACAGGCGGCTGGTCTCGCCGTTCCACGAGATGCCCTTGGTGCCATCGGCGGCCTCGCGCTCGCGGCCCACACGCAGCGGCGAGAGGAACAGGATGCGCAGCTCGTTCTCGCCCTCGCGCAGCTTGCCGGTGCACTCCACGCGCTGGGGCAGAAACATGTTGTCGCTGGAGAGGATCTGTTCGCCGTTCAGCCAGACGGTGGCGAAGGTATCTAGGCCGTCGAGGCACAGGTCCACCCTGGGCTGCGCCAGCATGTCGCCGCCCACGCTAAAACTGCAGCGGTAGATCCAATCTTGCTCGCCGATCCACTGGACCTCGGTCTCATTCGTGCCGATAAACGGGTCGGGGATGCGGCCCGCACGCAGCAGCGCCTCCTGCACCGAGCCTGGCGCGGTGGCCTCGATCCATCCGTCGGCGGCCAGATCCTGCTCGATCTCCTGGGCGGTGCGCTGCTTGAGCTGCCAGCCGCCAGTGAGCTGTTGGTGTTGCATGAATTGTCGATTCCTCGTCTGTATGGGCAAAAAAGCGGGGGGGAAACTATCCACAAATTCTGGATAGCGTACTGTTTTTGTGGAGAAGTAGTATGCTGCGCCGTAGGTGCGACCACGCCGCCGCGCCATGGGCGGGCGGCGGCGTGGCCTGCGCGCTACTGCTGGATGCGCTCGCCGACGATGGCGAGGACGCCATCAAGCTCGTCGTCGATGCCCACGGTGATGTCCTCGATCACGGCGCGGGTCTCGCGCACGAACCGCTGGTCTTCGAGCGCGGCCAGGTTGATGTCGACGTTCAGCAGGGCCGAGGGCAGTGCCGCCTTGATCAGGTGGGCGGCCACGCCCACGTCGCTGACGGCCAGCCGCGAGCCGCGCCGGGCCAGGGGCGCGCACAGCGGCACCAGGTCGGCCACCGCGCGGGCGATGCGCAGCGGCACCTCGGCGGCCTGCTTGGTGACGGTCTGGATGGCCGCGCGGCGGCTGGCGGCGTCGGCCTCGGTGGCCTTGGGCAGCTTGTAGGCGGCGGCGAGGTGCCCGAAGATCTCGATATCGTCCTGCGCCAGCTGCTGGAGCGCGGCGCGGCTGGCCTCGGCCCGCTCGCGCAGGCCCCTGGCCTCGTCCTCGAACTCGGCGTAGGTCTTCTTCCCGATCGTCAGGTCGCACACCATGGTCAGCAGGCCCGCCGCCATCGCGCCGGTAACGGCAGCCACGCTGCCGCCGCCCGGGGTGGGCGCACCGCTGGCCAGGGTGCCAAGAAACTGCTGGAGGCTCTGCTCAAGAATCTGATCAGCCATCGTGGTCCTCGATTCTTCGTTACTCGCTCTTGCTCAGCTCCGCCGCCACATCCTCGCGCCGCACGCTGCGCTGCTCGCCGGTGCGCATGTCGCGGATGAGCACCGCGCCATTGGCCTGCTCATCCGGCCCGATCACCACGGCCAGCGGGATGCCGCGCTTGTCGGCGTGCTTGAACTGCTTGCCCAGCTTCTCGCCGGGGTCGAGCGCGATCTCGCAGTTGACGCCTGCGGCGCGCAGCTCGCCCGCCACCGCCAGCGATGCGGCGGCCAGCTCGGGGCTGAAGATGGTGACGAAGGCCTGGGTGGTGGTGCCCGCAGGCCCCATGCCCAGCTCCTCCATCACGTCGTGCAGGCGCTCAAGCCCGAAGGCCATGCCCACGGTGGGCAGCGGGCGGCCCGCGAACTGGCCGATCAGCTTGTCGTAGCGCCCGCCGCCCAGCAGCGAGCCCATGGGCGGGCTGTCGACCACGGCCTCGAAGACCGCGCCGGTGTAGTAGGAGAAGGCGCGGGCCAGGCGCGGGGCGATCACATAGTGGTCGCGCGAGATGCCCATGGCGTCGAGGTAGCTGGCGATCTGGCGCAGGTTTGCGATGGCGGCCATGGCCTCGGCGTCGCCCGCCAGCCGCTCGGCCAGCGCGCCCAGCACGTCCTCGGGCGCGCCCTCGATCTGCACGGCCTCCAAGATCTTGTCGGCGGACTCGACCGACACGCCCTGCTTCACCAGCTCGTCGCGCACGCCACCCGGCCCGATCTTGTCTAGCTTGTCGACGGTGCGGTACACGCCCGCTGCCGCGTCGGCATCCAGCCCGGCGGCGCGGGCCACGCCCACCAGCAGGTCGCGGTGGTTGATCAGGGTGCGGAAGTGCTGGAAGCCCAGGGCGCTGAGCGCCTCGGTGAGCACGGCGATCACCTCGGCGTCGGCCATGGGAGAGGCCGAGCCGACCAGGTCGAGGTCGACCTGCCAGAACTCGCGGTAGCGCCCGCGCGCGGGGCGCTCGCCGCGGTAGGACTGGCCCACGGCGTAGCGCCGGAAGGGCAGGTTGATCTCGTTGGGGTACTGGGCCACCACGCGGGCCAGCGAGACGGTCTGGTCGTAGCGCAGGGCTAGCCGCCGCCCGCCGTGGTCGTCGAAGCGGTAGATCAGCTTCTCCTCGTCGCCGATCTTGCCCTCCAGGGTCTCGGCGTACTCAAGGATGGGGGTCTGCATCGGCTCAAAGCCGTGGCGCTCCAGCACGTCGACGAGGGTGTTGACAATATGTTGGCGCAGGATCATGGCCTTGGGCAGGTGATCGCGCATGCCTTTGATGTTCTGTGGCTTGCTGCTCATAGGGATCTGTGACCTTTGTCGATACGGCTGTGCGCTGGCGCTGGCCAGTGCCGCTTTCGTCGGCTGCTTCAGGGCCTCATGATACCATAGCCGCTCTGCGGTGCGTGCTGCTTTGGGCGGATTATGGCGGGCTGGCTGCGGGGCTGCGCGCCTCACGCGATGTCACGTTGGGGGGCCGCGTCCGGTCGAGTGTAGGCAATGCTTGTAGCGTTGCCCGGTCAGGTGGATGCCCTGTGATTATATTGGTGATGTTGGTTCGTCGGGCGTTGCTGTGGCTCATTCGGGCGTTGCTGTGGCTCATTCGGGCGTTGCCGTGGCTCATTCGGGCGTTGCCGTGGCTCATTCGGGCGTTGCTGTGGCTCATTCGGGCGTTGCTGTGGCTCATTCGGGCGTTGCTGTGGCTCATTCGGGCGTTGCTGTGGCTCATTCACGATGGTGGTTCATCGCGTTTGGTGGGTGTGTGCCCTGCGCGGGCGGCGGCTAGGGGCCAGCCCCTAGCAACCCCGCCATGGGGCGATGCCCCCTTGGAACCCCCAATTTTGAGCGTTCCCGTGCTGTCTCCCGGCGGCTGGTGTTGGTGCATATGGCCATTAAGACTTGAGCAGCACCTTCGCCGCATGGGCCGGGTGGGTGGGGTTTTGTTGTCGCGTTGGAAGGGGATTGTGTCGCGTTGGAAGGCGATTGCGGCAGGTCGGAAGAGGATTGCATCACGTCGGAAGCGAAATGTAACACGTCGGAAGGTGATTGCGTCACGTCGGAAGCGAAATGTAACACGTCGGAAGGTGATTGCGTCACGTCGGAAGCGAAATGTAACACGTCGGAAGGTGATTGCGTCACGTCGGAAGCGAAATGTAACACGTCGGGAGGGGATTGCGTCACGTCGGAAGGCGATTGCATCGCGCCGGAAGAGGATTGCGGCAGGTCGGAAGCGAAATGTAACACGTCGGGAGGGGATTGCGTCACGTCGGGAGGGGATTGCGTCACGTCGGGGGCGAGATGTAACATGTCGGGAGGGGATTGTGTCGCGTCGGGGGCGAGATGCATGCGGCCTCGCCCATCCGGCGAAGGTGCTGCTACGGTGCGGCTGGCCATGATCCGCACCGTAGCGGGAACGCCCGCGCCCCACATGGAGGCCTGTTTTTCTTAGATAATGGTGGCCGCGAGCAGCGGCGCGGCTTCGGCGGGCGGATGGGCGCTGGCGACGTAGGCCCTGGCCCATGCCAGCCGCAGCAGCTTGGCCCACAGCCACACCAGCACCACGGCCTGGTCGAGCAGCATGAGCCAGGCCGCCCCGCTCGCCGCAGAATCAAGCGCGCGGTGGGCGGCGACCAGCCCCAGCTGGATGGCCAGGCCCGCCAGCCCCAGCAGCAGCGCGCCGGGGTGGGTGGCGCAGAACGCGACGCCCTTTCCCAGCAGCACGAAGGGGTTTTGGCGCTCCAGGGTCACGGCGAGGGCGCGAGCGTACTCGCCCGCCAGGTTCAGCAGCTGCAGCAGGATGCCCGCCGCGACCATGGTGGGGATGGCAGCGTTTGGCGCGAGCGTCGCTACTACCGACGCTAGCACGATCACCAGCAGCCCCAGCACCACCAGCATGATGCCCAGCGCGGTGAAGCTGAGGAAGAAGTGCCCGCAGCCCGCCCAGAAGCGGCGCTGGCCTGCCCACACGCTCAGCACGCCGCCAGAGAACAGGTTGTAGGCCACGGCGTAGAGCGGCACCAGCAGCAGGGCGATGACGACCCACATCCCTGTGGCCGCACCCGTGCTCTCGTCTTTGGTGATCAGGTCGGTCAGCATGTCGCTGCTGGCCAGTAGGCGCTGCACGTTGATGTGCTCGAAGGTGCCGCTGGATGCGCCGATCAGCGCGGGCCAGGCGTTGAGCACGCCGAGCACGAGGCCCACAAGGTAGAGCGGCAGGGCCAGCCGCAGCCGCAGCGCGTCGCGCAGGCCGCCCTCCAGGGCGGCGCGAAAGTTCTGCATAGGTATCCCCATACTAGCCGAAGAGGCCGAAGGACTGAAGGAAGATCTGGACCCAGAAGCTCAGGCGCTCGCCAAACGAGATGATCGGCAGCACCTGCCGCCCGACGGTGCGGAAGTTGTCGCTGCGGTTGGCCTCGGCGGCCAGCTTCTGGGCGGGGTCGATATCGACCTGGGCGATGGGGCCAGCCGCCGTGAGTGTGGCGGTGCCGCCCTGGCCATCCCAGGTGCGCAGCTCGCGCGCGCCGCCCTCGGTGGTTAGCTCGATCTCCACCGGCACGGGCACCTCGCCCACGCGCTGGATGGTGGCCGAGCTGCCGCTGATGTCCTTTACGGTGTAGTCGATCACGGCGTCGGTGGGCATATAGCTGTCGAAAAACCACGGCTGCGGCCCCAGCTCGGCCTCGATCGTGCGGCGGAAATCCTGGGCGTCGGGGTGCTTGAAGCGGTAGGCGGTGAGGTAGGCGCGCATGGCCGCGCGGAAGCGCTCGGTGCCCACCAAGTTCTCCATGGTGCGCAGGCCCAGCGCGGTCTTGAAGTAGACCACGCTGTAGTCGCCGCTGCCATACTCCCACGCTGGCAGGGTGGCGGGCGCACGTATGGCAACGCCGCCAATGCGGGTGTAGGTGAGCGCGCTGGCGCCCAAGGCCCCGCCGATGCGCGTGCCGGTCTCCTCCATGTAGCGCATGCCGCTGTACTCGGTCAGGCCCTCGTCGAGCCACGGCTCGGCCCCCTCGTTGGTGGCGGTCTGCATGGGCCACCACTGGTGGCCGATCTCGTGTGCGGTCACGTAGGTGGGGAACCCGCTCATGCCGCCGCCGTGCTCGGTGGTGACAAAGGTGGGGTACTCCATGCCGCCCGCTCCGGTGGCGTCGCTGGGCACGTCCACCACCGTCAGGCGCGGGTGGGGGTAGGGGCCGTACCACTCGCTGAAGGCGGCGATCGAGCCTGCGGCGGCGCGCAGGTGCTCATCCACCGCCGACTTGTGCTCGGGCATGTAGTAGAGCGCGATGTCCACATCGCCTGATCTGGTGCTGGCGGTCAGGAAGTCGGGCGAGGCCGCGAAAGCCCAGTCGGTCACATCGGCGGATGTGAAGCGCAGGGTCTTGGTGCCGTCGGCGTTAGCCTGCTCGCCTGCGGGCACGCCCGCGCCCGCCACCACATACTGCTGGGGCACGGTCACGCGCACATCGTAGCTGCCGAACTCGTTGAAGAACTCGGCGTTGCCGTGCCACGGCTCGGTGTCCCAGCGGCCCCGGTCGTAGACCGCCAGCTTGGGGTACCACTGGCCCACCATGAAGAAGGTGTCGTCGCGCCCGCCGTAGCCGGTGCGGGCGAACACGCGCGGTAGCCTGCTCGTCCACTCGGCGTCGATCTTCAGCTCCTGGCCGGGGCCGAGCGGCTGGGGCAGGGGCACGCGCAGCAGCGTGTCGCTGAGCGTGGATGTGGCCAGCAGGTCGCCGCCGCCCGCGATCGCCAGCTTCTCCACGGTGATATCCCCCAGCTTGGTGGGGTCCATCTGGTCGCCGCGCAGCTGCCCGCCGGACTCGCGCATCCACAGCGTCTTGGTGTCGCGGAAGGCCTTGAGGTAGAGCCGGATGTACAGCTCGTGCAGGGTATCCTGCGAGGGGTTGCGGTAGGTGATCTGGCCGCTGCCGCGCACCAGCTTGGCCGCCGGGTCGAGCGCGGCCTCGATCTGGTACGACGCCGTCTGCGGGGCAGCGCCGCCCTGGGCACGCGCGGCGGGCAGGCCGCCGGAAGCAGCCAGGGCCAGCGCGGCCAGGGCCAGCGCGGCCCAGCGCGCCACAGCGCTTGGGTGCCATGTCATAGGGTGTCTCTCCACTGTCTATCGATTGTCTATCGATACTTCCCCCATGATCGCCGATATGCGGCCAGAAAGAAATACCGAATTCTCCGTATTTTGCGCGGGCCTGCGGATTGCCTAGGCAGGCGCTAGGGCATCAGCATCGTCGAAATGCGCCCAAATGTTATGACACAATTACCCGGCGTTGGGAGACCCCATGCTATAATGGCCAGACAGGTCTCTTTCACACTTTCTAAAGGCTATAGCTGATGCGCTACATAATCGGTGTTGATCTTGGCGGAACCCAGATCCGCGTGGGGCTCTCGACGCTTGAGGGCGAGATCCTGAAGGAAGAACGCACGCTGACGCTTGCCGCTGAAGGCCCTGAGGCCGTCATCGGGCAGATTGTCGATTTGGTGGCCCTGGTGCGCAAGGATGTGCCCGAGGGCGGCGAGGTGCTGGGCATCGGCATCGGCTCGCCAGGCCCGCTCGACCCCTTCACGGGCGTGGTGTTCAACCAGCCGAACATGACGGGCTGGGTGGATGTGCCGCTGCGCGACGAGCTGGCCGCGCGCACCGGGCTGCCGGTGGAGCTGGGCAACGACGCCAACGCGGCGGGCCTGGGCGAGTGGCTGTACGGCGGCGGCAAGGGCACCCGCAACATGGTGTATGTCACGATCAGCACCGGCATCGGTGTGGGCGTGATCGCCGACGGCAGGCTGCTGCTGGGCCACAAGGGCTCGGCGGCGGAGGGCGGCCACCACATCATCGACTGGCAGACTCGCGAGACCTGGGAGAACCTGGCCGCAGGCGCTGGCGTGGCGCGCGCCGCCGCCGCCCTGATGCCCAGCTACCCCGACAGCCTGCTGCACAAGCTGACCGAGAGCGAGACGCTGCGGGCCGACCACGTGACGGCGGCGCGACGCCAGAACGACCCGCTGGCCGTGAAGCTGATGGAGCGCGAGGGCGACCTGATCGGCGTGGGCCTGGTCAACATCCTCTATATGTACAGCCCCGAGCTGATCCTGCTGGGCGGCGGCATCGTGACACACAACCCCTACCTGATCGAGCACGCCACCAAGGTTATCCGCGAGAACGTGTTCGCGGCCTACCAGGATGTGCCGGTGCGCCTGGCCGAGCTGGGCGGGCGCGCGGGCCTGCTGGGCGCGGTGGCGCTCTATGCCACCAAGGTGAGTGCCTAGCCCGCTGGCCGCCGCATACCACAAGGCCCGCCGCCCCGCGTAGGGGCGGCGGGCTTTTTTGCCTGCGCCTTTGGCGGAATGCTACGCGGTGCGAGCCTTCGGCGGGGCCATCCTCTGGCGCTCTAGGGCTAGCCAGCGCGCAAAAGCGGGCTAGGGCGAGCTAAAGAAACGATGAGAAAAGCTGTCCGAAAATCGAAACAGCCCGGCTATATTTGTACGCTACTGCTGAATCACGGCGCAAAAGACTGTGCATTCTGTATACCGCATTTCTGCAAGCCGCGCCAGATCGCGCTGCTATAATTGGGCAGCGCAGGAAACCCAGACATATGGAGGCGACAGGACATGACACTCCGTGAATTCCTCGAGATTCCCTACGAGCAGCTTGAAGAGCTGAATCTTGCCGCGAAGGAGCAGCGCCTGAAGCGCGTGCCCGCCGATCAGATCCGCGAAGAGCGCATGAAATACCTCAGCGACGAAAAGCGGATCAAGGCGGTCACCGTGTGCTTCACCGACCTTGAGGGTCGTCTTCACACGCTCGACTACGACAAGAAGTTTCTTCTGAAGTCGGCGGACAACCTCACCTTCGACGGCTCGTCGATCCGTGGCTTCTCGCAGCAGTCCGAGTCGGATCTCCGCCTGGGCATCGACTGGAGCGCCTTCTACTGGCTGCCCTCCGACGTGTTCGGCCCCGGCAAGGTGTTCGTGTTCGGCGACGTGCTTGAGCGCGATGGCTCGCCCTACACCGCCGACATGCGCTCGCGCCTGAAGCAGTTCACGCAGCAGCTGTTTGAGAAGGACGGCACGGTCTGCAATGTCGCCACCGAGACCGAGGGCTTCCTGTTCAAGGGCCGCAACGCCGAGCAGCGCGCCGCCGCCACCGGCATCTTCGAGCTGCTGAGCGAGGGTGGCTACTACCACTCGCTGCCGGGCGACCCGATGCGCCTGTTCATCGACGCCGCCGCCGAGGCGCAGCGCGCGATGGGCTTCGAGAACGAGAAGGATCACCCCGAGGTTGCGCCCTCGCAGTTCGAGATCAACTACTCGTACACCGAGGCGACCGCCGCCGCCGACCAGATCATGCTGTACAAGCTGATCTGCCGCCAGCTGGCCAACAAGCTCGACATGACGGCGAGCTTCCTGCCCAAGCCGGTGACGGGCGTGAACGGCAGCGGCATGCACACCAACATCTCGCTGTCGCGCGGCGATGACAACCTGTTCTGGGATCCGCAGGGCGCTGAGAACATCTCGTCCTTCGGCTGGGAGTTCATCGACCGCATCCTGTCCAGCGGCCAGGACATCTGCCTGGTGCTGAACCCCTCGGTCAACTCGTACCGCCGCCTCGACCCGCACTTCGAGGCCCCGAACGAGATCAAGGCCTCGGCCATTGACCGCGGCTCGATGATCCGCATCCCGCTGGGCAACAAGCGCTCGGCCCGCGTCGAGGTCCGCTCGGTCGCGCCGGATGCCAACCCCTACATGCACATCTACACTCTGCTGCGCGTCGGCCTCGAAGGCCCCAACAAGGGTTCGAGCGTGCGCGCCGGCGAGGAGAAGCTGTTCGACAACATCTACTCGGCCATCGAGGCCTTCAAGTCCAGCAGCGTGGTCGCTTCGGTGCTGGGCGAGGAAGTGCAGGCCCGCTTTGCCGACCTCAAGCAGGCCTCGGCAGATCGCTGCCCGCGCCTGCTCGGCTCGGTGATCAAGCCCGCCGAGGTCCAGTTCCACCACGAGGTCTACAACCAGGAGCTGTGGAACAAGTTCTAGTTCCCGGCCTGCTGGAACGAAAAGAGGGCGGCGAGCATCAGCTCGCCGCCCTCTTTTTGGCCTGCGGGCGGGCTACTTCACTGCCACGCTGGTGAAGGACGTGTACCAGTTGCCGTCGAAGTCCTCGGCGATGAAGCCGACCTGGTAGTCGCCCGCTGGCGCATCCACCCAGTCCCAGCCCAGCTTCTGCTTGCCGAAGGTGAGTGTCTCGCCCTGCTTGCGGATTGGCTCGGTCTCGCCCTCGGTCAGCGGGATCAGGTCCTCCTGGATCTGGAAGGTGTCGCCCTTCTTGGGCGTGATCTCGCGCATGGCCCCGCTCTGGTCGGTGCTGGTGTAGCCCAGCGCCTCTACCAGCTCGCCGTTGCTGAAGCGCAGCAGCGCGCGGCGCTCCTTATTGCTCTTGGCGGTGGTGTAGATGCCCTCCAGCGTGTAAGTGGCGTCCTCGGTCTCCGACCCGTAGCTCTCGGGCTGAAGCAGGGCGATGGGCGTGTTCTTGCCATCATCCAGCACCATCAGCGTGCCATCCCAGTCGTACGAGACATCCACGCTCTCGCCCCAGTCGGGGTACGACACGCCGTCGACCTCCTTGGTGTTATCGGCCTCCAGGTAGTCCATATCCAGCATCTGGAAGGCGTTGCTCTCGGCATCGATCCGGCCCACGAACACATAGACAAAGGCGATATTTGGCCCCTCGATATGCGTGTCGATTGTGACGGGCTTCTTGGCGCTGGCGGTCTCCGCCGATGCGCTGACATCGCCCACGGTGATCGGGTCGTTGCCGATCGAGGCCTGCTCGTCGCTCAGTGGCGCTGGCTCGGCGGTGGCGGCTGGCTTGGGTGTGGCGGTGGGCTTGTTGGGGGCTGCGGTGGGCGTGGGGGCCTGCCGCGCGGGCAGCGGGGTCTTGTCGTAGTGGAAGGCCAGGAAGTCATCCCACAGCGACTGCCCGGCGAAGGCCTTGGCGATGGTGTTGTAGGACTCCGGCCCGGCGTCGCCGGTCTGGTAGAGCTTGGAGTTGGGGAAGTGGATGGCGATGCCGGTGGCGCCCTTGATCCGGTAGCCGAACGAGGTGTCGATCACGGCGGTGCCGATGGTGGCCACCAGCTGCTCGGCGGCCTTGGCCACCGTCTTGTCCTCGCTCTTCTCGGTCAGTAGGTTGGCAAAGCTGCCCAGGTCGATGGCGGGCTTGGGCTGGTCGGAGTCGAATACGGTCTCGAAGGCCAGCGCGTAGCGGCGCGATGCGGCCACCGACTTCTGCTCGCTGGCGGCCATGGCCTCCACCAGGTCATCCAGCGCCACCACCACGCCGGGGATGGCGGCCAGATCCACCGCGCTGAGCGTGGTGCGCTCGGTCTCGGCCTGGATGACATCCTTGGCCGTCATGCTGCTGTCTTCGTCGTACATGCGCTTGACGTAGCGCGCCCGCGCCTCGGCATCCACCACCTGCTCATCCTTGGTGATGTAGCTCTGCACGATGGCCTTGGCCAGGCTGGCCCCGTCGGCGTCGGGCGTGTCGGCCAGGTGGCCGAGGAAGGAGGCGTAGGCCCAGCCCAGCGACGGCTCGACCTCCTCGGATGCCACGGCATAGCGGGCGTAGGGCGCGATGGCGGTGTAGACCTCAAGCTGGCTCATCAGGCAGGCATCGAAGCCCACTAGGTCGAAGGTGCCGATGCTGGTGCTCTTGGTAATCTTGTCCAGCGACTGCGCGATCTCGTTGAGGAACAGCATGTTGCCCATGCTTTCGCCGAGCGGCACCTTCACGCCGCTGCTCACCTCGGGGTCGGGGTCGTTCCAGCCGCCCGGCCAGCCCGCGCCGTGATCCGAGAGGATGAGCGCGTAGTGGTCGGCGGGGTAGCTGCTGGCCGCCCAGGTCACGAAGTCGACCAGCGTCTTCCCATCGGCCATATTCACCTCGCCCAGGTCATCCAGCTCCTCGGAGTTGAGCGTGGTCAGATCATCATCCTGCTGCACCAGGAAGCGTTTGGCGGTGGTCCAGTCGCCGTCGCCATCGTAGCCGCCGTCGTAGCGGTCCATCTGGGCCACGATCGTCACGCGGTCGCCAGAGCCGACCAGCTCGGCCTCGTTCAGATCGTTGAGCATGTCCTCTTCGAGAATCTCGTCGTCGGCGTCCTCGTAGAGCATCACCAGCCATGTGCCGCCGGGTGCGCTCTCGCCTGTTTTGGGCTTGGTGGTGGGCGCTGCGCCGCCGGACGCCGCGGGCTTTGGGGTTCTGGTGGGCCGGGTCTCGGCGGCTGGCTCGTCGGCGCAGCTTGCCAGCAGCGCGGCGAGGCAGAGGGCGCTCAGCAGGCGTGCGCCGAGCTGGGGCAGGGTGTGATTCATGGGCGCGTTCTTCTTTCACATGCGGGCATGGTTGCGAGGAGCATGGTGCTAAAGGATACCGGGATTCTGCGGTGGCGAGCGGTTCGCTTTTGCGCAGGTTGTGTAGCAAAATGCAGCCGCTCCCCTCCTTTCTAAACGTGGCGCGCGGGCCTTTTGTGGCGTGCAGATGCATTGACACGCCCATGTAAACGTGTTAGCCTGTAGCCATCCGTGTCCAGCAAAACATAAGCGATACCAGGTCACAGCGCATGCCACAGCGATACTACCAGGAATATGGCCCCATCCGCCGCCGCCGCGCCGATGGCGGCCCCGAGGAGCCGCCGGAGCGGCCCGAGCGCCCGCGCCGCCCCGAGCGGCCCGAGCGCCCGCGCCGCCGCCGCCGCTCGCTGCTGGGGCCCGCCGCGCTGGTGCTGCTGGTGGCTGCGGTGGTGGTGGCCTTCCCGCTGGCCCAGCACACCTTCGCGGTGGATCGCCCCGCCGAGGGCGTGACGGTGCAGGGCCTGGCGGCGGGCGGCATGAGCCGCGCGGCGCTGCAGGATGCGCTGGCCGAGCGCTACGCCGCCTTCCTGGCGGCCCCGCTGACGCTGGAGTTCGAGGGCCAGCAGTGGCACCCGACCCTGGCTCAGCTGGGCGCGAAGCTAGACCTGGAGGCGACCGCGCGCGACGCGGTGGATGTGGGCCGACGCGGCGGGCCGGTGCAGCAGGCCCAGGAGCTGTGGGGCCTGTGGTCGGGGCGCGGCATTGATCTTGCGCCGCGCCTGCAGGTGGATACGGCCCAGCTGCAGCGCTACCTCGGCTCGCTGGCGGGCGAGATCGAGCGCCCGCCGCAGGATGCCGCGCTCAGCCTGCAGGCGGGCAAGGTGCTGCCCACCGCCAGCGCCGATGGCCGCCAGATCTTGGCCGACGCCACCGCGCTCGACATCATCGCCGCGCTGCAGCAGCTGCAGCCGGGCACGGTGGCCATCCGCACCCGCATGCTGGCCCCGCGCATGGGCAACGATACCATCACCCAGGCCGTGGCCGATGCCCAGGCCCTGCTGCGCCAGCCGCTGACCCTGCGCCAGGGCGAGCGCAGCTGGACCTGGGACGCCGAGAAGATCGCCCAGGTGCTCAGCACGCGCACCGTGAGCGGCACCATGCAGGTCGGCCCCGACCCGCAGAAGCTCAGCCGCGCCGTGGACGACCTGGCCCAGGTGCTCGACTCGGGCAGCGCCGAGCCGCGCGTGGCCTTCAGCGGCGGCAAGCTGCGGATCGCCGAGGAGGGCACCACCGGCTGGCGGCTGCGCCAGCCCGAGGCCGTGCAGGCGATCAGCCAGACGCTGTGGCTGGCCCAGCGCACGGTGGACCTGCCGGTGGAGGAGCTGCGCCCCCAGGTGACGGCGGCCACGCTGCCCTCGCTCGGCATCGTCGAGCTGGTGGGCGAGGGCCGGTCGAGCTTCGCTGGCTCGGCGGCCTACCGCATCCAGAACATCAAGGCCGGGGCCGCCCGCATGGATGGCGTGCTCATCCCGCCCGACGCCGAGTTCTCGTTCAACACCCAGCTGGGCGAGGTGGATGAGGCCCACGGCTTTGTGGAGGGCTACGCCGTGATCGGCAACCGCACCCAGCTGGAGTGGGGCGGCGGCGTCTGCCAGGACTCGACCACCCTGTTCCGCGCCGCCTTCTGGGCGGGCCTGCCGATCACCGAGCGCCACGCCCACCCCTTCTACATCAGCTGGTACGACGACTACGCCTTCCCCGATGCGGCTGGCCCCGGCATGGATGCCGCCATCTACACCGGCGTCTCCGACATGAAGTTTGTGAACGACACTGGCCACTGGCTACTGCTGGACGCCCAGGTGGATGAGAAGAACGCCGTGCTGGCCATGCGGCTCTATGGCACCAAGCCCGACCGCACCGTGGCCGCGATCGGCCCCGAGATCAGCAACGTGATGGAGCCGCCCAGCGAGCCTCGCGTCATTAATGATGCCAGCCTGCCTTCCGGCACCTACAAGCAGACCGACACCGCGCGGCGCGGGATGGACATCGCCGTCTACCGCGTGATCACCGAGCGCGGCGAGCAGCGCGAGCCGGAGCCGTTCTACACGCGCTTCAAGGCCTGGCCAAATGTGTTTGTGCGCGGCACTGGCCAGTAGCCCATGCATCCGGCCAGGGCAGCGGGGCGTACATGCGGCACCGATCAGATTCTTCCAGCCCTCCACCCCGCTCTCCACCATGGAGAAGATGACAATGTTGCCACCGGGCGTACTCAATCGCGCCCCTGATCGGTCTTGATATGGATAAAAACTACTTCAGCCTGTGAAGTATCGTTGGTGTCGTATGGCCGCGCCTGTGGCTATTGCCGAGCGCTGCAAGCTGTGTTACAGTATCGGGCCATACAACCACGAACGTCAGTGGCTGACCTTTGTGGAGTTGGGATCAATATGGCGACGGTTATTCTCAATCCTGGAAAAGAAAAGCCGGTGATTCAGCGCCACCCGTGGGTGTTCTCGGGGGCGATCAGCACCGTGCAGGGCTATGTGGGCCGCGGCGACGCGGTGGATGTGGCCAATGCCGACGGCGAGTGGCTCGCGCGCGGCACATGGAGCAGCGGGTCGCAGATCCGTGTGCGCCTGTTCACCTGGGACCGCGACGAGCCGATCGACGAGCAGCTGCTGCGCAGGCGGATCGAGCGCGCGGTGGCTGGCCGCAAGATGCTGCTCGACCCCGACCGCTCGGGCGACTCGGCCCGCCTGATCTTCGCCGAGTCCGATGGCCTGCCCGGCCTGATCGTCGACAAGTACGGCGACTTTCTTAGCATCCAGCTGCTGACCCAGGGCATGGCGGCGCGCTCCGAGCTGATCACCGCCATCCTGGCCGATATGCTGCAGCCGCGCGGCATCTACGAGCGCAGCGACCCCGACATGCGCGAAAAAGAGAGCCTGCCGCCTAGCGAGGGCGTGCTGTGGGGCGAGGAGCCGCCCGAGCAGCTGGTCATCCGCCAGCACACCATGAAGTTCCATACCTCGATCCAGGGCGGCCAGAAGACTGGCTTCTTCCTCGACCAGTCGCGCAACCGCCGCGTGGTGGCAAGCTACTGCGCTGGCCGCGATGTGCTCGACTGCTTCAGCTACAGCGGCGGCTTTACGCTCTACGCCGCCCAGGCCGGGGCGGGCCAGATCACCGCGATCGACAGCAGCGCCGCCGCCATCGAGGCCCTGCAGGCCAACCTGACGCTGAACCGGGTGCAGGTGCCGGTGGAGTCCGAGGTGGCCGATGTGTTCCAGAAGCTGCGGCAGTACCGCTTCGAGAAGCGCCAGTTCGACGTGGTCATCCTCGACCCGCCCAAGTTTGCCCACGCCGCAGGCCATATCGAGCGCGCGACCCGTGGCTATAAAGACATCAACCTGATCGCGATGCAGATCTTGCGCCCGGGCGGCATCCTGGCCACCTTCTCGTGCTCGGGCCTGATCTCAGCCGATCTGTTCCAGAAGGTTATCTTTGGCGCGGCGGTGGATGCGCGCCGCGATGTGCAGATCATCGAGCGGCTGACCCAGTCGCCCGACCACCCGGTGACGCTGACCTTCCCCGAGGGCGAGTACCTCAAGGGCCTGGTCTGCCGGGTGTGGTAGCCGCGACCGCAGGCGGGGGACGGCACTAGCTGAGTAGGATGCTCGCCATGGTTGAAGCTGGATTCTGAACGACATGCTGAACATCACGCTATGAGCTACCGAATCATCGACGAAGGCCATGTCTCCACCCCACAGGGCTATCGGGCAACGGGTGTCTCATGTGGGTTAAAAGAGGTCAAGGCGCGCGATCTGGCTATGGTCTACTCGGCCAAGCCTGCGCGCGTGGCGGCCATATTCACCACCAACACCATATCAGCCGCGCCGATCTTCTTCAACCAGGCGGTGCTGGCCCGCAACCGCGAGAGCCTGCGGGCGGTGGTGATCAACGCCGGACACGCCAATGTAGCCACCGGCTCGCAGGGGCTTGCCAACGCTGTCGAGTGCGCCAAGATGTCCGCCGACGAGCTGGAGGTGCCGCGCGACAGCGTGCTGCTGCTTTCCACCGGCAGGATCGGCCTCTCGCTGCCTATGGAGAAGATGCGCGAGGGCATCCGCCGCGCCGCATCCGAGCTAGACAGCGGCGGCGGGCGGCGGGCGGCCACGGCCATCCTCACCACCGACACCAGGCCGAAAGATAGCGCCATCTCGGTCTCGCTGCGCGAGGGCCGCAGCATCGTGATCGGTGGCATGGCCAAGGGTAGCCGTATGGTCTACCCGCGCCAGGGCACCCTGCTCTGCGTGCTCACCAGCGATGTGGCGATCGATGGGCGGCTGCTCTCGCGCTCGCTAGAGCAGGCGGTGGCGGGGTCGTTTGGCAGGCTGGCGCTAGATAGCGACATCAGCCCCAACGATGGCATCCTGCTGTTCGCCAATGGCGCGTCGGATGTGCCCATGATCACCGACGCCTCGTCGTGGGAGTATGGGGCCTGGCAGGAGGGTCTGGATGCGATCTGCGCCGACCTGGCGGTGCAGGTGGCCCGCGACTCGCTGGCGGGCGGCAAGCTCATCCAGATCCACGTGCGCAGCGCCGCCGACGAGCAGCAGGCCCAGAAGATCGCCCACGCTATCTCGCGCAGCGCCGCCGTGCGCTGGGCCTGCGCCCAGAACATCGCCGACTGGGGCAGCATCCTGGTGGCGGTGGGCGCGTCGGGCGCAGATCTGCGGCCCGACCTGCTGGAGATCCGCCTGGGCAATGTGCTGGTGCTGCGCGAGGGCGTGGCCGAGCCGTTCGATACCGCCGCCGCAGTGCAGGCCCTCTCGGGGGCCGAGATCGAGCTGACGGTCGAGCTGCACCTGGGCACCCACGCCGCCTCGGTCTGGACAGGGACCGCCGAGTAGGCCTTCCGAATGGTTCGCGCGTCTGCAGGGGGTGTCTCCTATGGCGACCCACGCGCTCCCGCTTTTTCCGCTGGGGCTGGTGCTGTTCCCCAGCGCGCCGCTGGCGCTGCATATCTTCGAGCCGCGCTACCGCGAGATGATCGCCAGCTGCCTCGATCAGAACCAGCCGTTTGGCGTGGTGCTGATCACATCGGGCGTGGCCGAGCAGCCCAATGCGACCTTTCACATGGTGGGCACCACCGCCCAGATCTCCGATGGCGTGAAGCTCGACGATGGGCGCTACCTGATCAACACGCTCGGCCAGCAGCGCTTCCGCATCGACAGCATCCAGCGTAGCCAGCCCTACGATGTGGCTATGGTTAGCTACTTGGAGGAGGGGCGCGAGAGCCTGGCCGAGGGCGCCGACCGCACGCTGCGCAGGCTGTATGATCGCTACTGGGATGCGATCGCCGCCGCCACAGGGGTGCGCGCCGAAGCCGCGAGCCTGCCCGAGGACGTGGTCGACCTGACCTACTGGATGGCCCACCGGCTGCAGGTGGAGAACGCGCAGAAGCAGCACTGGCTGGAGTGCGACGTGGCCACGCGGCTGCGCGAGATGGAGACCTCCCTGCGGGCAGAGCTTTCGCTGCTGCCGGCCCACCCAGGCAGCCCCTTCGAGGGCGGCTGGCGCGGCCCAGGGTCGTGGAACTAGCTGGCCTCTTTATGCAGGGCAGGCCCGCACGCGGCCCCCTGCGCGCATTGCGCACACACCCACATGATACTCGGATCGTGCCGACTGACCCTCTACCTTCCGGCTGTCCACTCGCTCAAGGAAAAGCGCAGCGTGATGAAATCGGTGCTGCAGCGCCTGCGCAACGAGTTCAACGTCTCCACCGCTGAGGTCGACGCCCAAGATCTGCACCAGCGCGGCGTGATCGGCGTGGCCTGCGTCTCTGGCTCGGCATCCTACATCGAGGGCCAGCTGGATGCGGTTGTCCGTTGGGTTGAGGAGAATCGCCCAGATGTGGTGATTCTCGACAGCGACATCGAGATCCTCTGATGACAACCGACGAACTGCTTCCCTACCCCTTTCTGGCCATGGTCGGCCAGACCGAGCTGAAGACCGCGCTGGTGCTGGCGCTGGTGAACCCCGGCCTGGGCGGCGTGCTGCTGGTGGGCCCCTATGGCGTGGGCAAGACCACGGCGGTGCGCGCGCTGGTGGATGTGATGCCGCCGATCGAGCGCGAGGAGCGCGACGAGGCTGGGGCCACGCTGGTGCGCACCGGCCCGATGCGGATCATTGAGCTGCCGCTGAACGCGCGGATCGAGGACGTGGTGGGCGGGATCAACGAGCGGGTGGCGCTGGAGCAGCAGCGGATCGTGTTGGAGGAGGGCGCGCTGGCGCGGGCGCACCGCAACCTGCTCTATATCGACGAGATCAACCTGCTGGAGCCACACGTGCTCGACGCCATCCTGGATGCGGCGGCCCAGGGGCGCACCTTCGTGCGGCGCGGGCCGATGACGCGGCTGTTCCCCACGCAGTTTGTGCTGGTGGGGTCGATGAACCCCGAGGAGGGCACGCTGCGCCCGCAGATCATGGACCGCTTCGGGCTGCGGGTGTGGCTGCCGCCGCTGGCCGAGCCAGCCGAGCGGCTGGAGGTCTACCGCCGCGCCCGCGACTTCCGCGCCGATGCGCAGGCCTTCCGGGCGCGCTACGCCGACCAGACCGCCCAGCTGCGGGCCGAGATCATCGTGGCGCGCGAGATCTTGCCCATGGTGGCGCTGCACCCCCACGCCGAGCAGTTTGCCCTGCGCTGCATCCAGGCGCTGGGCATCCCCTCGCACCGCGCCGAGATCGCCCTGTTGGAGGCCGCCCGCGCCCGCGCCGCCGCCGACAGCCGCCTGGAGGCCACCGAGGAAGATGTGCGCGCCGTGGCGACCCTGGCGCTGCGCCAGCGCCGCAGCGCCGCGCTCGACCAGTACGCCTCTAGCATCGCCGCCGAGGATGCGCAGATCGCCGATTCGCTTGAGCGCGCGGGCCAGCCGTAGCTGCTGGCGCAAAAGCGCCGTCTGGGCTTTGCCAAAGCCCAGACGGCGCTTTTTTGTGCGTGGCGTTCTGCCTAGTCCACAGCTAGCGTCAGGCTCACCGGGCAGTGGTCCGACCCCATCACCTCGCAGTGCACCTCGGCCTCCACGATCCGCTCGCGCAGGTCGGGCGAGATAAAGATGTAGTCGAGTCGCCAGCCGATGTTGCGCTGGCGCGCGCCCGCCCGCATGGCCCACCAGCTGTACTTCACCTCTTGCGGGTAGCGGTGGCGGAAGCTGTCGATCAGGCCTGCGCTGAAGAACTTGCCCAGGGCCTCGCGCTCCTCGGGCATGAAGCCGGAGACGGCGATATTCTCCTTGGGCCGCGCGATGTCGATCTCGGCGTAGGCCGTGTTCACATCGCCCACCACCACCACGCTCTCGCCCGCCGCCATCAGCTCGCCCGCCAGTGCCAGGAAGCGGTCGTAGAAGGCCAGCTTGTGGGCGACCCACTGCGGCCCGCGCCCGCCGTTGGGGAAGTAGATGTTGAAGAAGGTGAACCAGGGGTACTTGGTGATCAGCACGCGGCCCTCGCCGTCGAAGCGCGGGTCGCCCAGGCCCAGCCGCACATCCAGCGGCGGCGTGCGCGAGAAGGTGGCCACCCCGCTGTAGCCCTTGGTCTCGGCGGCGGCCCAGTGGGTGGTGTAGCCCTGTGGCTGCAGCAGCGCGGGGCCGAGCTGCTCGGGGCTGGCCTTGGTTTCTTGAAAGGCGACGATGTCGCCGCCCGATGCGGCCAGCCAGTCGAGCAGGCCCTTCTTCTCGGCGGCGCGGATGCCGTTGACATTCCACGAGATGATTTTAAGTGTTTGCATAGCCTTGATTATACGTTGTGGGCGCTGTTCTGAGAATAGCCCAGGGGCGGATCTGCTAGGGGCTATGGTTTTACCACCAAGACTCCAAGGGGCCACAGGAATGAATACCACGAAGGCGCGAAGGCGCGAAGGAAAAAAACGAACGCATCATCTTTGTTGCGACGACCTGTGGGCGCAGAGCGAAGAGGCTGGTACGCGTATAGGGCTTCCCAAAGCAGATCTGGCCCGATGAGTCAGATTGTGATTTATTTAACATAACATAAATTGTGAACGATTCTCTTCTGTATGTTGCGTGACATTTCCCCGATGGCTGAAAGCGCTGTGCTAGTGTTTCACGGTAAACAAAGCAGTCACTTTCGTACGCACCTTGGGATAAAGAAGCAAGCGTGCGTGCGTGCTGTTTTCTGTGAACTGTTACTCGTTCTCGCAGGGTGCGAGAAAACCATTTAGGGAGCACGGCAATGCAGCGACCACGAGAGACAATCGATGGTAATGAAGCGGCGGCCGGTGTAGCTCACAAGCTGAGCGAAGTGATCGCGATCTACCCGATCACTCCTTCAACACCGATGGGTGAGCACGCCGACGCTTGGACGGCGGTGGGCAAGAAGAATATCTGGGGCGGCGTGCCGCAGGTGGTGGAGATGCAGTCCGAGGGCGGCGCGGCAGGCGCCATCCACGGCGCGCTCCTATCGGGCGCACTCGCCACCACATTCACCGCCTCGCAGGGCCTCCTGCTGATGATTCCCAATATGTACAAGATCGCCGGCGAGCTAACGCCGGCTGTTTTTCATGTTGCGGCCCGCGCGCTGGCCACCCACGCCCTCTCGATCTTCGGCGACCACTCGGATGTGATGGCGACCCGCCAGGCTGGCTGGGCCATGCTCTGCTCGCACAACGTGCAGGAGTCGCAGGATCTGGCGCTGATCTCGCACGCGGCCACGCTTGAGGCCCGCGTGCCCTTCATGCACTTCTTCGATGGATTCCGCACCTCGCACGAGCTGAACACCATCGAGCGGCTGACCGACGACGACCTGCGGGCCATGATCGACGACAAGCTGGTGCTGGCCCACCGCGCGCGCGGTCTGACCCCCGAGAGCCCGGTCATCCATGGCACGGCCCAGAACCCCGATGTGTTCTTCCAGTCGCGCGAGGCGGCCAACACCTACTATCTGGCCTGCGCGGGCATTGTGCAGCGCACCATGGACAAGTTTGCCCAGCTGACGGGCCGCCAGTACCACCTGTTCGACTACGCGGGCGACCCCGAGGCCGAGCGCGTGATCGTGGTGATGGGCTCCGGCGCGGAGACGGTGGAGGTGACGGTGGAGGCGCTGCGCGCCAAGGGCGAGCGCGTGGGCGTGCTGAAGGTGCACCTGTTCCGGCCCTTCGACATCAGCGCGTTTGTGGATGCGCTGCCCGCCACGGTGCGCTCGATCGCGGTGCTGGACCGCACCAAGGAGCCGGGCGCGATCGGCGAGCCGCTGTACCAGGATGTGCTGACGGCCCTGATCGAGCGCGGCAAAGAAGGCATCCGCGTGATCGGCGGGCGCTACGGCCTGGGATCGAAGGAGTTCACCCCGGCCATGGCCAAGGCCGCCTTCGACGAGTTGAAGAGCGAGACCCCGCGTCGCCACTTCACCGTGGGCATCCAGGATGACGTGACCAAGCTGAGCCTGGACTACGACCCGAGCTTCACGATCGAGGCCCCGGGCGCGACCAGCTGCGTGTTCTGGGGCATCGGCTCCGACGGCACCGTGGGCGCGAACAAGAGCGCGATCAGCATCATCGGGCGCGACACCGGCTACTACGCCCAGGCCTACTTTGTGTACGACTCGAAGAAGTCCGGCTCGGTCACCACGTCGCACCTACGCTTTGGCCCGCAGCCCATCCGCGCGCCCTACATCGTCGATCAGGCCAACTTTGTGGCCTGCTCGCAGTTCACCATCCTTGAGCGGCTGGACATCCTGAGCGGCGTGGCCGATGGCGCGACGCTGCTGCTGAACAGCCCCTTCGACGCCGCCGAGGTCTGGAACAACCTGCCGACCGACATGCGCCGCCAGATCGTGGCCAAGCACCTGCGCCTGTTCGTGATCGACGCGGCGGCGGTGGCCAAGAAGGCAGGCCTGGGCGGTCGCGTGAACACCGTGATGCAGACTGCCTTCTTCGCGCTCTCGGGCGTGATGCCGCGCGAGCAGGCGATCGCCAGCTTCAAGCAGAGCATCCGCAAGAGCTACGGCAAGCGCGGCGAGGAGGTGGTGCAGAAGAACTTCGCCGCCGTCGACACCGCCATCGCCCACCTGGCCGAGGTTGATGTCGAGGACATGGTGGCCCGCACCCAGACCGAGCTGTACCGCCGCGCGCCGGTGCCCGCCGAGGCCCCCGCGTTCGTGCGCGACGTGCTTGGCCCGATGATCGCCTTCGAGGGCGAGAAGCTGCCGGTGAGCATGCTGCCCGCCGATGGCACCTACCCGACCGCCACCACCAAGTGGGAGAAGCGCAACCTGGCCAGCGAGATCCCGGTGTGGAACGCCGACGCCTGCATCCAGTGCGGCAAGTGCGTGTTCGTGTGCCCCCACGCGGCCATCCGCGCCACGGCCTACGCGCCCGACCAGCTGGTCGGCGCCCCCGAGACCTTCAAGTCGATGCCGGCCCGCTTCAAGGAGCTGCCCGGCGACCTCTACACCCTGCAGGTCGCGCCCGAGGACTGCACCGGCTGCAGCCTGTGCGTGGAGATCTGCCCGGCGAAGGACAAGCAGCAGCCTGGCCGCAAGGCGCTGAACATGGAGCCGCAGGCCCCGCTGCGCGAGCAGGAGGTGGCCAACTGGACCTTCTTCTCGAACCTGCCCGAGACCGACCGCACCAAGCTGAACACCAACGTGCTGAAGAACACCCAGCTGCTCATCCCGCTGTTCGAGTTCTCCGGCGCGTGCTCGGGCTGCGGCGAGACGCCCTACCTGCGCCTGCTGACCCAGCTCTACGGCGACCGGCTGTACGTGGCCAACGCCACCGGCTGCTCCTCGATCTACGGCGGCAACCTGCCGACCACGCCGTGGGCCACCAACTCCAAGGGGCGCGGCCCGGCCTGGTCGAACTCGCTGTTCGAGGATAACGCCGAGTTCGGCCTGGGCATGCGCATGACCATCGACGCCCAGAACCTGCGCGCCCGCACGATGGTGGACCAGTTCCGCGCCCAGATCGGCGACGAGCTGGCCGATGGCCTGCTGAACGCCCCGCAGGGCACCGAGGCCGAGATCTCGGCCCAGCGCGCCCGCATCGACGCGCTGAAGCAGGCCGCGCCCAGCATCCCCGGCGCGGAAGATCTGGCGTCGCTCGGCGACTACCTGCTGCGCAAGAGCGTGTGGATCATCGGCGGCGACGGCTGGGCCTACGACATCGGCTACGGTGGCCTCGACCACGTGCTGGCCAGCGGGCGCAACGTCAAGGTGCTGGTGATGGACACCGAGGTGTACTCCAACACCGGCGGCCAGGCCTCGAAGTCCACGCCCAGCGGCGCGGTCGCCAAGTTCGCCGCCAAGGGCAAGGCCACGGCGAAGAAAGACCTGGGCCTGCTGGCCATGGAGTATGGCAACGTGTACGTGGCCCAGATCGCCATGGGCGCAGACGACCAGCAGACGCTGAAGGCCTTCCAGGAGGCCGAGGCCTATGACGGCCCCGCGCTGATCATCGCCTACGCGCACTGCATCGCCCACGGCATCGACATGCGCATGGGCCTCAGCCAGCAGAAGCTGGCGGTGCAGTCTGGCCACTGGCCGCTGTTCCGCTTCAACCCGGACCTGGAGGCCAAGAGCATGAGCCTGGACTCCAAGGCCGCGAGCGTGCCGCTTGAGGACTACCTCTACAACGAGACCCGCTACCGCCAGCTGCGCGATAGCGACCCCGAGCGCGCCGCCATGCTGCTGGAGTACGCCAAGGCCGCAGGCGTGGCCCGCCGCCGCCGCCTGGAGCGCATCGCCCAGGATGCCTAGCGCCCCAGCGCCCTAGCTCACCCGGCAGGCGAGGTCTCGCACCTCGCCTGCTTTTTTGCGCCCGCCGTCGGCTATAATGCCAGCTTCCAGAGGCGGTATATGGGCATCAATCAAGGGGGCGTAAAGATGGAACAGCAGGCCGTGGGGCGAGTGGTTTTGCGCGATGGCGCTGGCGGGCGCTGGCTGGAGTTCTCCGCGCCGCGCCAGATCCTCACGACCGACCGGATCGACGAGGTGCTGCCGCTGGTGCGCCAGATCGAGGCGCTGGTGGAGGAGACGGGCCTGCACGCCGCCGGGTTTATTGCGTACGAGGCGGCCCCGGCCTTCGACCCGAGGCTGCCCGTGCGGCCCGATGGCGCGTTCCCGCTGATCTGGTTCGGCCTGTTTCAGCACGTGGGTGAGCTAGACATCGCTGCGATTGAGCAGCCGCAGGCGCTGGCCTGGCGGCCCTCGGTCACGCGCGAGGAGTACGAGCGCCGCCTGCGCGCCATCCGCGAGTACATCGTGGCGGGCGACACCTACCAGGTTAACTTCACCTACCGGCTGCAGGCGGAGGCCGATGTAGACCCGTGGCAGCTGTTCGCCCAGATCGCCGGGGATGGCGCGGCACCGTACGCCGCGTTTGTGGACACGGGCGAGTGGGCGATCTGCAGCGCCTCGCCCGAGCTGTTCCTGCGGATCGACGGCGAGCAGATCGAGTCGCGGCCCATGAAGGGCACCGCCGCGCGCGGGCTGTGGCCCGAGGAAGACCACGCGACGCGCGATGCGCTGCTCGCATCCGAGAAGGATCGGGCCGAGAACGTGATGATCGTCGACATGGTGCGCAACGACCTGGGGCGCGTGGCCGAGCTTGGCAGCGTGCATGTGCCCGCCCTGTTCAGCGCCGAGCGCTACCCCACGGTCTGGCAGCTCACCTCCACCGTGGCGGCGCGCTCGCACGCGCCGCTGGAGCGCGTGCTCCAGGCCACCTTCCCGCCCGCATCGATCACGGGCGCGCCCAAGCGCCGCACCATGGAGATCATCGCGGAGCTGGAGACCACGCCCAGGCGCATCTACACTGGCGCGATCGGCTTTTTTGCGCCGGGGCGGCAGGCCCAGCTGAATGTGGCCATCCGCACCGTGCTGCTGCACCGCCCCACCCGCCAGGCCGAGTACGGCGTGGGCGGCGGGGTGGTGTGGGACTCCACGGCGGCGGGCGAGTACGAGGAGAGCCTGACCAAGGCCCGCGTGCTCACCCCGCGCCCGCGCGACTTCGACCTGCTGGAGACCATGCGCTGGTCGCCCGAGGGCGGCTACGCGCTGCTAGAGCACCACCTGGCCCGGCTGGCCCGCTCCGCCGACTACTTTGGGTTCCGCATCGAGCTGCCGCAGATCCGCAGCGAGCTGGCCGCGCTGGCGGCGGGCCTGCCCGCCGCGCCCCACCGCGTGCGCCTGCTGCTCGCGCGCGCGGGCGCGGTGGCCTGCCAGGCCGTGGCGCTAGGGCCGGAGGCCCTGCGCTTTGGTGATCTGGCCCTGGCCGCGCAGCCGATTGACCGCCGCGACGTGTTTCTCTACCACAAGACCACCCGCCGCATTGTGTACGAGGAAGCGCTGCGGCTGCGGCCTGGGCAGCGCGACGTGCTGCTGTTCAACGAGGATGGCCACGCGACCGAGACCACCGTGGCGAATATCGCAGTGGAGGTGGATGGAACCCTTTACACCCCGCCGGTGAGCTGCGGGCTGCTGGCGGGCACCCAGCGGGCCTGGCTGCTGCAGCAGGGCCGCCTGCGCGAGCGCGTGCTGAGCGTTCAGGATGTGCTGTGCAGCCCGCGCGTCTACCTGCTGAACTCGGTGCGCGGCATGCAGCAGGTGCAGATCGTGGGCTGAGCCAGAGCTGGCGCAATGTATAGCTATTTTTTGATGAAAATGAGCGATACGCACGATTGCGGTCTTTATCATCAATGCTGATTATGGCCAGCAGGCATCATGGCACACCTTCGCCGGATGGGCGAGCTGAAAACCTGCTCCGATCTTCCCCTTCGTGCCTTCGCGGTATTTGTTCCCTTGGTGTCTTGGCGTCTTGGTGGTAAAGGTTCCCCTTCGTGCCTTCGCGGTATTTGTTCCCTTGGTGTCTTGGCGTCTTGGTGGTAAAGGTTCTCCGCCCCGGCGCGCTTGTGCCGACGCGGCTTTTGCTATACCATTCGCGGTGCGCCGGCCTGAAGCAGCGCCCGACCCGTGGCGCGGCGGACCGACTGCCGAGAGGAGATGCCGCTTGACAACCAACAACTACGACGCGGCGCTTGAGGCCTTTGCCGCCTACTGCGCCGACCGCCACGCCGCCGCCATCGCCGCCATCTACCTGGGCGGCAGCGTCGCCCGTGGCGACCACACCCCGGGCCGCAGCGACATCGACCTGTTTGTGGTGCTGAACGAGCGTGATGCCCAGGTGGAGCACGACATCGCCCGTCAGGCCGAGCTGCTGGGCCAGCGCCACCTGCCCGCGCTGCTGCGCTTCAACCCCGAGCCGGTGAGCGCCACCTTCACCAGCCTGGGCGAGATCGACGAGGAGGCCTCGTTCCTTGGCGCGGGCTTCGAGTACCATAACTTTGTGGCCACCGCCCGCCGTATCTACGGCGAGGATCTGCTGCCGCGCCTGCCCGAGCCGGATGAGAGCCGCGCCCAAGACATCGCGCAGTTTGGCCTGAACATGCTGCACGCCCTCGCCCAGGCCCAGGATCAGGCCCAGGTGGTGCCCGAGCTGTCGGCCTTCCTGTTCTCGCCGATCTTTCGCTCGGCGGCTATCGGCCTGGCCACGCAGGGCGTGTATGTGGGCGGCAAGCGCGAGACGGTGGAAGCCTTCGCTGCGGCCTACCCCAACCTGCCGCGCATGAATGCGGCGCTGGGGCGGGCCTATGCGCTGTGGCAGGCATGGGGCGAGCGCGACCTGAGCGCCGAGGAGGCAGTGGAGCTCGGCCAGATCTGTAAAGACTTTGTGGGCGGCGCGTACGAGCTGTGGTGCGTCTAGGGTCGGCCCCGGCGCGCTTTTCTACACGAGGATGCTATGCCTGAGGAACTACGCCAGGCCGCGCTGCAGGTGATCCAGTCGTTTCTTGCGGCCTCGGACATCGCCTGCTCGCTCCAGGGCGGCGGCGTGCGCTTCGCGCGCTGGCCGACGGTGGGCGTGTTTGTCACCCACGCCGAGCATGAGGAAAACAGCTATCCCTCCGGCGAGCAGATCTCGCTGGTGCATCTCGATCTGGCAGTGGCGCTGAATGTCGAGCGCGAGGACAGCCTGATCGTCAGCTGCGCCACGGGGATCGGAGCGGGCCTGGGCGATGCGGTTGCCAACGCCGCCGACCAGTGGTGCGCCTGCGTCATTCCGCCGATCTTCTCGCTGCTGCATCAGCAGGCCATGTACGGCACGCTCTGGCTGCCCGATGGGCTGCCGGGCTGGGATCTGTTTGTCAGCCCCTATGTGATGCGCGGTCAGGATGTGCAGGCCGATCTTGGGCCATTTCTTGAGCAGCAGCCGCTCGTCGTGTCGCTCGGCCATGCACTGCTGGCCGAGCTGCCGCCCGAGCGCATGTTCAACACGGTGATGCTCTACCGTGGGCAGAACGGCAATAATGTGTTTGTGGACTGCTACATCAACGGCGAGAAGTCGGAGCCAGCCGAGCTGGCGCTGCTGGGGCTGCCCTGGCCCGACATCGAGCGCTTTCACTCGGTGCGCCTGTTTGTGTTCTGCATGCGCTCGCAGGGCTGATCGGCGTGGGGTGAAATTGTGCGGTCGCTGTGGGTGCCGCGCGCTCTGCCTCATGTACCAGGCAGAGCGCGCGGTCTTGTGCTGCTAGATGATCAGCTCGATGGTCTGGCCCTTGGCCTTGCGCGGCTCGTTCATGCTGCCGCTGCGGAAGCCCTGGAGATCGAGCGTGACGTAGATGTAGCCCAGCTCCTTCAGCCGCGCCACGATCGCGTCGCGGTGCTCCATGGCCAGGGGCATCTCGTCGGGCAGCAGCTCCAGCCGCGCCAGGGTGTCGTGGTGGCGCACGCGGAACTGGCTCAGCCCCAGGCCACGCACGAAGCGCTCGGCCTCATCCAGCACGCGCAGCTTTTCGGCGGTCACCTGCTCGCCGTAGGCGATGCGCGAGGAGAGGCAGGCGTAGGATGGCTTGTTCCAGTTCGGCAGGCGCATGCGCTGGGCCAGGGCGCGGATCTCGGATTTACCGATGCCCGCATCCAGCAGCGGGCTGAGCACGCGGAACTCGTGGGCGGCGCGGTGGCCGGGGCGGTGGTCGCCCACGTCGTCGGCCATCGCGCCGTAGAGGATGGCGGCGACGCCGCGCTCGGCGGCGATCGGCTCAAGCTCGCTGAACAGCGTCTTTTTGCAGTAGTAGCAGCGGTCGGGCGCGTTGGCCGCGTAGCCGGGGTTCTCCAGCTCGTTGGTGTGCACCACCAGGTGCTCGCAGCCGATCAGGGCGGCCAGCTCGCGGGCCTCGGCCAGCTCCTCGCGCGGGTAGGTCTCCGAGTCCGCCGTCACCGCGATGGCGCGGTCGCCCAGGGCCTCGTGGGCGGCCTGCAGCAGCACGGTGCTATCCACCCCGCCCGAGAACGCCACCAGCGCCGACCCAAGCCCGCGCAGCTGGTCGAGCAGCAGGGCGTATTTTTCATCAAGCGTTGCCATTGGTCTCCTCCGCTCTGCGGCGGGCCGCGCCCGCCCGCGCCGCGATGCGCCCGGCCATCGCGCCCGCGCCGATGCCATTGTCGATATTCACCACCGCCAGGCCGGGCGCGCATGTCTGCAGCATGCTGGTGAGCGCGCCCATGCCGCCGCCGCCGAAGCCGTAGCCCACGGCGGTGGGCAGCCCGACCACCGGCACATCCACCAGCCCGGCCACCACCGAGGGCAGCGCGCCATCCATCCCCGCCGCCACGATGATCGCATCGACCGGGGCATCCAGCATGCGGCGCAGCGGCTCGAACAGGCGGTGCAGCCCGGCCACGCCCACGTCGTAGGCGGTGTGCACGGCGCAGCCCATCTCGCGGCAGAGCGCCGCTGCCTCCTCGGCGGTGGGGATGTCGCTGGTGCCTGCGGTCAGCACGCCCACCGCGCCGCCGTTTGGCGTCACCTCGTGGCCGGGGCGATGGATGGCCACCGTGCGCGCGGTGGTGAAGCGCTCCCACACCACGGCGTCGCCCAGGGCTGCCTCAAGCGCGGCCAGGGTGGGCGGGGCCACGCGGCTGATCAGGGCGCGACCGTTGGCGTCCAGCATGCGCTGGGCGATGGCCACGGTCTGCTCGGGTGTTTTGTTCTCGGCATACACCACCTCGGGCACGCCGGTGCGGGCGGCGCGCAGCAGATCGAGGCTGGCAAATGTATCAAGGTGCGCGTGATCCATGGTGCGCTCCCTGCCCCTTTCGCAGATACCGCCGCAGCTGCGGCCAGTGGCGCGCGGCTGCGGCGGGGGACGTTTGTATGGTGCAGCAAGGGCGCTGCGCAGGGTAGTGTACCAGAAATAGCGCAAAAAGGCGGGCGCGGGAAGGTCGCTTCCCGCGCCCGCCTTTCCGTGCCGAGCCTACCGTGTCACGATCGGCAGGTAGATGGTGGTCGTGGTGGCCGAGGGCGCGGCGAGCGTGGCCGGGCCGTAGGTGTGCGCCATGCCATCGGTGCCGATCTCCTCAAGCCAGTAGTAGAACCGCTGGCCCCCGGTGGCGCTGGCATCGGCCCAGGCGTAGCTGCCGCCGTTCGGGTGCTGGGCCGGGATGAGCGCGGCGCTCACCCGCTCTGCCGCCGCGCGGTCGGGCGTGGCGCTGCGGTAGATGTGGAAGCCGAGGCTGTCCACCTCCGCGCCGGTGGCCCAGCGCAGCACCGCCGCACCCTGCTCGTAGCTGGCGGTGAAGCTCAGCAGCGTGATCGCCGTGGGCGGGATGGGCAGGATACCAGCGAAGATGGTGGTGTCGTGCGTGCCAGGCGTGATCGTGATCGTGTCGGTCATGCCGGTGTTCGGGTCGACATCGCTGTCGCTGCTTGGGTCGCCCTGGTGCGCAGGGCTGAAGGTGAAGTCCGGCGGCAGGTTGCTGAAGCCGACCGTGTAGGTGCCGCCGGGCAGGCTGCCGAAGAACCAGGAGCCATCGGTGTTTGTGGTGGTGGTGGCGATCGGCGTGCCGCTCTGGTCGTAGAGCGTCACGGTGATGCCGGGCGCACCGTTCTCACCGGGGTCGTGCACGCCATCGCCATCGGTGTCGACCCACACTAGGCTGCCGATGCTGGCGGGCTGGAAGATACCGAAGTCGACCGTCAGGTTGGTCTGCGCGTCGGTATCGCCATCGTTCACCGGCTCGCCGCCCGAGATCAGCGTGATCGGCAGGCTGCTGATAACGCCGCTGCTGAGCGTGCCATCATCATTCCCATCGATATCGTCATTCGGGCTGGGCGCTGGCTCATAGGGGCCGCTCTGATCCTGGTTGGTGCTGATCTTGCCGGTGCTGGAGCTGTACCCGGCGGGCGGCGTAACCACCACCACATACTGGCCAGGCGTGAGCATCTGGAACAGGTAGTGGCCGCTGGCATCGGTCAGCACCCCGCCCAGGGCGTCATCGGCGGTGCCCAGCACGCCATCGGGGCCGACCGGCACCTCGACGCCGCCGCGGAAGAGCTGCACCTGCACGCCCGGCACACCATCCTCACGCACCTCCTGCGTGCCTGAGTTGTTCAGGTCGAGCCAGACGGTGTTGCCCAGGCTCAGCGGCTTGTACACCCCGAAGTCAACGGTGGTGTTGCTGGTCGAGCCGCTGGGGTTGTCCACCGTGATGCCACTGCCCGTGGCCGATGTGCCCGGCTGCAGCGTGATCGGCTGGCTGTCGATGGTCTCGATCAGGCCCGCCTTGATCACCATGGTGCCGTTGTCGTCGCTGTCGGTGCCGTCGTTCGGGCTGGGCGCAGGCTCGAACGCGCCCGAGGTGAGCGAGACGCCGCCCGTGCTGCTGCGGAAGGCCTCCAGCGCGCCGCCGGTGGCGAAGTTGCTCTGGGCCAGCCGCACGATGTAGCTGCCCTGCGGCAGCCCCACGAAGCTGAAGCTGCCGCCGGCCAGGGTTGTGGCGGTCTGGATGGGGCTCGCCCCCGCCGTCGCGCCTGCGCTGTCGGCGGGCCACAGCTCTACCACCACCGCGGCGATGCCGGTCTCGTCGTCGGCGTTTCCGGCAATGCCGTCCGCGCCGTTTGGCTGGAACGTGCCGCTGTTGTTGGTGTCGTGCCACACCAGGTTGCCCAGCGAGGCCGTGTAGAAGCCGAAGTCCACCGTGATGTTCGAGCGGGCGTCGGGGGTGGCATCGGCGATGCCGTCGGTCGGGTCATCCTCGCCGGTCGGCTCGTCGTCGGTTGTGCCGCTGCCCAGGGTGACGGTGAGGCTGGCCACGTAGCCGCCGGGCTGGCCCAGCGTACCGACCATGGTGCCGTTGTCATCGCTGTCGATGTCGCCGTCGGGGCTGGGCGCGGCGGTCTCGGCCAGCGCTCCGGCGGTGCTGTAGCCGGTCAGGCTGCTCCAGTAGCCCACCAGCGCGCCGCCAGTGGTGAAGCTGCTCTCGGGGATGACCAGCGAGTAGCTTCCGGCGGGCAGGCTGCTGAACAGATAGTAGCCGTCGGCGTTGGTAGTGGTCTGCCCCAGCAGCGTGTCGGTGGCATCGTAGCCGTTGGTATTGGTGTCGCTGTACAGCTGCACCATCACGCCCGCCACGCCGCGCTCATCCGAGTCGTGTATGCCGTCGTTATTGGTGTCGAACCACACGCGGTTGCCCAGCGCGTAGCTCTTCACAAAGCCAAAGTCGTTGGTCGGGTCATCGCTGCCGATCGCCCCGGTCGTGGCGGTGATGCTGGGGATAGCGCCCACCAGCGTCGCGTCAGAGTCGGTCAGGTCGGTGGCGCTTGCCGCGTTGGCCGTGGTGAGCAGCGTGCCCGCCAGCGGGCCGCCAGCCGCCGTGTCGCTGGGGTTGTCCAGCTTGATGATGTAGGTGGTGTTGGCCTCCAGGCTGGCAAAGTGGTAGTAGCCGGTTTCGGTAGCGGGCGTGGCCGGGTTGTCGCCGGTCACGGTGGTGGCGATCAGCGTGGTGCCATCGGCGGCGTACAGGTTCACTGTCACGCCATCGATGCCGGTCTCGGTCGCATCCTGCACCCCATCGCTGTTGGTATCCAGCCAGACGTAGTCGCCTAGGCCAGTGATACCGTAGAAGCCAGCGTCGAAGGTGGGCGTGTCGGTGTTCTCCACGCCCGTGGTCGCGCTGATCTGGTTGGTTCCAGCCACTACCGAGGCGTCGCTATCGGTCGCATCGCTGGCTGCGGCGGCATCGGCGGTGGTGAGGACATAGCCGAAGAGCGGGCCGCCGCTGGCGTAGTCGGCGGGGTTGTTGAACTTCACGACGTAGCTGGTGTTGGGCAGCAGGCCGGTGAAGGAGTAGAAGCCCTGCTCGGTGGCGGGCGTGGCCGGGTTGTCGCCGGTCACGGTGGTGGCGATCAGCGTGGTGCCGTCGGCGGCGTACAGGTTGACCGTCACGCCGTCGATACCCGTCTCGGTCGCGTCCTGGGTGCCGTTGCGGTTGGCATCATCCCAGACGAAATCGCCCAGCGCGGCGGGGGCCACGAAGCCGACGTCGTAGGTGGGGGTGTTGGAGCCAGCCGCGCCGGTTGGGGCGGCGGTGATCTGGGCGACACCCGAGACGATGGCGGCGTCGCTATCCTTGGCGTTGTCCGCGCCGCTGTCCTGGGCCGTGAGGCGGTAGGGCGCGAGCGGGCCGGAGGTGTAGTCGGCGGCGTTGTCGAGCCTCAGGGTGTAGGTGGTGTTGGGCCGCAGGCCGAGGAAGGTGTAGAAGCCCTGCTCGGTGGCTGGGGTGGCCGGGTTGTCGCCGGTGAGGGCGGAGGCCACGGGCAGCGCGTCGTCGGCATTCCCGGCGATGCCGTCGGCCCCGCTCGCGGTGAAGAGCGAGACGGTGACGCCGTCGATGCCGGTTTCGCCCGCATCCTGGGTGCCGTTGCCGTTGGTGTCGTGCCAGACGAAGTCGCCCAGCGCGGCGGGCAGAAAGAAGCCGAAGTCGTAGGTCAGGGTGGAGGAGCCGACCGCGCCGGTAGGGGCTGTGGTGATCTGGGCCAGGCCGGAGACGAGCGCGGCGTCGCTGTCGAGCTGGTCGGTGGTGGCGGGCTGGTCCTGGGTGGTGAGCACAAGGCCAGCGAGCGGGCCGGAGGTGTAGTCGGCGGCGCGGTCCAGCTTCACGGTGTAGGTGGTGCTGGGGCGCAGGCCGGTGAACAGGTAGAAGCCCTGCTCGGTGGCAGGCGTGGCGGGGTTGTCGCCGGTCACGGTGGTGGCCACGGGCAGGGTGTCGTCGGCATTCCCGGCGATGCCGTCGGCCCCGTTCGTGGTGAAGAGCGAGACGGTGACGCCGTCGATGCCGGTCTCGCCTGCGTCCTGGACGCCGTCGGCGTTGGCATCGAGCCAGACATAATCGCCGAGGGCGGCGGCCTGGAAGAAGCCAAAGTCGTAGGTGGGCGTGTCGGATCCTGCCGCGCCGGTGGGAGCCGCGCCGATGGTGGGCACGCCGCCGATGGTGTCGGCGTCGGAGTCGGTCGCGTCGTTGCCGCCTTGGTCGCGCACGCTGAGCGCGTAGCCCGCGAGCGGGCCGCCGGTGGTAAAGTCGGCGGCGTTATCCAGCTTCACCGTATAGGTGGTGCTGGGGTAGAGGTTGGCGAAGTGGTAGTAGCCGGTTTCGGTGGCGGGCGTGGCCGGGTTGTCGCCGGTGGTGGCAGTGCCGACCAAGGTCGCGCCGTTGTACAGGCTGACGGTCACACCGTCCACCCCGTTTTCGCCCGCGTCCTGCACGCCGTTGGCGTTGGTGTCGATCCACACATAGTCGCCCAGCGAGGCCACCGGGTAGAAGCCAACGTCGTAGGTGGGCGTGTCGGTGCCAGCCGCGCCGGTGGCTGCGGTGATGCTTGCGAAGCCGCCCACTATCGCCGCGTCGCTATCGGTCGCGTCGCTGGCCGAGGCGGCATCGGCGGTGGTGAGGACATAGCCGAAGAGCGGCCCGCCGCTGCTGAAGTTGGCGGGATTGTCCAGCTTCACCGTGTAGGTCTTGTTGGCCTCCAGGTTGGGGAAGTGGTAGTAGCCGTGCTGCGCCCCCGCTGTGTTGGGGTCATCCCCGGTGAGCGCCGTGGCCAGCAGGGTTGCGCCATCATACAGGCGCACGGTGATGCCGTCCACGCCGCCCTCGGCTATGCCCTGGTCGCCGTCGCGGTTCGCATCCACCCACACATAGTCGCCAAGCGATGCGGGCAGAAACACGCCGAAGTCCACCGTCAGGTTTTCGTTGGCGTCGGGCGTTATCGGGTCGTTGTCCGGGGTCTCGCCGGTTGGCTCGCTGCCTGCGGACAGCGTCACCAGGGCTGCGGTGCGCACCTCGCCAGAGACGGTGGTGCCGTTGTCGTCGCCGTCGATGTTGGTATCCGGCGCGGGGGTGGCAGCGCCCTCGTTCGGGCCGGTGGCGTTGCCCAGAGCGCCGGTGCTGCTCACATAGCCCGCCAGCAGACCTCCGGCGGTGAAGTTGCTGGCGTCGAGCGCTACGCGGTAGTTCCCAGGCACCAGCGTGTCGAACAGGTATAGCCCGCCCGATGTGGTGGTGGTGCGCACGGCGGTGGTCTCGCCGCCGCTGATGCTGCTGTCGCCGTTCTGGTCCCAGTAGAGGCTGACCTTCACGCCATCCGGGGCCATGGTCTCGGTGATCTGGTAGATGCCGTCGTTATTGGCATCGATCCAGACCATGTTGCCCAGGCTCAGCGGCGCGTAGATGCCGAAGTCGATGGTGAACTGGCTGTTGCTGTCGGTGGCGCTGTTGGCCTTGCCCGATGAGACTGCGGTGTCGGCCTCGCCCGTCGGCTCGGTGTTTGCGCCAAGGGTGATGGTTCCGCTGCGCACCACGCTGCCTGAGCGTGTGCCGTGGTCCTTGCCATCATCGGCGGCGCTGCCGCTCTCGGCGATGCCCGGCTCGTAGGGCGTAGATGCGGTTAGGTCGTCGATCTGGCCGTTGCTGGATGTGTAGCCAGCGGGCAGATCGATCTCGACAAGATAGGAGCTGCCATCGGTCAGGCCGTTGAACAGGTAGTGCCCGCCGTTCGACGTGGTGTCGGTGGCCAGCGCAGCCCCATCGGCCACGCCATCCTTGTTGCTATCGGCGTACAGGCGCACGGTCACACCATCCACCCCTGGCTCCGTGGCGTCCTTCAGGCCATCGTTGTTCAGGTCGTGCCACACCAGGTTACCGATGCTCATGGTGTGCACGCCAACGTCGATGGTCGGGTCGTTGGTGGTGCCGTTGCTGTTGGTGATGACCTTGCTGGGCTTGCCTGCCTCGCTGCCGGGCGTGAGGGAGAAGGGCAAAGTCACAAGTGTGCCAGCGCTCGGCGCGCCGTTGTCGTCGCTATCGACGTTGGTGTCGGGGTCGGGCGCAGCGGTGCTCTGCAGGCTGCTGTAGAAGCCGAAGAGCGGCTTGCCCGAGGCGAACTCGCTGGCGGGGATGGTGACGGTGTAGCTTCCAGCCAGCAGGCCATGGCCCGCAAGCGCGCCCTGGGTGATGCGGTCGAAGGTATACAGGCCGCTGGTGTTGGTGGTAGTGGTGGCCACCAGGGCGTTGGTCGAGTCGTAGAGCTGGACCAACACGCCGCTGATGCCCTTCTCATCATCGGTATTTCCGGCAATGCCATCGATGCCGCTGGCCTGATACAGGCCGTCGTTGTTGACATCGTGCCAGAGCAGGTTGCCCATGGTTAGGCGGTAGAAGCCGAAGTCGACCGTCGTGTTCGAGCGGGCATCCACGGTGGTGTCGGTGTGGCCGGGTGTGGCAGGCTCGCCCGTCGGCTCGCTGTCGCCCGCGCCGAGCGTGATCTTGCTGCTCACGATGGATGTGGCGTAGCTGCCAGTCCCCGCCCGCCCGCTGTCGTCCGAATCCACGTCGGTGTCATCGGTGCTGCCGGTGCTGCTGGCGTAGCCACGCAGCGGCTGGCCGCTGGCGAAGTTCCCGGCAGGCAGCACCACCACATAGTCGCCCTGGTAGCGCCCGGTGAACAGGTAGTAGCCGCCATTTGAGGTGTTCTGGGTCGCCAGGCGTGCGCCGGTCGGGTTCCCGCTGGCATCGGCGTAGTAGAGATCTACCTGGACGCCGTTGATGCCCACCTCCGCGCCGTCGACCGTACCGCTGTTGTTGGTGTCGTACCACACGCGGTTGCCCAGCGAGTAGATCGGCACAAGGCCGAAGTCCACAGTGGGGTTGGTGGTGGTGCCGGTGGGGTTGTCTACCGTAACCGTCGCCGCGACCTCGCCCGCTTCCAGCAGGAAGGCGCTGGCGTTACTGGCGCTGGCGATCACGCCGCCGCCGGTGCCGATGCCGTTCTCGTCGGTGCCCTCATCTAGGTCGTTGCTAGGCGAGGCGGTGCTAGCCTTGTCGGCGCTGCTCACCAGCCCGGTGGGCGCGGTGATCTTCACCACGTAGCCCGCGCTGGGCTGGCCGGTGTAGGTCGAGTCGGCCAGGCCGCCGAAGCTATAGTGGCCGCTTGCGTCGGTGGTCACGCCGCCGGTTGTGTCGTCGGCGGTGCCCAGGATACCGTCAGGCCCCACCGGAATCTCGGTTACGCCGTCGGCGGTGTAGAGCTTCACCGTCACCCCGCTGAGGCCATTTTCGTCGGCGTCCTTCACGCCGTTGTTGTAGTTCGCGCCGCTGCCGTCGTCCTTCCACACAAGGTTGCCCATCTTCAGCGTGTAGAAGCCGAAGTCTACGGTCTCGTTGCTGTGGTCATCGGCGATGGCCACGCCGCCGGGGGCCTGGTTGGCGATGCCCACGGCGCTGGTCTCGCCTGTCGGTTCGCTGGCGCTCAGCAGCGTGGCCGAGCTGAGCACGCCGCCCAGGTAGAATGGCGTAGTATTCGCAGGAGTGGTGCGCACCAGCGCGCCGTTGTCGTCGCTGTCGGTGTCGGTGTTGGTGTCGGCTGGTGCCACCTCGGCGGTTTCGCCGGTGCCGAGCATGTGGGTGCCGCTGCTATAGTAGCCCACCAGCGCGCCGCCCGTGCTGAAGTTCGACTTGTTCATGCCGACAATGTAGGAGCCGGGCTGGAGCGACACGGGCGTGATCGCTGCGCCGTTGAGCAGATCCTGTTGGGTGAACAGGTAGTAGCCGGTGCCGTTGGTGGTGGCGGTGGCCACGGGGTAGTGCTCGAATCCCGTCAGCACGCCATCGTCGTTGGCGTCGCGGAACAGGTCCACCGCCACGCCGCTGATGCCCAGCTCGCCCGCGTCGAGCAGGCTGTTGTTGTTGGTGTCGAACCACACGCGGTTGCCGATGCTCACCGGCGGCGTGGTCAGGCCCTGGTCGTAGGTGAGATTCTCCTCGCCAGCTGTCAGCGTCTCGGTCGCGGTGCGGCGCACCGTCGGGCTTACCACGATCGATCCGTCGCTGTCTTTGGTGGCGTCGCCGCCCAGGTTGGGGTTGGTGAAGCTATAGCCATCGGGCAGCACAAATTCGGCGTAGTAGTCGCCTGGGGTGAGGCCACCGAACAGGTAGTAGCCGGGGTTGCCCGTGCTATCGTAGTTGGTGACGCGCGTGCCCACCAGCACCCCTGCCGAGGTGTACAGGTTCACGGTCACGCCGTTGATGCCGCTTTCCGGCCCTTCGTCTTGGGTGCCATCCGCATCGGTGTCGTGCCAGACATAGTTGCCATAGCTGGCCGTCGTGCTGTCGGTCGCCACCTCGATACCCACGCGGGGCGGCTGTGCCACCAGCGTGCTGCTGTCGTCGGCGCGGTTTACGCGGTAGGCGAAGGTGTTCCAGGCCACATTGGTGTCGTCGTTGTTGCCGAAGTTGCCGTCGCCGCCTGCGGTGGCCAGCGGGGCGTCGCTGGGGGCATACATGGTGTACTCGAAGCGCACCTGCTGGCCGCGCTGCAGCGTGTAGCCAGCCGGGAACTTGAACCAGACCGAGCGGATGGCGGTCGGGTCGGCGGGCAGGTTCGTGCTCCACATGCCAGGCCCGGCGGTGGTGCCCACGGTCATGGGCGTGCAGGTGGCGTCGGGGTGGCTATCGACCACCAGTGGTCGGCAGGGGTTTTCCTCGGAGCTATAGTAGATGACGAGGCCGGGCACCGCAGGCATCACATCGATCGGCTCTGCGAGGTAGGGCGTCCAGGCGGTTCCAAGCGAGGCCTGATCGCGGGTGCCCACGTTCGATGTTGGTGTGGCGTCGGCATCCTTGTAGGGCAGCAGGTCGATCACCTGCAGGTTGTTGAAGTCGATGTTGCCGGTGTTGTTGAGCACCATCGCAAATGTGAGGTTGCCGCCGCGCACGGTGCGGCCTACCACTGGGTCGCGGCTGAAGTCGCTGTCGAGCTGGCCCTTCACCCATTTGGCCGACTCGATCTGGGCCGATGAGAGGATGGTCACATCGGTGGAAGCGATTGAGCAAAACTTCGCCGGGTCCGATCCGTTGCTGGTGTAGATGGCCCGGTCGGTGGTGTCGGTGCAGTCGATCGGCTTCACATCGCTGGGGATGTTGGTGTAGTTGGTGAGCGCAACGTGGTTAGGCAGAACGGTGCCCGTGGCGATGCCGGGGTTCACCTGCACCTGATACGAGAGCCGGATGGTGTCGCCAGGCACGCGCGGCTTGGCCTCGGGGTCGCCAGCGTAGAGTTTACATGCGGTAGATGCCCAGTCCCAGCGCAGTAGGGTGCGGCCTGTGCCACCGTAGTTGGGCGTGGCGCTGAAGGCCGGGGTCTCGCAGCCAGGCGGCAGGGTGCCCACCGCTGCCCAGCTGCCCGCCAGATACGTCACCTCTGCTGGCAGCAGGTCGGAGAGCTGCGGCGCGTCTAGCGAGTTGGTCGGGTAGCCGCGATTCTCTAGGCTGACCGTGTACGTCACCTTGTCGTTGGGGTTGACCGAGTTGGTGTTTGCGGTCTTGCTCAGGGTTGGGCGCGGCTCCGGCTGGTCGGTGTCGATTGTGGCCGACGGCGTGTTGGCCATGGTCACCGTCGAGCCGCCGTAGGTGGTCGAGCCCTGCAGGGTGTTGGTGATCAGCAGCGGCATGGGTGCGGCAGGCCCGCCGCCGTTTGGCGGGTTGATCACCGTGCTGTAGATCGTGATGCCGCCGACAGCGGTGTACACGGGCAGGCTGCCGATGGTGAAGCGCAGCGCCGAGACATAGTCGCCCGCCACAAAGCCGGGGAAGCTGGCCACCGCCACACCCGCACCAGTCGGCACACCGCCGACCCAGGTGCTGCTGCCGTTCTTCTGATACTCTACCGCCGTGATCTCGGCACCATTCGTGTCGATCTTGGTCACATCCAGGTTGTCGGGGATGTTGTCCACGATCTGGACATTGGTCAGGTTGGCGTTGCCAGTATTCTGCGCCCCAAGCGCATACTCGATACCCGAGCCGACAATAGCATAATCCAGATTGGCCGACTTGCTGCCCGTAAAGCCGGGGTTGCCCACTGGGATGGTGTGGGTGGTCGCTACCGCCGTTGTCACCAGCGAGCCGCCGTAGGGCGTGTACGACACCGTGGCGTCGTTGGTGCGGCTGTCGCCCACGGCATTTGCGCCAGTTGGGAACACCACGCGCACCAGGTAGTAGGCGCACGAGGGCACCTGCACATCCTGCGGTGCCCATGTCAGCTGGGTGCGCCCGCCCACGGTCGCCACCGAGGCTGGGCTAGGGATGGCCGAGATGAAGCTGGCCCCCGCAGGCAGCAGATCCACCACGTTCACGCCGGTGGCGTTCAGCGCGCCCTCGCCGCTGCCGCTGGCGGTGCAGACGGCGATGCGGTAGACCGTGTCGGAGTCGGCGGTGCCAGGGGCGATGACGATCTTGTTGACGGTGGTCTGATCGCTCGCGCTGGCCGTCGCCACGATATCGCCGGGGTTCTGGGGCGTGGCGTTGCTGGATGTCGCCCCGGCGGTGATCGTCGCCGAGGTGCCATTACTGGTGGTGCCGGTGTTGAACTGCACCGTCAGCTCAAACTGGCCGGTGGTGCCCAGCGCCAGCGGCTTCATCAGCCAGGTGGCCTGCCCGGTGGCCGGGTTGTAGCTAAAGCTCTGCACATTCGAGTCTTCGGTGTGCGCCACCTGCGTGATCGAGCTGGGTAGCGTGGTGGTCAGCGCCACATCGCTGCAGCCCGTGCCAGTCGAGCCGCTACACTCGTAGGTGAGGCGGATCTTAAAAGGCTTGCCGCTGGGGATGGGCGATGTGGCCCCCATCAGCTGCTGGCTCAGTACGATCAGCGGGCTGGACGTTTGAGCGGATGCGGCGGGGGTGGCGAGCGTGCCGCTCAGACCAACCCAGCACAGCAACGTGAACGCAAAGAGCAGACTCAGGCACGTGCGAAGGGCGCGCATACAACCTCGGCAATCTTTGACATAAAACGTGGTCAAAATAGGTGCAAAATGGTAGAGGAAATATTACTAGACCAGTATTACTGATTCATATCGGATTCTGATACGTGGGAATGTGAGCTGCTTGTGAGCAGAATTGCAATAAATCGGGTGTCGGCTGCCCCACCCTCAAGAGCTGCTTGACTCTCCTCTTAGAAGAGGGTGTACAACCTATTGGAGGAGGTGCGGTGATGTTACGGATCGGGGATTTCTCGAAATTCAGCCGGGTGTCGATCAAGGCGCTGCGGCTCTACGACGAGCTTGGCCTGCTGAAGCCGGTGCAGGTGGACCCATTTACCTCGTACCGCTACTACGAGTTCCACCAGCTACCACGGCTCTACCGCATTTTGGCGCTGAAAGACCTGGGCTTCTCGCTTGAGTCGATTCGGCATCTATTGGATGGCGAGGTGACAGCTGATCACATGCGCGGCATGCTCATGCTGCGCCGCGCCGAGATCGGCCAGCGGATGCGCGAGGAAGAGGAACGTCTGCAACGGGTTGAGGGCTTGCTACGACAGCTTGAGGAGGAACCTGCTATGTCCAGCTACGATGTGATCATCAAACGGGTTGAGCCGATGCTAGTGGCCTCGGTGCGCGGGGTGGTGCCCACCCCGCCCGAGCAGCACAGCCTGTGGGCCGAGCTTCTGGCCCACCTCGAACCCTGGGAGTCGCGGATCATCGCCCCCTGCATCTCGCTCTACCACGACCCCGATGGCAAGGAGCGCGACTGGGATATCGAGGTGTGCGCGCCAGTTGCGCCCGGCCTGGTTGCGCAGGGGCCTATGGCGGTTGGCATCCTGCCTGGCGTTGAGTCCATGGCCTCGGTCATCCACAATGGCCCGTTCGCCACCATCGGGCAGGCCTACGATGCCATAGCTCGCTGGATCGACCAGCACGGCTACCGCATCATCGGGCCGTGCCGCGAGGTCAACCTGCGCATCCCGACCATTCCAGGCGATCAGCACGACCCCGACACCGTGTGCGAGATCCAGTTCCCTGTCGAGCTAGCGTAGCGATATACTGCGGCAAAACAGGGTGGCGCATTGATATACAATCAACGCGCCACCCTGTTTGCTGCGGTGTGCACGGCCCCCATCGCAACGCATAAGCTATTTAGCTGCCTGCGGAGCTTTACCCGCTAGGACGGGGTATGGCCCTGCTCCTCGCAGTTGACCTCTCAGCAGGATGTACCTTACAATCGTAGCTGCAAATTCGACACCTGCACATATATTCTCCCGATATTTTAGCTGTGCATAAGGAGAAAAACCATTGAGCGAAAATCATGATCGAATGAGAGTTAATGAGATAGATCTTCTGAGATTTATTGCTGTTATTATGGTTATTCTGTTTCATTATGGATTCCGGGCCTATGCCGCTGATGATTATATAAAGATGGATTACACCCTCATCGCTCCTATTGCTAGGTATGGCAGATTCGGTGTAGAGCTTTTTTTTATTATCAGTGGGTTTGTTATATTAATGACAGCAGACCGGGGCGGTTTTGGAACCTTTGTTGTATCGCGCGCATCAAGGCTTTATCCGGCTTTTTGGGTTTGTTGTACGATAACGTTCTTGGTGAAGTTGTTTTTTGGTGGAGATAGGTTCCCAACTAGTATTATACAATATTTGAAGAATATGACGATGTTCGGCAATAGGCTAAACTCGTCAAGCGTAGATGGCGTATACTGGTCTTTATACTACGAGATAAACTTCTATATCATCATATCGCTTATATTGCTGGCAGGTAAGATACATAGAATTAATAGGATCCTTTGGTTTTGGCTCTTCCTGACGCCAATAGTAAACTATTTTAAATGGGATATCCTGAGAGAAAACCTAGTAACACAGTATTCAGTCTACTTCATCGCAGGAGCATCGTATTTCCTGATATGGAAACACGGCATATCGCTTGAGCGCTGTATCATGATTGTGCTCTGCTGGGCGTACGCGCTGATGCTGCTTGAGCCAGAGGTGGCCTTTTTTAATATTCACTATCATACCGACACGAATATCTGGGTTACCAAGGCGTTGGTGACATCGTACTTTGTCGCTATGATGTTTATCGTTTTGCGCAAAACTGGTTCGTTTGGGCAGCTGCGCTGGGTTTTCTTAGGCGGGCTGACGTACCCAGCCTATCTCCTCCATCAGCATGTGGGGTATATCATCATTAATCGGCTCTATCCCATGCTGAATATGCATGTCGTGTTCTGGGGGATGGTTTTCTTTATGCTGCTGGTGTCGTTTGTAATACACCAGTTTATTGAGAAGCCAAGCTCGCGCTGGATGAAACATTCCCTCACGCGATTGTCAGAGAGAGTTGCATCTCTCTGGTTTGCTTCAAAAAAACGGCTCGCGGGCACCTTATCGCAGTGACAGGAAAAAGCGCTGATACGCCCGCCGCAGGCCCAGCTCGGCGCACGCGCCCAGCGCCACGCCCGCCGCATAGCAGGCCATGTCGCTCCACAAGAAGCCCTGGCCCAGCACGAGGTGCCCTAGCGTCGTCTGCCGCACCGCGTCGAGCCACGGCGCGTGGTAGAGCTGGCTCAGCTCCACCGCCGCGGCGAGGGCAGCCGCCCCCGCCGCGGCGCGGGCCACGGGCGCATGCGGCCATAGCCAGCGCGCCAGCAGGTACACCAGTGTGGCCCACAGCGCGTCGCCGCCATACTGCCCGGCTAGGCTGCCGCGCGGCACCAGCGCCGAGCGCGTCAGCAAGCCCAGCGCTCCTACGCTCAGTGCGGCCAGGGCCACGGCGATGCGGTGGCGGGTGAAAAGAAGTTTCATATTCCCTAGATGCGGTGTTTATATTGGTTGCCGAAGATCATAGCGTACACAAAAGGCCTGCCGACATGTGTTGGCAGGCCTTCCCAATGCGCTGAGCTGCGCCCTATGCCGCCGCGCGCCGCTGGCGGAAGCGCCCGCGCAGCCGGGAGAACACCAGCGCCATGGCGAACATAAGCGTCATCACCAGCACCATCGATGCGCCCGAGGCCACATTCATGTAGTACGAGATGTACAGCCCCGCCACTGTGCCGATCACGCCCTGCACCGCGCCCACGAGGATGACCATGGGGAAGCGCCGCACCAGCAGGGTGGCCGTGGCCGCCGGGGTGACTAGCATGGCCACCACCAGCACGATCCCTACCGTCTGCACCGCGATCACGATGGTGATGGCCATGAGCGCCAGCAGCAGCTCGTGCAGCCAGGCCACGGGCAGGCCGATCACCTCGGCCTGGAGCCGGTCGAAGGTCATGAGCGTCAGCTCTTTGTAGAGCGCCAGGATGGTGCCGATCACGATCAGGCCCATGATGCCGATCACGATCAGGTCGCTGCTGCGGATGGCCAGCACGTCGCCCAGCAGCAGGCCAAACAGATCCTTGGTGTTGTTCTTGATCCGCGAGAACAGCAGCACGCCCAGCGCGAAGGTGCCCGCGAACAGCACGCCGATGGCGGTATCCTGGCTCACCTTGCTGCGGCGCACGATCACGCCGATGCCCAGCGCGGTGAGCAGCCCGGCCACCGCCCCGCCGATGGCCAGATTCAGGTTAAACATGAAGGCGATCACCGCGCCGGGGAAGGATGCGTGGGCCAGGGCATCGCCGATGAAGGCCAGATCTTGAAGCACCACAAACGCGCCCACGAAGGCGCAGACCACGCCGATGATGATCGCCGCGATCAGGCTGTTGCGGATGAACTCGTACTGGAGCGGCGCGGCCACGCACTCCCAAAGATTGCTGCAGGTCATAGCTGATTCTACTGATTGATAAGGGTCACGCCGGTGCCGTCGGACAGCACCACCTGCGTGCCATAGGTTGCTGCCAAGTTGTGGGGGGTGAGCACCTGCTCCACCGGCCCCAGCGCCACCAGCCGGTGGTTGAGCGCCAGCAGCGCGCTGAAGCGATCCATGTTGCAGTGCAGGTCGTGCGTGGTGAGCAGCAGGGTCTTGCCCTGCGCGGCCAGCCCGGCCAGGATGTCGAGGATGATCTCCTGGGTGGGCGCGTCCACGCCGCTGATCGGCTCATCCAGCAGCAGCACATCCGGCTCCTGCGCTAGGGCGCGGGCCAGGAACACGCGCTGCTGCTGCCCGCCGGAGAGATCGGTGATCGGGCGGGATGCGAAGGCCTGCATGCCCACCTGCTCCAGGCAGGCGGCGGCCAGGGCGCGGTCGGCGGGGCCGGGGCGGCGCAGCCAGCCCAGCCTGCCGTAGCGCCCCATCAGCACCACGTCGGCCACGCTGGCCGGGAAGCGCCAGTTGATCACGTCGCGCTGGGGCACATAGGCCACCCGCCCGCCGTGCTTGGCGGCGGGCACGCCGCAGATGTGGATGCTGCCGCCCTCGGTGGGGATGAGGCCGAGGATGGCCTTGAGCATGGTGGTCTTGCCAGCGCCGTTTGGCCCGATGATGCCCACCAGCTGGCCCTGGGGCAGCTCGAAGCTGACGCCCTCAAGCACGCGGGTGCCGTCATACTGCACCGTCAGGTTTTCTATAGCGATAGCAGGAGCGCTGGTGCTGGCGGCTGCTGTGGTGGGAGTTTCCATAGGATAAGTGGCAATAGTCATATGATTCCTGGCTGCTATAGTACCAGAGAATAGGCGGCGCGGTGATGCGCGGCGGCGGGCCGACCCTGCGCAGGGTCGGCCCGCCGTGCTCTGGCCTGGATGTGAGCTGGCGGCTACTTGAGCGCGTCGACCACGGTCTTCATGTCGTAGCGTAGCATGTCGATGTAGCTGCCGCCCTCGGTGCCCGGCTCGCCCAGCGTGTCGGTGTAGAGGTTGGCCACCACCTGCGCGCCCGCCTCCTTGGCTAGAGTCTCGCTCAGGGCGGTGCTGAACTGCGACTCGGAGAACACCGCCTTGACGCCCTGGGCCTTGATCTCCTCGATCAGCTTGGCTAGCTCGCCTGCGGAGGGCTGGGCCTCGGGGTTGGTGAGGATGTTGCCCACCACGGTGAAGCCGTACTCCTGCGCGAAGTAGGGGAAGGCGTCGTGGTTGGTCACCAGCTTGCGCTGGGATTCGGGAAGGGCGGCGGCCTGCTGCTTTAGCTCGTCGTTCAGGGCCTGGAGCTTGGCGGCATAGGCGGCGGCGTTGGCGTTGTAGCTGGCCTCGCCCGCCGGGTCGGCCTGCACCAGGGCCTTGCGGATGTTCTCGACATAGGCCATGCCGTTGGCCGCGCTCATCCAGAAGTGCGGGTTGCCCTGCGCGAACTCCTCGTCGGCGTCGATGCCGGTCAGGCCCTCGGCCACGGCCACCCTGGGCATGTCGGGCTTGCCTGCGCTCTCGAACAGTGGGGTGAGCCAGTCCTCCAGGCCAAAGCCGTTGTAGAACAGGATGTCGGCCTCGGCGATCTTCTGGGCGTCCTGCGGGGTGGCCTGGTAGTCCTCTGGCCCGGCCCCGATCGGGATGATGTTCTCGGCCTCCACGCGGTCGCCGCCCACGTTGCGCACCATGTCGGCCAGAATGCTCATGGTGGTGACGGCATGCAGCTTGGCTGCGGGCGCTGCGGTGGCCTCGGCTGCGGCTGGGGTGGCTGCGGTGGCCTCGGCTGCGGGCGCAGTAGCTTGGGATGCTGCAGGTGTGCTGGCTGCGGGCGTGCTGGCGCAGGCGGCCAGGCTCAGGCTGGCCACGGCCAGTAGGGCGGCCCAGCGGGCCAGGGCAGGTGAGACGAGCTTCATGGGTTCACTTTCTGGTGCGAGCCTGCTTCATGGCAGGCGAGATGGCTGAGAAAAGGCAAGCGTCGCTGCTAAAGATATAATGTATCAATAAGGGGATTTTGTCAAGCCGCCCCTTCCACGGTTTTTCTGCACATTATCCACAGGCTATACACACAAATTGGGGATAAGATATGGTACGATGTCGGCCTGATCCATGCCATATCTGCCTATATTCCTCCAAGGCCAGCAGTCATTGGGCTAGATCGCTTGGGGAAAACACTTGGCCAAGCGTCTTGTTTTCCACACCAGATCTGGTATATTTCTGTATCTTGTCTCAATAGGATTGTGCAGCTCGATGAGTTTTTTATGCGTATTGAATAAAAGCGCATCGCGGCATAACTAACCGCTCGCCCCGCGCTGCGGATGGATCGGCTGCAAGCCGGGGCGGTTCTGGCCGAGGCATAGGGGGCGATATGGCAGATGTATTTTGGGCCGCTGGCGCGCGGCGGCTGGCGCCGAGCGCGCGCATGCGCCGCGCGGGCCTGTGGGGCGCGGCGGCGCTGCTGGCGGCGGCGCTGTGGCTGGGCAGCGGGCTGCTGGTGCCCGCCGCGCTGGCGGGGCTGGCCGGGCGGCTGCGCGGCTTTGTGACGGTGTTCCTGGGCATCTTCTTCGAGGCGCTGCCCTTTCTGCTGGCGGGCGTGGTGGTCTCGGCGGCGATCGAGCTGTATCTTACGCCCGAGCGCATCCAGCGGGCGGCGCCGCGCGGCGCGCTGGGGGCGGCGCTGCTGGGCGCGCTGCTGGGGCTGGCCTTCCCGGTGTGCGAGTGCGGCGCGGTGCCCGCCGCCCGCCGCCTGATGCAGAAGGGCGCCCACCCCGCGCTGGGCATCGCCTTCGTGCTGGCCGCGCCGGTGGTGAACCCGGTGGTGATCATCAGCACGGCGGTGGCGTTTGTCGGCACGCTGGGCTGGGGCTTTGTGGCATGGCGCGTGGGGCTGACGCTGGTGGTGGCGATGGCGGTGGCGATGGCCCTGGGCGGCAGCGCCACGGCGCGTGATGCGCTGTGGGCGCACCTGGGTGCGCTGGATGCCCACGCGGGCCACCACCACCACGAGCATGGCGCGGGCTGGCTGGCGCACCTGTTAGGCCATGCCCGCGAGGAGTTTTTCGAGATGAGTCGCTTTCTGGTGATCGGCGGGCTGCTGGCGGCGGCGCTCCAGACCTTCATCTCCCCGGCGGCGCTCACGGCGCTTGGCCAGGGGCCAGTGCTCTCGGTGCTAGCCATGATGCTGCTGGCAGCGGCGCTCTCGATCTGCTCGACGGTGGATGCTTTTGTGGCGCTCTCGTTCGTGGGCAGCTTCGCCCCCAGCGCGCTGCTGGCCTTCCTCGTCTTTGGCCCGATGGTCGATATCAAGAGCGTGCTGATGTTCACCAGCACGTTTCCGCCCCGCGCAGTGGCCGGGCTGGTGCTGCTGAGCGCGGCGCTGGTGGCGGCGGCCTGCGTGGCGCTGAACCTGCTGGGGGCGCTATGACCACCTACCAGCGACGCGAGCAGCTGCCGATCTGCTGGCCTGCCCTGATCGAGACCGCGCTGCTGGGCCTCACTGGCGTGATGCTGCTGGCCAAGGCATCCCACGGCGGGCTAGCCTACTACATCAACCCGCGCTACACGCTGCTGGTGCAGGGCGCGGCGCTGCTGCTGATCGCCATGGGCCTGGGGCGCGTGCGTGGCATTTTTAGCGAGTCGCCCGAGCTGCTGGCGGGCCGCGCTCCCGCCTACATGCTGCTGGCCATCCCGCTGCTGTTGGGCACATTCACGCCCGCGCAGCCGCTGGGGGCGGCCAGCCTGGCGGGCCGCGCCGATGCGCTGGGCGGCTTCCAGCAGGGACGGCTGGCCCAGGGCGACACGCGCATGTGGGATCTGCTCGACTGGGGCATTGCGGCCAGCACGCAGCAGCTGCCCGAGGCTGGCGCACCCGCATATGTGGAGGGGTTTGTGTTTCGCCCGCGCGGCTCGCAGGTGGTGTACGTGGCGCGCTACGTGGTGGCGTGCTGCGCCGCCGATGCTAGCGCGGTGGGCATGCCCCTGGTGGGCGCGGGCGTGGATGCGCTGGCCGATGACCAGTGGGTGGCGGTGGATGGCGTGCTCTCCAGCACGCTCGTGGATGGCGAGGTGCGGCCCGCGATCGCGGCCCGCGCGATCAGGCCGATCGCGCTGCCGGGCGACCCCTATCTCTCCCCGCGCTAGTCGATCAGCCGCAGGGCGCGGGCGCGCTCAAGCACCTGGGTGCGGTTGCGCGCATCCAGCTTGCCGTAGATGCTGTGCAGGTGGCGCTTCACGGTGCCGGGGGCGATCACCAGCGCCTCGGCGATCTGGCTGGTGGCTGCGCCAGTGGCCACCAGCCGCAGCACATCCAGCTCGCGCTCGCTGAGGATGCCGCCCGAGGCGCGCGGCGGGGCAGGCGGCTCCTGCGGTGCGGGCAGCGCCTGGGGGAACGCGCCCAGCAGCGCGCGCACGTAGCCGGGGTCGACCGCCACCGGCGCGCGCCCCTGGGCCAGCAGCTCGTGGTAGCCTTTGATCAGCAGGTGGGCCTGCGCGCCCTCGTCGGCGAAGACTCGGATGAACCCCCCCGGCGCGGCCTGGCGCAGCGCCTCCCCGATCAGCGCCATCGCCTGCGGCTGGTCGCCGCCGATCCTCGCCGCGATCGCCTGCAGCGCCATCACCTCGATCAGCCGCTCCTTCGGCCCCGACTCCACCACGCGCTGCTGCACCTCGGCCAGCAGCTCGTTGGCCTCGGCCAGCGCGGCGGGCGCGGCACCGCCTGCCGCCTGGGCCAGCAGCATGCGGGTGTAGATCAGCACCTCTAGCTCGCGGCGCAGCGGCATGGTCAGCGTGTCCTTGCGGCGCAGCGTGCCGATGTGCATGCGGTAGAACTCCACGCGCGTGCTGATCTCATCAAGCTCGCCCTTGGCCAGCAGGATGCGGATGCGCTCGGATGTGATGTTCATGCGCAGCCACGCGGTGTTGGTCAGCTGGTCGAGGAAGCTGTAGGCCTCCCATGTCGTCTCCAGCGCCACGTCGAGTTGGCCCTGGGCGCGCTGGACGCGCGCCAGGTTGATGTGCGTCTCCACCAGGATGTGGATGTTGCCCCAGCGCTGCGCCAGCTGGATGCTGGTCTCGGCGGTGCGCTGGGCCTCATCCAGCGCGTTGTGCTCGCGCAGCACCTTGCTCAGCACCAGGTAGATCAGGCTGGCCACCGGCGAGGGCGTGCGGTTGGTGGTCTCGAAGCGGCGCACGGCCATCTGCAGCAGCGAGCTGGCGCTCTGCAGGTTGCCGTTGATGATCTGCAGGTAGCTCAGGCCGTAGACGGCGGCCAGGGCGATCGCGGCGTTGCCGCTGCCGTAGCCGGTCTCAAGCGCCTTGGTGAAGGTGGCGGTGGCCAGCTCGATGTCGCGGTTGAGGATGGCCTGAAACCCCTTCAGCCAGGTGATCAAGATCTGCATGAAGCGGTTGCTGGGCGAGAGCATGCCCTGGGCCTGTTTGCCGTAGGCGTTGGCCTGCTCGATATTGCCGTGCATCAGGGCGAATGCGGCCCGCAGCAGGTGCAGCTCGCCCCGCAGCTCGCGCTTGGCGTCATCCATCTCGCCGCTCTCGATAATCTGCATCAGCAGCGGCTCGGTGTGCAGCAGCTGCTTCTCGGCGGCGTCGAACTGCGAGGTGGTGGCCAGCGCCCAGAACTGGATGATGTAGAGCCGAGGCACCGCGCGCATGGCCTCGTCGTCCAGTGCGTCGATCCAGCGCAGCAGCTGGTGCATCTCGCCGTCGGGCAGCATGGTGGTGGCGTTGTCGGCGATCAGCTGGGCGGCCAGGCGCTGGTCGCTGCTCTGCAGGGCGTGCTCTAGCGCCTCGGTGCGCATCTGGTGCGCCAGGTACCACTGGGCCGCGCGCAGGTGCAGGCCGGGCAGCTCGCTGCGGTAGAGCTGGCCCAGCCGGGCCTGCAGGAACTCGGCGAACAGCTGGTGGTAGCGGTACCAGCCACGGTCGCGGTCGAGCGGGTCGATGAACAGGTTGCTCTGCTCCAGCTGCTCCAGCATCTGCTGGGCGTTTGGCTCCGCCGTCACGGCCTCGCAGAGCGATGCGCTCAGGCGCTGCAGGATGGATGTTTTGAGCAGGAAGGATTGCACCTCGGGCGGCTGGTGGGCCAGCACCTCATCCACCAGATAGTCCAGGATGTAGCGGTCGCTGCCGCGCAGCGAGCCGATGAACTGCGGGATGCTGGCCTGCTCGGGCAGGGCCAGGGCCACCAGCTGCAGCCCGGCGATCCAGCCCTCGGTGCGTGCGGCCAGCGTGGTGATCTCGGCCTGGCTCAGGCGCACGCCGACGGTGTTCAGCAGGTCGCCGGCCTCATCCACGGTGAAGCGCAGGTCGGCGGCGCGCAGCTCGGCTAGGCTGCCGCGCGCCCGCTCGCGGGCCAGGTTGAGCGGCGGGTCGCGGCGGCTGGCCACCATCAGGTGCAGCTGGGGCGGGGCGTGGGCGAGCAGGAAGGCCAGCGAGCTGTGGGTGGCGGCGGCCTCGATCAGGTGGTAGTCATCTAGCACCAGCACCAGCGGATCGGCCTGCGCGCCCAGCGCGGCGATGATCGCCGACGTCAGGCTTTCCAGCAGCGTGATCTGCGACGCCGACTGCAGCAGGTCGAGCGCCTGCCCGGTGAGCGCAGGTACAAACACGCTCATCGCCGCGATCACGTAGGCCCAGAAGCGCATGGGGTCGCTGTCGCTGGCATCCAGCCCCACCCAGGCCACGCGCTGCCGCGCCTCGCGCGCCCACGTGCTGAGCGCGGTGGTCTTGCCAAAGCCAGCTGGTGCGGCCACCAGGGTGTAGCGCCGCGCCGCGCTCACGTTGAGCAGCTGGCTCACCCGCGAGCGCGCCACCAGATCGGGCCGTGGCTCGGGTGGGATGAGCTTGGTGCGCAGCAGCGATGCCAGCAGCGGGTGCTGGGAGAGATGCGCGTCGAGCGTGTGCAGATCCGCAAGCATAGTGCCGTTCTCATCCTGGGCCGCGCAGCGCGATGTACCTCGCGCCGCTCTGGCAAAAAAGGTGTACATCTTTTCGCCGCGCCCGCCCTGGCCAAGATCAACCACAACATGTATCGTTTGGGCCATGTCGGCGCGCTGGAACCTGGGTATAGTTCCTGTGCGCGGGCGATCTGCGCCGGGCCGCGCTCGGAATGTGCGCCCGAAAACACAGTATGCTGTCAGGCCCCGCCCTGTCGGCAGGCCGCAGCATACACGGGCGAATTATAACACTACGGGCGCTCTTTATGGACCCTGTCTCTTTGGCTGTAGAAATATGCAGGCTCTCCACGTCGCTGGCTGCCACCCCAACGGCGGCGCTGCACCATGTCTCGCTGGCCATCCCGGTGGGCCAGGTGTTCGGTATCCTGGGCGGGGCGCATGTGGGCAAGAGCGCCCTGCTGCAGGTGCTGGCGGGCAGCCTGCCGGTCGAGTCGGGCAGCGTGGTGCTGGGCGGCGTGGATCTGGCCGCGCGGCGCGACCAAGCGCTGGCGGGTGTTCGGGCGGCCCTGCTGCCCGCCGCCCGCCCCGAGGGCGACCCCAAGCTGCTCGACTATGTATCCGCCGACGCCCAGGTCTCCGGCGCGCAGGCCGAGCGCATGCTGCGCTCGCTGGGGCTGTGGCGGCGGCGGCGCGAGCGCATGGGCAGGCTCTCGGCGGCGCTGCGGCACGCCGTGGGCGTGGTGCGCGCGCTGGCGGCCAGCCCGCCCATCCTGCTGCTGGATGAGCCGGGGGCCGGTCTGGCCCCGGCGGCGGCGCAGACCCTGCAGGGTCAGATCGCCGAGCACGCCCGCAGCGCCGCCAGCACGGTGGTGCTGGCCACCGCCCGGCTCGATCTGGCGCGGCGGCTCTGCGACCGCTACGCGCTGCTTGACGCGGGGCGTCTGGTGGCCCAGCTGTCGAGCGCCGAGCTTGCCGAGGCGGCAGAGCTTGGCTGGTACACCATCGTGGTGCGCGGCTACGTCGAGCCGCGCTGGTCCGAGCGCCTGAGCGGCCTAGCCATCCACCACGAGTCCGGCATGACCACGCTCTCGGGCATACTGGTCGATCAGGTGTCGCTCAACGGCATTCTGAACAAGATCTATAGCCTGGGCCTCACCCTGGTGTCGGTGCGGTCCACCCCCATGGATGCCGCGCGCCTCGGGGAGTACCTGGCCCGCCGCACGTCGGCTGCGTATGCAGAACGCTGCCTGCCCATGGACTATATCGCCTAACAGAAAACCCTTCACGCCCGAGACACAAGGAAGTGCGCTGCGAGCCTGTGTCTTGGGCTTTTGTTTGTCCCTTTGCAATGCAGAGATACGAAAAGGAGAACCCCATTCATGTCGGCAGAAACTTCTGCGCCCACTGCAGCCAGTGCGCGGCCAGCTGCCTCGGGGCGGCGGCTGGTGATCGGCATTGTGCTTGGAGCCGTGGTCATCGCCGCCGCGTTCTTCGGCTTCCGCTACTGGCAAGATTCGACGCTCTATGTCACCACCGAGGACGCCATGGTCGACTCGAACATGGTCTCGGTCGCCCCGCTTGGCTCGGGCACGCTCACGATCTGGCGCATCAGGCCGGGCGACGCGGTGCGCGCCGGGCAGGTGCTCGGCACCGTCAAGCCCGCCAGCGGCTCGGCCTACATCAATGTCACCGCGCCGATCGACGGCACCATCCTGCGCGTCGATGGCAAAGAGGGCCAAGTGGTGAGCCAGGGCCAGAGCCTGGCCTACGTGGCCAACCTCAGCGCTATGCACATTACCGCTTATATCGATGAGACATCCATCCACAAGGTCCACACCGGCCAGCAGGTCGAGGTGACGGTGGATGCGACCGGCGGCCAGGTCTATGTCGGCACCGTCAGCGAGGTGTTGCCCGCCGCCGCCAGCACCTTCGCGCTCATCCCATCCAGCGACCGCGCCAACGGCAACTTCACCAAGGTGACCCAGCGCGTGGAGGTGCACATCGACATCGGCTCGACCGAGAACACCCTGCTGTACCCTGGCGAGAACGCGTTCGTGCGCATCCGCACCGCGTAAGGAGCATAGAAGAAGATGAATCGCGCACCCAAGAAGCAGATAGCCGTGGCGGTGCTGGCTGGCGCTCTTTCCACCCAGCTGGCCGCATGCGGCGCAAATGTCGCCACATCGGCACCGGCGCGCCAGCCCAGCGCCACCGCCATCGCAGCGCCTGCCCCCAGCCTTGGCCTCAGCTCGGGCATCAGCCTGATCGGCGAGGTGAAGGCCGCCCAGGATGCCAACCTGAACTTCCAGGTGGCGGGCACCGTCGCCCAAGTGCTGGTGAAGGAGGGCGACCAGGTGAAAAAAGATCAGCTGCTGGCCGTGCTGGACACCCGCAGCTTCGATGAGAAGGTGGCCCAGGCCCAGGCCGCGCTGGAGGTGGCCCAGGCCCAGGTGCAGGCCGCCCAGGCTCAGCAGCAGGTGGCCAAGGCCCAGCAGTCGGCCCTGAACGATCCGCCCAAGCCCGCCCAAGTGCAGGCCGCCAAGGCCCAGGTGCAGGCCGCGCAGATCGCGCTCAAGCAGGCCCAGACCGGCCAGAGCCAGAACGTGGTCAGCGCCCAGGCCGGGCTCACCGCCTCGCAGGACACGCTGCAGTCCACCAAGGACAAGCTCTCGCGCGCCAAGACCTCTGCCGAGGCCGCTGTCGACCAGTACGCTCTGGCCCTGCAGCAGGCCCAGGCCGCCTACGCCAGCGCCAAGAGCAACTGGGATTTCATCCAAGATACCGGCAAGAACCCGGTGACGCCCGACACTGTCAGCCCCACCACCGGCAAGAAGTCGCCGAACAAAGTCTCCGAGTCGCAGCGCCAGCAGTACTACGCCGCCTACGTGCAGGCCGAGGCCGCCATGCACCAGGCCGAGCAGAAGCTGGAGCAGGCCAGGATCGATGCCGAGCAGGCCCGCCAGGCCGAGGTCGTGGGCGTGCAGACCGCCGAGCAGCAGGTGACGCAGGCCCAGGCCGCCCTGGCCAAGGTCGATATGCCCGCCGACCAGGACAGCGCCGCCAGCGCGCGGGCCAACCTGGCGCTGGCCCAGGCCAACCTGGCCAACCTGCAGCCCGACCCGCGCCCATCCGACAAGGCCAAGACCGAGGCTGGTGTGGCCGCCGCCGACGCCGCCGTGGCGGTGGCCGAGGCCAATGTGCGCCAGGCCGAGTCGGCGCTCAAGCAGGCCCAGCTCAGCCGCTCCTACGCCGAGATCCGCGCCCCCTACGATGGCACCATCGCCCAGGTGAACGTGGACCCATCCGACGCCAGCACCGCAGGCGGCAGCGCAGCCATCCGCATGCTCGACCAGAGCACCCTGAAGGTGGAGGTGCAGGTGAGCGATGTGGACATCCAGCGCGTCTCGGTGGGCCAGCAGGCCACCGTCCACGTCGACTCGACCCCCGACATCACCTACACCGGCAAGGTGGTCTCCATCGCGCCCGAGGCGACGGTGCAGGGCGGCGGGCGCTCGTTCCTCACGCGGATCGAGCTTGACCCCCAGAGCAAGCTGCACCCCGGCATGCAGGTAGTGGTCGATCTTCCGACCGAATAGGCAGGACGCGATGAGTAGCGCGACAACTCCGAGGCGCTCGTTCGTCGAGCGCTTCCAGAGCCTTGACTATAAGTGGCTGGTCTCGATCTCGGTGATCTTCGGCCTGTTTATGGCCGTGCTTGACGCCACGATCGTCAATATCGCTATGGCCAAGTTCCAGGCTGTGTTCGGCGCAACCCTGGCCGATGCACAGTGGATCATCACGGCCTACACCCTGGCGCAGACCGTCAGCATCCCGATCTTCGGCTACCTGGCTGATCGCTACGGCACCAAGTGGATCTATATCATATCGCTGGGCCTGTTTACCATCGCATCTATGCTGTGCGGCCTCTCGTGGAGCCTGGGCAGCATGATCTTCTTCCGCGTGCTCCAGGGCCTGGGCGGCGGCGCGCTGATGCCGCTGGGCCTCGCCCAGGTCTACGCGGTGTTCCCGCCCTCGCAGCGTGGCCTGGCGGCAGCCACCATCGGCATCCCGGTGCTGCTGGCCCCGGCCTTCGGCCCCACGCTTGGCGGCTACATCGTGGAGTACACCGACTGGCGGCTGATCTTCTATATCAATGTGCCGGTCGGCATCCTTGGCGTGTTCATGTGCGCTACCATCCTGCGCAACGATAACGTCAACGCGAACGCCAAGATCGACCTTCCCGGCGTGCTGCTCTCGACCCTAGCCTTCGCATCGCTGGTCTACGGTATAGGCGAGGCGGCCAGCGACGGCTGGGGGTCGACCAAGGTCGTTGGGTTCAGCGTGTTTGGCACGATCTGCCTAGTGCTGCTGATCTTCTTCGAGCTGCGCTCGGCAGACCCGCTGCTCGATTTCTCGCTGTTCAAAAGCTGGAACTGGACCAGCGCCAACCTGATCACCTGGATCATTACCTTTGCTCTCTTCGGCGCGCTCTTTCTGGTGCCGATCTATCTTCAGAGCCTGCGCGGCCTTACGCCCATCCAGTCGGGCCTGGTGCTGCTGCCATCCTCGCTGATCACCGTGATCGCGCTGCCGCTCTCGGGGCAGGTGGTGGACCGCTTCGGGCCGAAGGTGGCGATTGTGATCGGTTTGGCCACGCTGACACTGGCTGGCTGGCTGCTCACCCACCTCACGCTCACCACGCCCACGCTCACGCTCCAGCTCTGGCTGGTGGCGCGCAGCATCGGCATGGGCTTCAGCAACCAGCCCGCCAACGTGATCGCGCTGAGCGATATCCCGCCGCAGAAGCTGGCGCGCGCCTCGTCGTTCTTCAACCTGATGCGGCAGGTGGCCTCGGCGTTCAGCACCTCGTTCCTGGCCACCTATGTGCAGGATCAGGCCAAGCCGCACTTCGCGCACCTGGCCGAGACCACCAACCCATCCTCGCCGATGTACTTCTACGTGCGCAACGCGGTCTCGGCGGCGGCGCTGCGCGGCGAGAATACCCTGAAGACCCAGGCGCTGGTGGTGAAGCAGCTGGTGGGCCAGATGCAGCTCCAGGCCTCGATCATGGCCTACCGCGACGCGCTGCTGCTGATCACGGTGTTTGCGGCGGTGGCGGTGGTGCTCTCGCTGTTCGTCGGCAACCCGCGCGGCCACAGTGGCTCAGCCGAGATGGTGATGGAGTAGCGCTGCTCGCTATAGGCTCGTTGGGCAAATGTCCCCCTGGTGTATGCCAGGGGGATTCTTTTGTTTTGTATTGGTTTAAACATTTTAACCAATAGCAGTAATTTCAAGATAATAGAGTATATTATATGTATTTTAGGTTAATAAGCGCTGATGTATTTCTATTGTTGTCTTCTTTTAATAGATCATACCATTGACAATGTTCACATGGTATTTTATGATAGCAATTGTTTCACACCATAAACACTGATTATATCTACATAATGCTAAGGCGCACGCCAAGCGTTGCTGTGCGTTTTTTCTGAGCGGGGAACTCTATGTCTTTGCGTTTTGCTGCGGCTGCGCGCCACCTGCGTGCGCTTGTCCACCGTGTTGTGCTGCTGGCGATGGTGTTCTCGTTTGGTGTGCCCCAGCACGCCCCAGCGGTCGCGCAGGCGGCCTCTTCTGCACCCCAGGCGTCGCCCATGGCGAATGCCGCCCCCGCATCCGCAGCACCCCCTGCTCAGTTCCGGCCCGCCGCGCTGCAGAAAGCAGCACAGCCAATAGCTCTTTCTCAAACGCCTAATGATGCGCAAAACCCTGAGGAGGAGCTGGCGCGTGGGAAACCAACCTCGTCTAATCGTGCCACTGATTGTTCGGAATGGAGTCCTGATGGCTCACAGCAATTTTGTTTCCCTAGTAGCCAGGCAAATGATGGTGATTTTAAGAGCTACTGGCAAGCTCCCTTTAGCCTGCTCCCTCCTCAATCATTTGCGAAAACAAAAACTGCCGATGATGAGTCTGGCTCGGTTTATTGGCAGGTCGATCTGGGTCGAGAGTATAAAATTACAAAGATTGATATTCTCTGGGCAAATTACGATATAAACCCTTTGCCGTATGAGGTCCAAGAGGTATCAGATGCTGCGAATCCGGTTGTGATTGTTGCTGAGAAATTACCGAGCGGCACACATACCGTTGATACGGTTGATAACCGTACAGCACGATATATTCGGATCAATATTTCACCCAATGATGACCATGATTGGGGCCCCATGATTGTGGAGGCTCAAATATACGGCATCCTCGACATGCCTGAGGATCAGAATAAGACCAAAGAAGTATGCCCCTGCCAGGCAACCCAGCCAAACATAGGCGATCCGTTCAACACCCGCACCGGCTTCCTCTGGTATGGCGCGACCGACCTCACCGTCTCGTCGCCCGGCCCGAAGCTGAGCTGGTCGCGCAGCTACAACACCAGCAATAGCGGCACGTTAGCTGAGCTGCTGGGGAATGGCTGGCAGCACGACTACAATATCAAACTCATCCCGGAAGATGACCCCAATAATACCGAGAACGTTGTCAAAATCATCTCGCCCAAGGGCAATACCTATCGCTATCAACCCAACGGCGATGGCACCTATCAAGGTCTGGCGGGTATCTATAGCACGCTTGCCCACGATAGCGTCACCGGGGTCTACACCCAGACTGATCGCACCCAAGAGCGGTATGTGTTTGGCGCGGATGGCCGATTGCAGGTCTATATTGACGCCCAGGGTCAGCGGCTGAATCTGGAGTATGGCACCTCGGGGGATGGGGCCCTGACAGCCATCCGCGATGCAATACATCCGACCCGTGCGATCACCATCACGTATTTTGGCAAAGTGCCGGGGAATACGATCGTGGAGCCATCACCTGTGGGCCGTATCCGCACGGTGTCGGATGGCGTACGGACCATTAGCTATTCCTATCTCAACGGCGATCTCGCCACGTTCACCAATGTGATGGGGCGTGCGACGTCCTACTCCTATCAAAACCACATGCTCACCACGGTGACGAATGCGCTTGGTCAGGTGGAGATGTCGGCGGAGTATGATAGCTACGATCCTAGCGGTCGTGTCATCCACCAGGTACTACAGGATGGCCAAGACATCACCGCCGCCTATGCGGATGATGCCACGACGATCACGACCACCGCAGCTACCGGCGAGCAGCAGGTGGAGCGGTATGTCTATGGCGAAGATAATGTGGTGACGGCCCAGTACTTGAATGGCGTGCTGGTGAAAGGCTCCGACTTCGACGCGCACTTCGCGCCGGGTGCGACCACCGACGCCAACGGCAACACGAGCCAGACCACCTACAACGCCATGGGTCTGCCCGAGGCCAGCACCAATGCGCTGGGCCAGACGGCGCGCACGATCTACAATGCGCAGAATCAGCCGATCACGATGACCGATACGCTGAATCGGGTCTCGTCCTTCGCCTACGATACTGCCCATAACCTCATCCGCCAGACCACGAATATCACCACGGCCAACCCGCTGGGCTTCACCACGGTCTACACCTACAACGTGCGCTACCCCGGCAAGAACTGGCTGGAGGAGCAGACCTCGTCGACCAAGGTGACGACTCGCTACACCTATAACGACCTCGGCCAGATCACCGAGGCGACGGTGGGATACGGCCAGCCGGGCAGCCAGACCACCGCCTACGAGTACGACGCGCTGGGCCGCCGCACCATGCTGATCAGCTACAAAGGCACAGTCTGGCAGCGCAAAGATAAGACGGTCTACAACGCCGACAACACGGTCGCGCAGTCCATTCAGAACTATGTCGATGGCGTGTTCGACTCCGCCAAGCCCAGCGAGGATTTGGTTACCACCTACGGCTACGATCTGCTGGGGCGGCAGGTGTGGACTCGCGACGTGCTGGGGCATGTGAGCGCCTCGCACTACAATGCGCAGGGCAAGGTCGACTGGTCGGTGCAGAACTTGGTGCCGCTGACGCTCGACAGCCAGGGCCAGCCGGTGTTCCAGCCCTTCGCGCCTGCCCACCCCGATCAGAACGTGGCCACACTGATGGGCTACGACGGCTTTGGCCGCACCAGCTTGGTGACCCAGACGGGCATCCTCACCGGCACGTTCAACCCGCAGACCCTCACCTTCAGCGCCGCAACCACCCGCGTGACGAAGACCGAGTACGACAGCCTCTCGCGCCCCGTAACCACCACGCTGAACTACCGCCCTGGCCTGCCCGCCAGCGCCGATACCAACGTGCAGATGCTGAGCGTCTACGACAATGTGGGCAATACGACTTGGTCGCGCGATGCGCTGGGCCGCTGGACGCACACCGAGTACGATGCGCTGAACCGCCCGATCACCACCACGCTGAACTATGAGAACGGCAACCCGCTGACGGTGGATGCCGCCAACCGCACCTGGACCAATGGCACCGACACCGACATGGTGCAGGTGACGCGCTACACCGCCGATGGCCAGGTGGACCGCACCATCGAGAACTATGTGGATGGCGTGTTCACCACCACCGAGCCGATCACCGACCGCGTGACGCTCTACCAGTACGATACGCTGGGCCGCTCGGCGGGCACCACCCAGAACTACGACCCGACCCAGAGCACCGCGACCGACACCAACCGCACCTCGGCCACCGCCTACGACGCGGTGACGGGCCGCATGGTCGCCCAGCGCGACGCGCTCGGACGCTGGACGCGGCAGGAGTACGATGATCTGGGCCGTGTGGTGGCCACCATCCAGAACTGCCGCGACGCGGCGGGCAACCCCTCGGCCACCAGCTGCGCGCCCTTCAGCGCCAGCAGGCCCGACCGCAATGTGAAGACGACCACCAGCTACGATGCGTTTGGCCGTGTGGACGCCACCGCCGACCCGCTGGGTGTGGCTTCCCACAGCGACTACGACATCCTTGGCCGCGTGGTGGCCAGCACTCAGAACTATGTCCCAGGCGGCGCAGTGGATAGCACCACCAACATCACCTCGCGCACGGGCTACAACGCCCTGGGCCAGACCACCGTGGTTACGGATGCGCTCGGCGCGGTCACGCGCATGGCCTACGATGGCCTGGGCCAGACCAGCGTGATCACCGACAGCCTGGGGCATGTGACGCGCCAGGGTGCCGATGGCACTGGCGCGCAGCGCTGGAGCAAGGCTGCCGACGGCGTGATCTCGATCACTCAGGTGGATGGGCTGGGTCGCGTGGTCGCGACCATCGCCAACTACCAGGATGGCGCGGTCGCCGCGAATGAGCCAGCCGATACCGACCTGATTTCCCGCACCGTCTATGACCGCGCTGGCCGCGCTCTCCAGGAGATCGACGCCGCAGGCGTGGTGAAGGCCTACACCTACGATCTCAACGATCGCCTAGTGGCTGTGACCGAGAACGTGGCGAGCAGCACCTGCGCGCACGCGCCCTGCAATGTGGTGACGCGCTACGCCTACGACCGCGCGGGCAACCACACCAAAGTGACCGATGCGCGCGGCATCGTGACGCGCACCATGGCCTACAACGCCGCGAGCGAGCTGGTAAGCCAGCGCGATGGCCTGGGCTACGAGACCCGCTACACCTACGACCGTGGCGGGCGTCTGGTGGGCAAGGTTGACCCGCGCGGCGGCGACTACAGCCTGACCTACGCCTACGACGAGCGCGACCGCCAGACGGGCATCGCCGCAGGCAGCAGTGCCAAGCTCAGCCCGATCAGCATGGCCTATGACGCGCGCGGCACCCGCACCAGCATGACCGATGGTACCGGCACCACCTCCTTTGTGCCCGACGCGCTGGGCCGCATCACCGAGATCACCGCGCCCAGCACGGGCAAGGTTGGCTACGGCTACACCGCGCTAGGCCAGCGCCGCGAGCTGACCTATCCCGATGGCACCAAGGTGACCTACACTTACACCAGCAGCGGGCAGCTCTACCAGGTGCTGAACGGCACCGCCACGCTGGCCACCTACGGCTACGACGCCACCGGGCGGGCGAAAACCTTCAGCCGCGCCAACGGCGTGACCACCAGCTACGACTACGACAGCGTCGGTCGCCTGAAGCAGAGCACCACCGCATCCACAGCGAAGGGCACGCTCGCGCAGTTTGGCTACACCCTCGACCGCACCGGCAATCGCACCGCCGCCAGCGAGCAGCTTGGCAGCACGCTGCCGATCACAACCAGCAATGTGCTGACCTACACCACGAACCTGAACCCGCAGTCGCTGGTGACGCAGGATATGAATGGTGATGGCGCACGCGATGTAGTGGTGGCCAATGCGGGCAATAACACCGTGCAGATCTTCCTCAACCAGGGCGAGGGCACGCTGGGAGCACCCAGCTCACAGGCGACAAACTACAACCCGCGCGCGCTGGTCGTGGGTGATTTCAACGAGGATGGTAAGGTTGATGTTGCGACCGCATCGGCGGGCAGCAACGGCGTGAGTATTTTGCTGGGCAATGGCAATGGGACGCTTCAGGCCAAGCAGCTGATCGCCACGGGCAGCGACACCTACAGCATTGCGGCGGGCGATCTGAATGGGGATGGCCACCTCGATTTGGTGGCGGCAAATAAGGGTGCGAATACGGTGAGCGTGCTGTTGGGCGCAGGGACCGGCGCATTCACCGTGACCTCCTATACCACGGGAGCGGAACCGCGTGATGTGGCGCTGGCCGACCTCAACCACGATGGCCACCTCGACCTTGCCTTTGTGGCCTACGGGGCGCGTACGATGAACGTGTGGCTTGGGGCGGGCAATGGTACCTTCGCCAGCGCGCAGTCCTACGCCACCGGCATCTCCCCGATCAGCATCGCGGTCGGCGACCTGAATAATGATACCCACCCCGATATCGCCGTGGCGCTCTTTGGCGATACCTACACCCAGGTCTTTCTCGGCGCTGGCAATGGCACCTTTACCGAGGCGGCCCATATCCCCACGGCGATCAACAACCGCCGTGTGGTGATTGCTGATGTGACAAACGACCAGGTGCCCGACATCTCGACAGTGATCGCGAATAATACCACGAGCTGGCTGCAGGTCTATCGTGGTAAGGGCGATGGCACGTTCAGCGCCGACGTGAAGGTCTCCGATGTGCCCAACATCTTCGACCTGCAGCTGGCGGACATGAACGCCGACGGATTGAAAGATTTCGTCTATATCAACTATCTGACCTACCAGCTGAAGGTGCTACGCCAGCAGCCCTCCGCCGCCCGCACCATCGCCTACGCCTACGATGGCCTGGGCCGCCTGACCGGCGCGGACGCCAGCACGGGTGCCGACTACACCTACAGCTACGATCTGGCGGGCAACCGCACCGACGGCGGCAAGACCTACAACGCCGCCAACCAGTTGGTCGGTGCCACCTACGATGCGGCGGGCAACCTGACAAGCGACGGCACCACCAGTTACACCTACGACGCGCTAAGCCGCCTGTCCGCGCAGGGCACGACCACCTTCGACTACAATGCCGACGGCGTGCTGGTGGCGCAGGCCAGCGGCGGCGCGACCACGCGCTACGCCCAGGATCTGGCCGCGCCGCTCAGCCAGGTGCTCCAGGTGGGCGCGACCGACTACGTCTATGGGGCGGGTCGCATCGCGGCGCTGGGCGGCACCAGCTACACATGGTACGCCGCCGACGCGCTGGGCAGCGTGCGCGGCACCCTGGACGCGGCGGGCGATCTCCACTCGCTGGTGAGCTACGACCCGTGGGGCCAGGTGGAAAGCGGCACCGCGCCGACCTTCGGCTTCACCGGCGAGCTCCAGCAGGGCGACCAGGTCTACCTGCGCGCACGTTGGTACAATGCCGCACGCGGTGGGTTTGATGTTGCTCGATGGAGTCCTCGTGAATCTTTTGATGAGCAGCCATATAGTCATAATGTCTATGCCTATGCTTTAGGCAACCCATTATTATACACAGATCCTGCAGGTACGTGTGTTCTTCCTGATGGGACGCCATGCCCATCGCCTGCAGATACACCTGTACCGCCCACACCAGCACCGACGCCAACACCACGCCCTGTGCCAAATAATCCAGGCGGTTCAGATCTTGGGGATGGTAACCAGTGTCTGGCAGGTTTCTTCAAACAGCTATCGCTTAATGCTACATGGGGACTTAATCCAGCAGCACAAGTTGCGGATGGTGAATCTGTAGCGATGACGGTGTGTCGTGCGGTTGGCGATGTTGGCTCCATGATATGGGGTAGTGCTGAATGGTTTGGTGGTGGTACGGCTGCTGCTGGGGGTGTTGTTGTTTGTGCTGGTGGTGTAACATGCTTTGTCGGTGGTCCTATGGCCGTAGTTGGTGCCGGGATTGCTGCCCATGGCGGTGTTATGGCCACTCAAGGAACGTGGCGGCTGGTTTCTACAATTAGTTGTGCCATGATGGACAGTGGCGGCGGCGGAAGTGGTGGAGGGGATGATCCAGCGCCAGCACCAACGCCAGCGCCAACGCCGGAGCCAAGCATAGACCCTTGGGAGCAGAGGCTGTTCAAGCCAGATTACAATGAACAACAGATTAGAGAAATACAGGAGAGAATGCAACATTGGGATCGTAGTTCATATGATAGTGTTGCTCATAGTATTGTGGATCATGCTGGGCGGCATGGATTTGGTGATAATTTTCTAGAGTATTTAAGGCGTGCTGATAGATTTAATACTAGAGGGGCACGACGTACTCCACTTGACTGGCAAACTATACGTTATAATAAGGGGAATGGGGAATTTTTGATTATCAGAGATGGAAAAATAGTTACATATGGTATAAACGAGTTACGATAGCATATGCAACGTTGGTAAAGAAACTTATGATTGTCTAAATATCTACAGCTATGGATCGACACAGTTTTAGCAGAATGGTTGGATTGCAACTAGCAAGCAAGAACTTTGACCGCCATCATTCCTGCGGAACGAACACTGGGTCGACCAAACACGGTAGTGGTCCAAACTAAACTGTAAGCATGTTGTTCAATCTGCTTGTTATAATGGTCGAAAAACAAGCGGATGCGGCGTTTTTGGAATTTGCGGGCTTTGCTGAAGGCAGGGTTTTGTGCACGAGATTGGCACAATGCTGTCGGGGCATGTGGTTCAAGTGTTCGATATAGGCGGTTTCTCCCATTTCCCCTGCCCACTGCATGGTTGTGTTTGGACGGAAGAAATGCTGGGTAGGCCGACCAGAAATTGAAGAAGCAAACACCCCATTTGCCATAATAAGCAGGTAGGGATGCCCACAAATATCGCCCTGCTTCTGCCGAATGATCGCCGTGTAGTGCGTTTGTCGTTCCAACGCAAGCCATATCCGTACCTCATTGGCTTTGGAGCCGATAAATAACATCTTATCCCTCTCGAAAATGAGGGATTTGTTCAGCAGGAGGTTATCTATGGGTGTATGGCTTTTTTAGTATGTTAACTATCATCAGTCGAATTAAGACTGTGATCTGTGGGTCGCCGAAAATATGATAGGGGTGAATCTATTTCGGAATAGTTTATAATCACATTTCTGTAAGATATAGTTTTAGTGCATAGTAGGGGTATTAATATGAATGGAAATGACCATTTATTCACAATTATAGATTTTGATGAGTTTTCTTCCTTTTTTGATTTTAATGATATTTTGTCGAAAAAATCTAATAATGTTATTTTTGTACCCAATGAAATCATAAGCTATATAAATGATACTTTAAAGTGGTTAAATACAATTAATCCCGTAAGTAGTAGTAAATCTTTTTTGGGTTTAAATCTTTTTGGGCCTACAATTATTGAACCTTCTGAAATTAGTAAATTTGTGTCAATTTGTGAGGTTTGGGTGAATTTATTTGAATTTGCTCCTGAAGATGTTCATCTAACTGGTGACTGGGTAAGCGATATTGACGATATGGGAAATGAAGGAGAAGGTTACTATGAGGATATTTTTATTAATCGTTCTCATTTAATTCAGTATATTCAAAATATTATCAATCTTTCGCGGTTGGCTGGTGAGAGAGATGGGTATATACTTCATTATGGGCTTTGAATAACTGTTTATTATAAGATATTTATTATTTGAAGGATAGAGTGAATTTACTTATATTGTAATTGGGTTGAGTTTTTGGGCGGATATATTTAAGGGTATTTTGATTGGATTAAGATATAAGTAGTTTGCTCAATTTTAAAGATCACAACGGATAATTATTAAAAAATTATTTTGTTGGTTATGATATTGTGATAACTGTAAATGCTTAAGAAATCAATTTATGGATTATATTCAGGTAATTTAATTTCTAATTGATTAAATTAGGCTTTATAGAAGCTTGTGTGGCTATTTTTTAGAGAACAAAAGAAATCTGAATATTATGGAGTTCACAGCAGATTTCCATCATAGTGTCACGGATATGGCCGGCACGAAGGCGAAGATCATTGTTCACGATAGCACAACGATTGATCGCGTTGATGATATGCTCAATCCGCACGCGCCGCCGCGCAAGGGTTTGAATGTCCGCCTTTTGTGCATCAGTGAGCGGCTGTTTTTTGCGCCTTTTGTGCGGCATGGTGATCCTCACCTCCAGCAAAGCACTCGCAGTTCCATGGGCGGGCCAATCACGGGCATGCGGTGTTGCTTGCGGGCGGTCTGGAAGATGTCCCAGCCGCGCTTTGATGATGCATTGCCGCTGATGGTGGCTGCGGGTGGTGGTCGGCTTCCGCCGACTGTGGTGCTCGTCGGCACACCAGAGCGTGTTGCTAAGCATGCGCACCCCCGATCCGGCAAAGATCTCGGTACTTTTTCAGTGCAACTCCCTCAGCCTCAACAGCCCTATGTATTACTTCACACCCGCCGAGCTGCCTGCGGTGGTGCAGCAGGTCATCGCGATTGTCCCGCTGGAGGAGTGAGGCGGCGGGTGCGCCATAGGGCCTTCGCGAGAGACGGCTCCCCACGCGAGCGTGGGGAGCTTTTTTATCATCCGGCCAACCCGTGGCACGCCAGTTGCTTTAACGAGCAGCAGAGATGCAATGCGCAGAGGCGCAGAACTCGTTAAGGAGAAACGAGCATGATTAACTTCATCCTGTGGCTGCTGTTTGGCGCGCTGGTCGGCTGGCTGGCGAGCCTGGTGATGCGCACGGACGCCCAGCAGGGCGCGACCCTCAACATCGTGGTCGGCATCGTCGGCGCGTTCCTGGGCGGCCTCCTGTTCAGCTTCCTGCCCGGCTCGAACGTCAACCTGAACGATGGCAACTTCAGCCTGTGGTCGCTGTTTGTCTCGTTCATCGGCGCGGTCGTCCTGCTCGGCATTGTTAACCTCTTCAACCGTGGCCGCGTCCGCTAGCCATATGGCCAAACGAGACGCACCGGCGGGGCGGCGTGCTGCCCCGCCGGTTTTTTGTCCCGTCGCTTTACAATTGCTTAAAAATCCGCCTCGGCGCGGCGAGTGGCCAAACCTCACTATTGCGCATCGCAGCGCGCTAAACGGGCGCAATGTGACCGATTTGCAATATTCGCACCCCTATGGTATAGTACTCCACGTCGCCGATGGGTCTCGCAGAAACGCAGACACGGCGGCCTCGCCAACAAAATACCGCGAAACGCGCTGAGGTATGATACCTCGGAGACGTCGCCAGGTTGTCGTAGCCGCACACACCGTGCCCACCTACTACCTCCTGGTTTTTTGTTGCCAAGAATTGCACCTGTACAACTGAATCGTGATGATGAGGTGAGCCAAAACTATCGCCCGTCCTGGGTGGCACGGCAGTGCTACACCAGCGATGAAGAGTTTGATCCTGGCTCAGGACGAACGCTGGCGGCGTGCCTAATGCATGCAAGTCGCACGCGGCACCTTCGGGTGCTGAGTGGCGAACGGCTGAGGAACACGTGGGGACCTGTCCGGGAGTGGGGGACAACACCGCGAAAGCGGTGCTAATCCCGCATACGCTCTGAGGAGGAAAGCCGAAAGGCGCTCCCGGGTGGCCCTG